>DJIP01000021.1 GCA_002433675.1 Halomonas halophila
GCCAGTGGCATGGTCAGCCAACTGGATGAGGCGCACCTGGGCATCGGCTATCCGGTGAGCATGGATGGCAAGGTGGCAGGCGCGGTAGCGCTGAGCCTGGCGATTCCGCCTGGCCTGCGCGACACCTCCGACGACGGTGTGGCGCGGGCACGTCAATCCCTGGTGCCACTGATGCAGCGACTCGAGGAAGGCGTCGCCGCGCTTGAACGGGACCTGTTGAGTGAGCGGCAAGAAGACATGCTGCGACACCAGGTGGTACTCGGGGACCGCCTGTCCCTGCTGGCCGGCGTGCTGTCGGAGGCTAGCTTCGCCGCAGCTTCGGCACAGCTGGTGACCCGCCTGGCCGAGCAGTTCGGTGCCGAGCGCGTGAGCCTCGGCTGGCGCCGCGGCGCCAGTTGTCGCGTGCTGCAGATTTCCCACAGTGCGCAGTTCAACCGCAAGATGAATCGGGTGAAGGCCACGGCGGCGGCCATGGATGAGGCGCTCGATCAGTTGGCCAGTGTGGCATGTCCTCCCGTGGAGGGCGCGGCAGGGCCGCACGATGGCGGTGTTCAGCGGGCCCATCAGGAGCTGGTCGCCCTCGGCGGTGTGTCCTCGGTGGTCAGCGTGCCCTGCATCGACGACGGGGTCGCGCGTGGTGCTGTGACCCTGGAACGCGATCGGCCCTTTACCCTCGATGAGATCGAGGCGCTGGAGAGTCTGCTGGCGCTATGCACCCGGGCGCTTGAGGAAAAAAGACGCAACGATCGGCCGCTGGTGGTCAAGGCGCTGGCATCGGCTGGCGAGCAACTGGGGCGCTTGCTCGGCCCGGGGCATCTCGGACTCAAGCTGGCAGTGCTGGCGCTGGTTGCGCTGCTGGCTGTCTCTACCTTGATCACCACGGTGGACGAGGTGGCGGCGGAGGTGACCGTCGAAAGTCGCGTGCAGCGGGTGATCTCGGCGCCGTTCCGGGGGTATCTCGAGGCAACCAGCGTGCGAGCCGGTGATCGAGTCGAGCGCGGGCAGGTGCTGGCGAGCATGGAAACCCGCGAGCTGCTGCTGGAACGGCTGCAATGGCAGAGCGAAATCGCCAAGCTGTCCCGCCAGGAGCAGGAGTCCCGTGCGCGTGGTGATCGCGCCGGGCTCAACGTGCTGGCAGCCCAACGCGAGCAGGCTGAGGCGCGCGTTGCGCTGGTCGAGTCCAGGCTCAATCGGGCCACCCTGGTCGCGCCCTTCGATGGGGTGGTGGTCAGTGGCGACCTGACCCAGCGACTGGGCGCGGTGACCGAGCAGGGCGAGGAGTTGTTTCGCATCTCTCCGCTGGACGGGTTTCGCCTGGACCTGGCCGTGCCCGAGGGTCGTATCGATGATCTGGCGCCGGCCCAGCATGGCTCGATGGTGCTGGCCTCGATGACCGGCAAGCGTTGGCCGCTGGTGGTCGAGCGGATCACACCTCGGAGCACCAGCGGTGAAGGTCAGACCCGCTTTATCGTCGAGGCTCGCCTGGAGATGAACGCCAGCGAGGTTGACCCCCAGCAGGTGGAACGCTTGCTGCGCCCTGGGTTGTCGGGTATTGCGCGGGTCAAGGTCGGCGAAGGTCCGCTGATCGAGATCTGGACCCGCGGGCTGCGAGACTGGCTCAAGCTGACGCTGTGGCGCTGGTGGGGGTGAATCATGACCACCGCACTGTTCAGCCAGCACTGGCACCGCGTCGCCAATCTCCGCCTGCGCCTGCGCCGGCATGCGCGTTTGTCACGCCACGAGTATCGCGGCGAGCCGTGGTACGTGCTGCACGATTCCCTGACTGGACAGGTGCATCGTTTTACGCCGGAGTCCTATCAGATCATCGGGCGACTCGATGGACGACGCACCCTCGACGACATCTGGCATCAGGCCAGCCGGTCGTTGGGCGAAGCCATGCCGACACAGCAGGAACTGGTCACCCTGATCGGTCGGTTGCATCGTGCCAATCTGCTGTCGGGGCACGAAGACATCAATATCGAGGAACTGTCACGGCGTCAGACGCGGCAGCGTCGCAGCAAGTGGCTGCAGCTGATCAAGTCGCCGCTGGGCATCCGCATGCCGCTGCTGGATCCGGAGCGCTTCGTCGCCGCGAGCTACCCGCTGGTAAGGCCGCTGCTGGGCCCGCTGGGCGCGGTGCTTTGGCTGGCGACCGTGGTGCTGGCGCTGGTGGTCGCAGGCATCCACTGGACGCAGCTGAGCGACAACCTGGCCGATCGGGTGCTGGGGGTCGACAATCTGTTGCTGATGGCACTGGTCTACCCGTTGATCAAGACCCTGCACGAACTGGGGCACGCCTGGGCCACCCGCGACGCGGGCGGCGAGGTCCACGAGATCGGGGTGATGCTGCTGGTCTTTTTCCCGGTACCCTACGTCGACGCCAGCGCCGCTGCGGCCTGCCCGGACAAGGGCAAGCGCATGCTGGTCGGGGCGGCCGGGGTGCTGGTCGAACTCTGGCTGGCGGCCGCGGCCATGCTGCTGTGGGCCATGGCCGAGCCTGGCGTTGTTCGCTCGCTGGCCTTCAACGTCATGTTGATTGGCGGTGTCTCGACGTTGATGTTCAACGGCAACCCGCTGCTGCGCTTCGACGCCTACTACGTGCTGGCCGACTACCTGGAAATTCCGAATCTGTTTTCCCGCGCCAACCAGCAGCTCAACTACGTGGTCAAGCGTTACCTGCTGGGACGTCGCGATGTCAGCGGTCAGGCCGGTTCGCTCAAGGAGGCCTGGTGGATGGTGGCCTACGCGGTGCTGTCCTTCGTCTACCGGCTGGTGATCATGGTGGTCATCGCCACCTTTGTCGCCACCCAGTACCTGTTCATCGGCATTTTGCTGGCGCTTTGGTCGGTGACCATGACGCTGCTGTTGCCCCTGTTCAAGCTGTTGAAGGCGATGTCCGTGGATAGTCAACTCGAAGGTTCCCGTACTCGCGCCTGGAGCTGGTTGCTCGGCGGTCTGGCTCTGCTGCTGGCGGGCCTGCTGTTGGTGCCCGCGCCCCATGCCACCACTCTCAAGGGAGTGATCGATTCTGCCGAGCCCTCGCGCCTGCGGGCCGGCGTCAGTGGTGAGCTGGTTGAGCTGATGGCGACACAAGGACAACCGCTTCGCGCTGGCGACCCGATTGCCCGTATCGCGGCGCCGGAACTCGACACCGAGGTGAGGCTGCTCGAGGCCAGAGTTCGGGAAATTCAGCAGCAGCAGAAGGCCGATATCCGCGACCCGCAGGCGCTGTCGGTGCTGGCGGAGACCCAGCGCCTGGTCGATGCTCAGCTGGCCGATGCTGGGCGCAGAGCGGCGGCGACCTTGCTGACCAGCCCCCACGATGGGCGCTGGATGATGCCCGAGGGAGCCCGCCATCTGGGTAGCCATGTGCGGCGCGGCCAGGCCCTCGGGGTGCTGGTCAGATCCGCTGACCTGCGAGTGCGGACGTTGGTGCCGACCCATCAGGCGGAGCTTGTGCGCGACGACCGGCGCAGCGTCAGCGTGCGTACCGGCGGTGATGCGAAGGTCATCGCCTCGCACCTGCTGAGGCTGTCCCCTGGCGCCAGTCACGAGGTGCCGAGCCTGAGTCTCACTCAGAAGGGCGGAGGCGATGTCGCCCTGGATCCCATGGCGGCGTCTGGGGGAAGCGAGCCGCTGAGAGCCTTTCGTCGGCATCATCTGGCGGACTTCAGTGCCACCGGCCTGATCGAGAGCGCTGCAAGGGTGCACCTGGGCCAACGGGTCCAGGTGCGAATTGAGCACGCACCGGAGCCGATCGGGTTCCGCGTGTGGCGGCAGATTCGGCGTTCGTTCCTGCGCCTGTTCGAGCGCTAAGTCAATGTTGACGCGAGCCCCCGCGGACGTCATCAACCGCGCCGAACGCCCGGTGTCAGCGCCAAACGCACTGGAACGAGCCTGGCACGGGCTGCGGGCCAGCCTCGGCTGGCCCTCCATGGCCAGGCGATGGGCGCTGCGTTGCTGCCTTCCCGTCATTCACCGCTATGCGCGGCAGCTGTCACGACTCGATGACACCGCCCTCGATGCGCAGGCTGGCCTTCTGCGCCAGGCGCTGCGCCGCCGGGGCCCGAGTGGTTGGCTATGGCCGCGAGCCTTCGCCCTGATCAGGGAAGTGTCACGGCGTGAACTGGGCATGGCACACCACGATGTGCAGCTGCTGGGAGGCATGGTCTTGCTGAAGGGCCAGGTAGCGGAAATGCAGACCGGTGAGGGCAAGACCCTGACGGCCACCCTGCCGGCCGCCACCGCCGCCCTGGCTGGTATCCCGGTGCACGTCATTACGGTCAACGACTACCTGGCGAAGCGGGATGCGGACAAGATGGGGCCAGTCTATGCCCGGCTTGGTCTCACGGTGGCCTCGGTGGTTCACGGCATGACCACCGCGGAAAGGCGCAGGGCCTACGCGGCGGACGTGGTCTACTGCACCAACAAGGAACTGGTGTTTGACTACCTGCGTGACACTCAGGTGCTGGGCGCCAGGCGCCACCCCTTGAGCGCCCACGCTGCACGACTGCAGGGGCGAATCAGCAGCCACAGGCTGCTGCTCAGGGGGCTGCACTTCGCCATCGTCGACGAGGCCGACAGTGTGCTGATGGACGAGGCTCGGACTCCCTTGATCCTGTCTGGCCCTGCCGGCGAGGGTGCACTGGATATTGCGCTCGTCGATGAAGCCATCGCCATGGCGAAGCGCTTCGTCGAGGACGAGCACTTCGTGCGGGAACAGGGGCAGCTGTTGTTGACCGACAGCGGCAAGCGTTACCTGGAATCTCAGGTCGAGCGATTGTCCCGCCAGGCGACTGCCGGACACTGGCAGGGGCGTTCCCGTCAACAGTGGTTGATCCAGCAGGCCCTGCTGGCGCAGCACCACTTTCAACGCGATGTCCACTACCTGGTACGCGATGGCAAGGTGCTGATCATCGATGAGCACACCGGCCGGGTGATGGAGGATCGACGCTGGGAAAAAGGGCTTCAGCAGATGATTGAGCGCCGCGAAGGGTGCGAGCCCAGCGACCCCAACGTTACCCTGGCGCGCCTGACCTACCAGCGTTTCTTTCGCCGCTATCGCCACCTGTCGGGGATGACCGGTACGGCCAGGGAGGTACGGCGCGAACTCTGGACCACCTATCGGCGGAAGGTGGTGACGGTACCACCCCACCGGCCGAGCCGGCGCCGCCTTGGCAAGGTGACGCGTTGCGACTCGAAGATGGCCAAGTGGGAATGGATCTGCCAGCGCCTTCCTGCTCTTGTCACAAAGGGGCGTGCGGTGCTGGTGACCACCGCAAGCCTCGCTGACGCCGAAGCGCTTTCCGCGAGACTTGAGGACAACGGCATTGCGCACCGAGTACTGAGTGCTCGCCAGGACGCCGACGAAGCGGCGGTCGTCTCCGCAGCCGGGGCGCCTGGAGCGGTCACCCTTGCCACCAGTATGGCAGGACGCGGGACCGATATTCCGCTTGATCCGGTGACTCGTAGTGCGGGCGGCCTGCACGTGATCCTGGCGGGCCATCACGACGCCGCGCGAATCGATCGTCAGATCATGGGACGCTGTGCTCGCCAGGGCGATCCGGGCAGCGTCGAGTGGGTACTGTCCGAAGAGGACGAATTGCTGACAGAACTGGATGGCTGGCAACGCCGTCTTGGCGGGCTTGGTACACGACTGCACCGCGCACAGCAGGCCAGGGAGCGTCGCCACGCCCGTGAGCGGGCACGTCTACTCGAAGCCGACTGGCGTGAAGACGACCAGCTGGGTTTCAGCGGAAGAGGGGAGTAGCGTGTCGGGGAAAGAGGGACGTTCACTTCTTCCACTCGCTCTATGGTTTTTCCCGCTGGCAGGTCTGTATGGCCATGGTCTGCACTGATAGCCGATCGTTGTTTAACCCTTGTCTCCGTCATACAAAGGAAGTGCGCATGAAAGCAGCGAGATCACTGATCGTTGCCCTGGGATGCATCGCTGCGCCGGCACTGGCGCAGGACACGGACCCGCAAGAACCGGGTTTTGGTGAAATAAGCTGCCTGGTGGAGCCAGGTCGCCAGGCTGCATTGTCGAGCCAGGTGCCGGGCGTCATCGAACGAATCGACGTACAGGCGGGTGCGCGGGTTGCCAGTGGCGATCCGCTGTTTTCGCTGATGCGGGATGTCGAATCCGCCAGTGTCGATCTGGAGCGTTCTCGCGCCGCCTATGCGTCACGCCGCATGCAACGAAACCAGCGCATGATCGAGCGCAATATGCTCAGTGAAAGCGAGCGTGACGAGATCGATACCGAGCTGCGCCTGGCCCGCCTGCAGGTCAATCTCGCCAATGCACGTCTGCAACAGCTCACGACGCGGGCTCCCTTCGATGGGTGGGTGAGCGAACGCCTGGCGGAGGAGGGAGAATTCGTTGACGCCACGCCGGTGCTTGAACTGGTTCAGCTCGATCCGCTACGCATCGAGGCGGCACTGCCGCTGGCCGCCTACGGAAGAATCGCAGTGGGAGATGTGATCGAGGTAACGCTTTCGAGCCCTGTGGAGCAGCGCTATTCAGCGGAAGTAATCCTCGTGGACCCGGTGATCGATGCATCGAGCGGGACCTTCGCCCTGGCAATGCGGCTTGCCAATCCAGATGAGCAGATTCCGGCGGGCATCGGCTGCGAGCTTGGCGGTATCGTGGATGAGGGCGAGTCCTAGATCGACGCGATACGTCAGTTGGACACTCTATAAGGAGCAGGGGCAGCAGAGTAGACCCCGACGGTTCGCTGCAAACTCCTGTCGCCTTCGTCGTCACCTCGTCGGGGATGTCAGCACGATGACGGCGGTATGAAATTTTTTTACACGAAGTGCTTGCCAAGGCCCGTCCTGATCCGTAAAGTACGCATCCG
>DJIP01000208.1:0-11764 GCA_002433675.1 Halomonas halophila
CAAGGGACTGTCGATTACCGGTGCCCCGGAGGCGTTTGTTCTGGACACCGAGGTCGAGATCTCGCCCGAGGACAACACCGCGCTATCCGGGCTCTACCGTTCCGGTGGCATGTTCTGCACCCAGTGCGAAGCGGAAGGGTTCCGTCGCATCACCTTCTACCCGGACCGCCCGGACGTGATGGCGACCTTCTCGACCACCGTGATCGGCGACCTGACCCGTGAGCCGGTCTTGCTGTCCAACGGCAACCCGGTGGAGCGGGGTGAGCTGGCGGATGGTCGCCACTTCGTGACCTGGGACGATCCTCACCCCAAACCCGCCTACCTGTTTGCGCTGGTGGCCGGTGACCTGAAGAAGGTCGAGGACCGCTTCACCACCATGAGCGGCCGCGACGTCACCCTGCAGATCTGGGTCGAGGAAGAAAACCTCGACAAGACCGACCACGCCATGGGCTCACTCAAGCGTGCCATGCGCTGGGACGAAGAGGCCTACGGTCGCGAGTACGACCTGGACCTGTTCATGATCGTGGCGGTCAACGATTTCAACATGGGCGCCATGGAGAACAAGGGGCTCAACATCTTTAACTCGGCGGCGGTGCTGACCCACCCCAACACCGCCACCGACGCTGCCTTCCAGCGGGTCGAGGGCATCGTCGCCCACGAGTACTTCCATAACTGGTCGGGCAATCGCGTTACCTGCCGTGACTGGTTCCAGCTGTCGCTGAAGGAAGGCTTCACCGTCTTTCGCGATCAGAGCTTCTCGGCCGAGGTCAATTCCGCGCCGGTCAAGCGTATCGAGGAAGTATCGTTCTTCCGCACCGCCCAGTTCGCCGAGGACGCGGGGCCCACGGCCCACCCGATTCGCCCCGACTCCTACATCGAGATCGGCAACTTCTACACCCTGACCATCTACGAGAAGGGTGCCGAGGTGGTGCGGATGCTGTCCAACCTGGTGGGGCCGGAGATCTTCCGCAAGGGCTCGGACCTGTACTTCTCGCGCTTTGACGGCCAGGCGGTCACCATCGAGGACTTCGTCGACTGCATGGCCGAAGTGTCCGGACAGGATCTCGGTCAGTTCATGCGCTGGTACTCCCAGGCGGGTACGCCGGAGATCGACGCCTTCGGTGAGTACGATTACGCCAACTCCCGCTACCGGCTGATCCTGCGCCAGCGCACGCCGGCCACCCCTGGTCAGCCGGAAAAACAGGCGTTGCATATCCCCATTCGCCTGGGCCTGGTCGGTACCAAGAGCGGCCGTGACCTGTCGATGACCCTGGACGGTGAGAGCCTGGGCAGAGACGCCGTCATCCATCTGCGCGAAGACGAACAGGAGTTCATCTTCACCGATATCGAGGAAGCCCCGGTGCCCTCGCTGCTGCGCGGGTTCTCGGCGCCGGTCAAGCTGTCCTTCCCGTATTCGCGGGAGGATCTGGCCTTCCTGATGGCCCACGACAGCGATGGCTTCAACCGCTGGGACGCCGGCCAGCGGCTGACCCTGCTGGCCCTGGATGATCTGATCGCGGCCCACCGCAATGGCGTTGAGAAGGTCATGGATACCCGCCTGGTCGAGGCCTTCCGTGCACTGATCGAGGAAGGCAACGACGACAAGGCGGTGCTGGCCGAGATGCTGCAATTGCCGAGCGAGGCCTACATCGCCGAACAGCAGCCGCTGGTCGACGTGGACGCCATCCACGCCGCGCGCACCTTCATCCAGCAGTCCCTGGCGCATGAGTTGCGTGACGAACTGCTGGCACTGTATCGCGACAACCAGAGTGACGCCGCCTACGCGCCCACGCCCGAGCAGATTGGCCAGCGCGCCCTGAAGAATGTCGCCCTGTCCTACCTGATGAGCATCGAGGACGAGGTGGCGATCGAGCTGGCCCAGGTCCAGTTCGAGGCCGACCACAACATGACCGACGTGCGCCATGCGTTGACGTTGCTGGTCCACAGTAGCCGCTCGGATATCGCCGATCCGGCGCTCAAGGCCTTCGGGCGCAAGTGGTCTCATGATCCGCTGGTAATGGATCAGTGGTTCAGCCTGCAGGTAACCCGTCCCCAGGCGGACGCCCTGGATCGGGTGCGCTATCTGATGGAACACCCGGCCTTCTCGCTGAAGAATCCCAACAAGGTGCGCGCGCTGATCGGTGCCTTTGCCGGGCAGAATCGGGTCAACTTCCACCGCCTGGACGGCGAAGGCTATCGCCTGCTGGCCGACGTGGTGATCGAGCTGAACCGGCTGAACCCCGAGATCGCCGCACGCATCATCACGCCGCTGACGCGCTGGCAGCGCTTCGACGAGGCCCGCCAGGCGCTGATGCGCGCCGAACTGGAGCGGATCCGTGGCGAGGAACTCTCGCCCAACGTCTACGAGATCGTGGAAAAGGCGCTGGCCTGATATAGCGACGACGATCGCTCCCGGAGCCACCGTCACCAATGCCAACGCCGCCCCTCGGGGCGGCGTTGTGCTGTGTGCTACCGGCTCGGCAGGCCCTGAATGCGGCCTGCTTCAGGGACGCATTCAGGGCAGCAGCATGCCCAGGGTCAAGAGGCCCAACAGGGCCCACAGCAGGGCGGCGATGGGGGAGCCACCGAGGATCGCGCGTAGACCCCGCCAAAGAAAGAACAGGCCCAGCACCAGCAGCGCCAGGGTGAAGAAGGTCGGCGCGATGCCCAGCGAGCGAGACAGGCCGTCGATAAAGCCGGCGGCAGCGTCATCGATGCTGTTGAAGAAGGCGCCGAGGGTATCGACCACAAAGCGAATCAGGGTGCCAAGGGCCTCGCCCAGCCAGGTAAAGACGTCTTCCACCGCCATGCATCCTTGTCGTGGAGCTTGCAAGGGGCCTTGGCGTGAGCCTTGAGCACGCGCCTTGGCCATGAGAGCCCCGAGTATCCGCATCCGGCCTGCCCACGGCAAGTCCCGTGGCCGAGCGCGTCTGGGTGTTGCACGGCTCTGCGCGCGGTAGGTCCTAGCCGAGTTGTTCGGTGCGCGAGATGATGCCTGCTTCCTCCGCCGCACTGTCGGCCAGGGCTCGGCCGGCCTCGTCATAGACGTGGTAGACCGCGTGGGCGCCCAGTTCGCGGATGGTGTCGATCTCCTCGAGGTACTCGACCACGGCGGTGATCTTGCCCGGGAAGTGACGGCTTCGCAGCTGCTTCAGGGCGAACAGGTTACCGGCATGGTGGGGCATCGCCAGTACCACCAGTTCTACCTCGGAGGACATCAGCATCTTGTCCCAGAAGTCCGAGTCCACGGCATCGCCCTCGACGATATTGAAGCCCTTGCCGGCCAGCGTCTTGACACTCTTGGGATTGGAATCGACGCCCAGTACCTTGAGTCCATACTCCTTGGTCAGGCGACGGTAGACGCTGCGACCGATGCGGCCCATGCCCAGCACCACCGCCTCGGCGTCGCCGACCTCGATGGGACGGTCGCTGGGTGACAGCGAGGCCTCGTCGACCGGTGGCAGGCGCGGCTCCAGCCAGCGGTAGAACTGTTCGCTGACGGCATTGAGGATCGCCGACACCACAAAGCTCAGCGCGACCGCGAGCGACACCACCACCAGCCACTGTGGCGCCAGCCAGCCGCTGGATACCGCGATGGCACCGACGATCAGTCCGAACTCGGAGTAGTTGCTCAGGCTCAGGGTGGCCAGCACCGAGGTCCGGTGACGCATGCCAAAACGCATCAATATGAACTGATAGAGGAGGCTCTTCAGTGGCAGCAGCGCCACCAGCAGCAGGGCTACGCCGAACAGCGACCAGCTGGGCAGAGCGGTAAGGCCGATGCTCAGGAAGAAGCCGACCAGCAGCAGTTCCTTGATGTTGAACATCGAGCGGGACAGCGTCTGGGCGGCAGGGTGGGGCGCCAGCAGCATGCCGATGATCAGCGCACCCAGATCCCCCTTGACGCCGACTGCCTCGAACAGGCCGTAGCCCAGCACCAGCGCCATCACCACGCCACACAGCATCTGCATCTCGCCGTGGCCCATGCGATCGAGCAGTCGTCGCAGCAGCGGCGCCAGCGGCAGCAGCGCGAACAGGCCCAGGGCCCAGGGGCTAGGCAACTTGCCGGTGGAGGCGGTGAGAAAGATCACCGCGAACAGGTCCTGCATGATCAGGATGCCGATCGCCAGGCGTCCGTAGGCCGCATGGGTCTCGCTGCGCTTTTCAAGCACCTTGACCACGAAGACGGTGCTGGAGAACGACAGGGCGAACGCCAGCACCAGCAGCGTCGTCAGATCGAGTCCTGCCAGCAGACCGTTGGGTGAAGCCAGCCAGCCGAGGGTGACGATCGCCTTCAGGACAGCCAGAATACCTACGAACAGCGCGACGCTTGCCAACATATGCAGGCTGGCACCTCCCCAGACGTCCGGACGCAGCAGGGTCTTGACGTTGAGCTTGAGGCCGATGGTAAACAGCATCAGGGTGACGCCAAGGTGGGCGATCAGCGTCAGGACAGGCGTTTCGTCGTAGCCGAGTGCATTGAGGATGAAGCCACCGGCGAGAAAACCTACCAAGGGTGGTAGTCTGAGGGCCATGGCGGCCAGGCCTGAAATAAAGGCGGTCAGCACAAAAATTGGTTCAATCATGCAGGGACTCGGTCGAAATGGGGGCGTGTCTTGATCAATTGTAAGGGAAATACGGGTCAAGTCAGCGCAATGACTGCGATTGTGCCCGTCCCGCAACAGCATAGGTGCGGCGTCGGCAGCAGGACGTGGCCGGGGGCCGGCAGGTGTCGGATTGCCCCTGCGGGCCTCCATGCCGGGAGAAGGATGTGATGAAATAGGCGCCGCACAGGGAGGATGTGCGAGTTTCATGAACCTCATGTGAAAAAGGAAGCGTCAGGATGACCCAGCCGCCGGGCACCAATCGGCTGATCCTCAACGGACAATCGGCGCAATTGCCGGAAGTGCGAAGCGCTGTCTTCGCCTGTCGGCGAGGCGGCCTCGATGTGGACGTGCGTGTCACCTGGGAAAAGGGCGACGGCGAACGCCAGGCCACCCAGGCCGGGCGCGATCGGGTCAAGCGAGTCATCGCCGGCGGTGGTGACGGTACCGTGCATGAGGTGGTCAACGGGCTGATGCAGTTGCCGCGCGAAGAGCGCCCCGAACTCGCCATCATGCCGTTGGGCAGCGCCAATGATCTGGCCAAGTCCCTGGGCCTGCCGCTCGGCCAGGCAGCGTCGCTGGACGCCGCCTGTCGTCTGCCCAGCCGCTGGGTGGATGTGCCAAGGATGAACGATCGCTATTTCATCAATATGGCCACCGGTGGTTTCGGTGCCGAGATCACCACATCGACGCCGAAGCCGCTAAAGCGCTTGATGGGCGGGGGCGCCTACTCGGTGTTCGGTGCCTTCAAGGCCTGGCGTTATCAGCTCTATCAGGGCCACCTGGCCTGGGACGGCGGCGAGAGCCGAGCGGGCATCTTTCTGCTGGGCATCGGCAATGGCATCCAGGCCGGTGGTGGTCAGCAGTTGACGCCGGCGGCGCGACTGGATGACGGCCTGTTCGACGTGCTGCTGGTGCGTGACTTCCGCTCGCTGCGCCAGCTACGGGCGATGATGCAGGAATTGCGAGCCAGGCCCTACCATGGGCAGTACGTCGACGCCTTTCGCAGCGCCTGGTTGCGGTTTGAAGCCGATGGCGAGGCGCGACTGCCGCTGACGCTGGACGGCGAAGCCTGCTATCAGCGCGCGTTCGAGGCCCGAGTCATGCCGCTGGCACTTCGTCTGACCATGCCTGACAGCTGCCGCATGGCCTCGCCCCGGGGGGAATGACCAGGGCGAGAGCCGCCACGGACGCTGCCCGACAGGCGAGATTGCGACGTGCTGAGGCGCCGAGGCGAGTTGCGTGGCCAGGGTGGCTTTGGTGCAATAGCGCACGGTCAATCATGGAGATTGGGCGTATGGACAAAGGCTTTACGGAGAGAAGACGATGGCAATGACCCCGCGAATGGCGGCGGCCCTGGTGGCACTTAGCGTGCCGCTTTGGCTGGTTGGGTGTGATGGAGAGGAGCCCCCGGCGTCTCAGAGTGAGCCTTCCGCTGCTGAGCAAGAGCCTTCAGCTGCTGAGCAAGAGCCGACCGCTGCTCAGGAAGAGCCGTCAGTTACTGACGAGGAGCCTTCAGCTACTCAGCAAGAGCCTTCAGCTACTCAGCAAGAGCCGTCAGCGACTCAGAACGAGCCATCCGCTTCCGAGAGCGGGATGTCCGCAGCCCAATCCGAGTCATCGGGTGAAGCGGCGTCGACCGGGGCCGACGGCGCGGAGAGCAATAGTGGCGCCGACGGAGCCAACGTAGACCTCGGCAGCAGCGCCACCGACACCCTGGAGCAGGGCCAGGCGCTACCGGGGGAAAGCACCGAGTCGGATGTCGATGCCATCCTCGAGGAGACCGAGCGGCGCTTCGAGGAAGCGCAACGCAAGATCGACGAGACCTATAAGCAGGCCGAGGCGACGAGCGCTACCCAAGGCACACTGGATGGCGAAGGGCAGCAGAGCGACGCAGGCGGCCAAGAAGCCTCATCGCCCTCGGTGCCGGACCCTGTCGAGGAACCGGTGCAACTCGAGGGATCGAGCGAGGAGGTCGACGCCATTCTTCAGGAAACCGAACGTCGGTTCGAGGAAGCGAAGCGCAAGATCGACGAGACCTTCGAGCAGGCCGAGCGTCGGGCCCCCGAGGAGGTGCCCGCCGACGCTGACGCGTCCTTCGATGCTGACGTCAACGCCGAAGGCGATGTCGAGACCCGTACCGACAACGCGCCCTGAGCGTCTATTGGCCGGGCGTCACATCTGCGCGTCTTCGTCATAGCCGCAAGGCTTGCCCGTCGGCAAGCTCTCATGGCATCCCTCCCGGCCCACCCCAGCCGACCCTGTCGGCCAACAAGAAAGGCCCACCGTACGGTGGGCCTTCTTGTCGCTTGGGTGAGGATCGTCCATCACTTGCGGCAATCCTGTTCAAGCGTTGTTGCTTCACGGGTGGCTAGATCACGTTTCATGCGATCTCCCCGTGGCAAGGTCAGACAGGCGCTAGGCTCAGTCGGCGACCTTGATGTTGGAGGCCTGAAGGCCTTTCTTGCCCTGAGTCACCTCGAAGGAGACCTTCTGGCCGTCCTGCAGGGACTTGAAGCCTTCAGCCTGAATCTCGGAGAAGTGAGCGAACAGGTCGTCTCCGCCGTCGTCCGGAGAGATGAAGCCGTAGCCCTTGGTATCGTTGAACCACTTGACAGTGCCAGTTGCCATTGTCGATTTCCTTAACTCGCTAAATGATGGTGCAGGCTCAGTCACCCGGGGAGCTTTTCTCCCGTCGTGTGGTCTGAACCCTGTTGCGTGGGCATGACAAGAAAGAAGGGCGCATTGCGTGTTTCGACAATAGAGCGATCGAACTACCACTGCTGACGTTTCTACTTGCTGTCCTACGCTGCGGTCGAGTTCGCAATTCCGATCACCCGGGAAACGACACCACTGGTGTCGACCACCCCAGGCAGGCGAGAATGGCTTACCTCGACTCGCCAAGTTACTGTAGATCGAAAGGCCAGCAGCGTCCAGCCGGACGCCCGTTGCTGCCTCTTAACGGAAAAGATGACACAAGGAATTCACATGACTGCCCCCGTGATCCATAGCGACGATACCCACTCCAAGGTGGTGGGCTACCTGTTGTGGCTGTTCGGTTTCCTCGGCGCCCACCGGTTCTATTACGGCAAGCCGGTGACCGGGACCATCTGGTTTCTGACCCTCGGACTGTTCTTCATCGGTTGGATCATCGACCTGTTCTTGATCCCGAGCATGGATCGCGAGGCCGACCTGCGATTCCGCGGTGGTCCTACCAACTACACCCTGGCCTGGGTGCTGCTGACCTTCCTGGGGGTATTCGGCCTGCACCGTTTCTACATGGGCAAATGGGTGACCGGCATCATCTACCTGCTCACCGGTGGTCTGTTCTTGATCGGCATCCTGTACGACTTCTGGACACTCAACGACCAGATCTCGCTGAAACACTCCGATAGCCTCGAGTCCGTGCGCTGATGGAGGCCTGGATCGATGCCCAGCTGCTGGGCTTCGTGGTGGCGATCACGCTGTTGAGCGTCACCCCCGGGGTCGACACCCTGCTGGTGATTCGCAATACCGCTCGGGGCGGTCTGCGCGACGGTGTGCTGACCAGCCTGGCGATCTGTTCGGGACTGTTTGTCCACGCCACCATCTCCGCCCTGGGGGTATCGCTGATCCTGCTGCAGTCGGCCTGGGCATTTTCGGCGTTGAAGCTGATCGGGGCCTGCTACCTTGCCTGGCTGGGAGTCTCCAGTCTGCGTCAGGCCTGGGCCGGCAAGGGGCTCGCGGTGTCGGCGGCGAGTGGCGCCCGCCGCCAGCGTGTGTCGGCGTGGCGGCCGCTGCGCGAGGGACTGCTGTCCAATGTGCTCAATCCCAAGACGGTGGTGTTCTACATGGCCTTTCTGCCCCAGTTCATCGCCCCCACGGATCCTGCCTTGCTGAAGTCCCTGTGGCTCGCCGGCATCCACTTCGTGATCGCCAACCTGTGGCAGATCCTGGTCGCGGTACTGGTGGGCAGCGCCAGCCACTGGCTTGCCCGGCCGGCGTTCTCGCGGGTGCTCAACGGCTTGACCGGCGGTGTGCTGGTGGCCTTCGGCGTCAAGCTGGCACTGACGCGAGCGCCGTCCTGAACCGGCTCGCTTTGCGGGCAGGCCGATAGCTCGAGACACAAGCCGGGGTAGCTACCGCAAAAGCCTGGCGTCCGACAGCAAGAACCCCCGACCACTGGTCGGGGGTTCTTGCTTTCCGAGGCGACGAAAGCGCCCGCGTCACCTCATCGACGCACCATGGAACCGTCGTAGCGCGCGCTCTTCTCGGCGGCGGTCAGTACCTGAACGCCCTGGGTCGAGCCTTGGGCCAGGCTCTCGAACACCACCCGGTACTCGAGCACGGCACGGACGTAGCGGCGGGTCTCCTTGAAGGGAATCTCCTCGACGAACAGGTCGAACTCGCCCGGCGCGCGGGCAAGCCAGGTGTCGACCCGATGGGGGCCGGCGTTGTAGGCCGCCGCAGCGGCGATACGGTTACCGCCGTAGCGCGCGATCATGTCACGGATATAGGTGCTGCCAAGGCGAATGTTGGTGGCCGGGTCGAGTACGCCGTAGGGACCAGGGTCACCGATGCCTACCTGGCGTCCCACCAGCGCGGCGGTACCCGGCATCAACTGCATCAGCCCCCTGGCCCCGGCGGGTGACAGGGCCTCGGGGTTGTAGGCGCTCTCGCGGCGGGCGATCCCCATCAGCAGGTAGGGGTCGACGTTGTTGGCCTGGCCCCAGCGGCGGAAGTCCTCCCGATAGGCTTCGGGAAAGCGCCAGGGCAGGGCGTCGAGCATCTTGCCGACGATGGTCGTCTGCACCAGGCGCACATGCCAGCCGCGGCCTGCCGCGTAGTCCGCCAGGCGCCGGGCGTCGGTGGGGCCTGCGCTGCGTACCGCATGATTCCACTCGAGGTTGGCAAGCCCCTCCTGGCCGACGCGCAGCAGCGCCTCGGTGCGACGTACCGCCGGCCAGTCGGCGACCTGAGCGCGCTCGGCCTCGCTGAAACGCGTGTCTTCCATATTGAGATCGTAGGGCTGGCCGAGGCGGTCGGCGGCAACAAAGCCGAAGAAGTCGCGTTGGCCCGCTGCCCGGGCGTAGGCGGCCTGCGCGCCTGCCTGTTGCCCACGCAGGGCCAGTGCGCGGCCCAGCCAGTATTGCCAGCGTGCCTTGGCCTGGGTCTCGGCAGGCATGATGCCGACGGTCCGCTCGACGGCGGCCCAGTCGCGATCACGGATGGCCAGGCGTGCGCGCAGTTCGAACACCTCCGGATCCTGCTGGCCGGCCAGGGCGCTGTCGATCCAGCCGAGCAGGTTGCGCTGGTCGCGGCGCAGGGCGTAGTAGATGATCTCGCGCTCCAGCGCCTGGCGTGATTGGGCCGGCAGGCTGACATTGGCGGAGACCTGCTGCCAGGCAGACAGCGCCGCTGCAGGGGATGACTCTGCTGTGGCGATGACGGCGGCCCGCACGAAGGAAGCGGTGCCAGCGCAGTCGGGGCCGATGCAGCGCGCAACGCTTGCCAGTCGCGAGGGGTTGGCGGCCACGCTTTGCTGCGCTGCTGCAGCGGAGCTCCAGGCGGGACCCAATTGACGGCCCAGATAGCTGACCAGTCCGTCCTCGCCGTTTTCCCAGGCCAGCATCATGCGCTCGAAGATTTCCGTGCCACCGATTTCGCCGCGGGCGCGCAGGGTGGAGAACAGCGAGTCGCAGGCGTCCGGCTGGGAGCGACCCACCAGCCATAGTTCGCGGCCGCCCTGGGCGGCGACGGAGGGGCTCTGACCCAGTTGCGCGGTGTAGTAATAGCACTGTTCGGCGGAGGTCTCGGGGACGCCGCCGGCGACCGCCAGCAGGTCGCCGTAGCGCCCGGCCTTGCCGTAGCGCAGGATGGCCTGCTCACGCATCCAGTCACCCAGCGGCGCATCGGCGTTGGCCGAGATGTAGCTGAGAACTTCCTGGGGGCTGGCGTTGGGCAGGCGATCGCGCAGACGATAGTACGCCACATAGCCGGCCAGTTCGTGGCCGCGAATGGCGGCGTCGTTGATGTTGTGGAAGTTGCCGCTACGGGCGGCTTCCAGGGCGCTGCGTATGGCGCCGTCACTGCCCTGGGCGGTTGCCGTCAATGGCATGCACAGTGCCGTGGCTGCCACCAGAGGCACGAGGCGACGAAACAAGGCGAATGGCATGGAGACCCTCCTGGTCTAAGAAGATGAAGACATTACTGCCTTATTGTGCCGCAGGCGGCGAGACGATGTTGGATCGAAGCTACATGGTGACCGAACCGGCGGGGCTTGAACAGTTACCCGGCCAGGTCGCGAGACTTGACCCCGGTCAGCTTCGCCCCCATGTTGCGAGAAGACGACGTCGACGCCATGAAGATAGCCGTTGACACCCGATGAATACCATCGGCAATCGTTGGTACGGAATTGAGTCGAGGAGACTATCCATGGCCCTGTTTGATCGAATCCCCGTTATTGGCCGGTTTACCCAACGCACGCGAGCGTTCAAGCATATAATGCGGGCGCTCAAGCTGTTTATCCCGATGCTGCAGGATGTGCTCAGCGGTCGCTATCGCCCGGTGCCCTGGGCGGCTTTCGGCTGGATGGCGGTGGCCTTTGCCTATCTGGTGTCACCGCTGGACCTGATTCCCGATGTGCTGTTGCTGTTCGGCCTTCTCGACGATGTGGTCATCGTCGGCTGGTTGCTGACCAAGGTGGACAATAGTCTGTCGGACTATCGTGCCTGGCGGGGTATTGGTGAGGACGATGCCCCGCGGCAGGAGCGGGATATCAACGACATCTAGTGTGCCTTGCTCTTGATGTACTGGCTCGTAATGTGCTGATTCGAGCTTTCTGGTCTTGCTGCAGGATACATTGCTGCCGCTAACGCTTGGCGAGCTTTTGGCGGGTAAACGAGGAAGATGCGGACCAAGGGCGTATTGTGACGGTGACCGGCTGCGTCTAGATTGTCAGTCAAACGTTTGAATTCGAGCCTGCTCATGTCTTCCTCACGCAGCACCCTGACGCCACCCTCCGTGTCGCTCTGGCGGCAGGCGCTTCAGCGCTTTGTCGATGTCATTCCGCATACTCAGGCGCTGGGCATGCGCGTCGTGGCGGTGGATGCCAGCGGCGTCACATTATATCTGCCCGGGGGCGCCGAGTTGTGCGGTGATCGCTCGAGAAGCCTGGTGCA
>DJIP01000208.1:12158-21435 GCA_002433675.1 Halomonas halophila
GAGGTCTGTCCCACCCTGGATCTGCATATCAGCCATCGTCGTCCCGCCTGTCAGGGGGCGTCGCTGTGGGTACGTGCTGAAGCAGAAGCCATCACCGACTCGGTGGTGTTCACCGAGGCGCGGGCCTGGCAGCACGAAGGGCAGGTGGTGGCCTGTGCCCGCGGGCATTTCGCCCGGCTGGGGGCACGCAACACGCCAGCAGGCTTTGCCGAGGCGATGTTCGCCGGTCTTGTGGAGGACGAGGGCGATCCCCGTATCGAAGACAAGGCCAATATTGGCGGTGCCGACAGTGGCGCGATGACGGCGGCCCCATACGGGTGTGACATCGGCTTGCTGGAGCGTGGTCGTGCCAGCGGTGATATCAACGCCTGGCTTGGTGAGGTGCCTTACGCCGACTTCATCGGGGTGACGGTGGACAGCGATGATCGCGGCAGGCGCTTTGAGCTGGAAACGCGCCAGCGCAACGTGGGCAATCCAATGCTGCCGGCGTTGCACGGTGGTGTGGTGTCGGCCTTTCTGGAGACGGCTGCAGCACTGGATACTCTGGCACAGACCCGTGAGCCGCGCCTGCCGAGGCTGGTTAATGTCACCGTGGACTACCTCAGTTCGGCCGGGGTGAAGCCAACCTTCGCGCGCTGCCGTCTGGTGCGCGAAGGGCGGCGCATGGCCAATGTCGAGGCGTGGGCGTGGCAGGACGACGAAGACGCGCCGGTCGCCCGGGCACGCTTGACCTATGTGCTGGGGGCATCGGCGTGAGAGAGCCAGCCCGGGCAGCCGGTCGTCTGGTGACTACGGCCAAGGGCGCCGGCCTGGGTCCAGAAGCGTCGACCTGCTGGCTCGAGCCGTGACCTGAAGGTGCCAGCCTTGACCTGAAGGCGCCAGCCTTGAAAAGCGCAGCGCGGACCCCATATCGATTGTCATCTTGAATGACGTGCGGCGCGAGCCGTGCACTCTGGACCGCCAGCGACCCATCGCTGGCCCGGAAATCGCCATGTCGAAAGGGGTTCGATCCACCATGACCACCGCTACTCACGAAGAAACCCTGGGCTTTCAGACCGAGGTCAAGCAGCTTCTCAACCTGATGATCCACTCGCTGTACTCCAACCGCGAGATCTTTCTTCGGGAGCTGATCTCCAACGCTGCCGACGCCTGCGACAAGCTGCGTTATCAGGCGCTGGACAATGATGCGCTCTACGAGGGCGACAGCGAGCTGCGCGTCGAGATCGAGCACGACAGCGAGGCCGGCACTGTCACCCTTCGTGACAACGGTATCGGCATGAACCGCGAGGACGTGATCGCCAACCTGGGCACCATCGCCAAGAGTGGCACCGCCGAGTTTCTCAAGCAGCTCTCCGGCGAGCAGCAGAAGGACGCCCGGCTGATCGGCCAGTTCGGGGTCGGCTTCTATTCTGGCTTTATCGTCGCCGACGAGATCACCGTGCGTACCCGCAAGGCCGGCGACGCCGCCGATGCAGGCGTCGAGTGGCGCTCGAAAGGCGAGGGCGAGTTTGTGGTCGCCGAGATCGAGCGCGAGAAGCACGGCACCGAGATCATCCTCCACCTCAAGGAGGACGCCAAGGAGTTCGCTGACGACTATCGCCTGCAGAGCCTGGTGCGCAAGTACTCCGACCATATCGAAGTGCCGGTGAAGATGCCTCGGACCGAAAAGGCCACCGACGACGATGGCAACGAGGTCGACGGTAGCGAGGTCACCACCTGGGAGACCGTCAACGAGGCGACCGCGCTGTGGGTGCGGCCCAAGAGCGAGGTCTCCGAGGACGAGTACAAGGCCTTCTACAAGCACGTGGCCCACGACTTCTCCGACCCCCTGACCTGGAGCCACAACAAGGTCGAGGGCAACCTGGAATACACCAGCCTGCTGTACGTGCCGGGTCGCGCCCCCTTCGACCTGTACGAGCGTGACGGCGCCCGTGGGGTCAAGCTGTATGTCCAGCGCGTGTTCATCATGGACGACGCCGAGCAGTTCCTGCCGCTGTATCTGCGCTTCATCAAGGGCGTGCTGGACACCCGCGATCTGTCGCTGAACGTGTCCCGTGAACTGCTGCAACAGGACCCGAAGGTCGAGAAGATCAAGTCCGCTCTGACCAAGCGTGCCCTGGACATGCTCAAGAAGCTGGCCAAGGACAAGGAGGCGTACCAGACGTTCTGGAACACCTTTGGTTCGGTACTGAAGGAAGGCCCGGCGGAGGACTACGCCAACCGCGACAAGATCAGCGGCCTGCTGCGCTTCTCTTCCACCCACACCGACAGCGCCACCCAGGATCAGTCCCTGGCTGACTACGTGGAGCGGATGAAGGAAGGTCAGGACAAGATCTACTACATCGTCGCCGATGGCTTCAATGCCACCAAAAACAGCCCCCACCTGGAGATCTTCCGCAAGAAGGGTATCGAGGTGCTGTTGCTCCACGATCGCATCGACGAGTGGCTGATGAGCCATCTCACCGAGTTCGACGGCAAGAAGTTTGCCGATGTTGCCAAGGGCGATCTGGACCTGGGCGATGTCGAGGACGAGGACGAGAAGAAGGCCCAGGAGGAGACCGCCAAGTCCAAGGAAGATCTGGTCAAGCGAGTCAAGGAGGCGCTCGGCGAGGAGGTTCAGGAGGTCAAGATCACCCACCGCCTGACCGATTCACCGGCCTGCGTGGTGCTGCCCGAGCACGAGATGGGCTTCCAGATGCGCCGTATCATGGAGGCCGCGGGCCAGAGCCTGCCCGAAGTCAAGCCGATCCTCGAGCTCAACCCGGACCATGCTCTGGTCGCTCGTCTGGAAGGGGCCGACGGTGACGGCTTCGGTGATCTGGCGCGGATTCTGCTCGATCAGGCGATCATCGCCGAGGGCGGCCATCTCGACGATCCGGCCGCCTACGTCAAGCGTCTCAATGCCTTGCTGAGCGCCTGACAAGCGTCAAGCGCCTCAACGCCCTTGTGTTGACGGCGCCTGCCCGGCGGGTAGCCACTGCCTGCCAACAGCGACGCCACCTTCGGGTGGCGTCGTTGCGTTCAGGGGGAAAGGGCGGGGGCGTCTTCGCCACGCCGATGGCGGTGGTTCAGCGTTTCAGGCTGGCGAAGAGGTCAGGGCACTGGCGCTGCAGCTCCCTGTCGTCGAGCATGGCCTCGCGCTGGCGCTGGATGGCGTGCCCCCGGCGCTTAAGCACCGCATCGAGGTCATCGCCGCTGGCGCAGCTCACCTTGAGCAGGTTGATCAGTGCGTCCAGCCGCTGGGGAGAGCTCGCCAGGGCCGCCTCGATGTCGGCTCGGGCATTGTCGTACTGGCCGAGCCGGTAGTAGGCGTAGCCACGATAGGAGAGGGCGTCGTTGTTGTTCGGATCGATCGCAAGCGCCCGGGTGTAGTCGGCTACCGCGCCCTCGAAGTTGCGCTCGATGCGCTTTTCACGTCCCGCGCTGACCTGCTGCTGGGCCGACTGCATGGGGGCCTGGCGGGTGATGATGGTCAGGTAGCGCGGGGCCACGTCGCTACCGAGGGCCAGTGCGGCCTCGAAGTAGCTTCGGGCCTTGTCGAGCTCACCGGCGGAAAAGGCGTTGATGCCAGCGTTGTTGAGGGTCTTCAGGCGCACCTCCCGCAAGCCGTCATGACCTTGACTCGCCCTGAGCGCCTGCTCGAACAGCGCCGAGGCGTCGGCGTGGCGACCTTCCCGATAGAGAATCCAGCCCTGGGCGTTCAAGCCTTCCATCCGAGCCAGCGGATCAGGACTTTCGAGCAGAGGACGTAGTTCGCGCAGGGCGGCCTGGTTGTCACCCTGCTGCAATAACGCCTTGGCCCTGGTCAGCGGGGCCTGCTGGGCAACCACCGGCCACGCCAACCCGACGCTCAGCAGCACGACCAGCAGGGCTTTCACGAAAGTCGCTGGATAGCGCTGTCGAGGTTCCTTCATAGCTGCCGCGAGGTCGGGCGACATCGGTCGTGACGCCGAAGCGCGCTGCTTGCTCTTCATTAGAAGCCTACCTGCGGAGAATCTCGCTCCGCTGCGGCGATGACGTCGGCCAGTTGGCTCTTCAAGGCGTCGCGCTCCTGCTCGATGGCGATCAGGCGGCCGTGCAGATCGTTGTTCAAGATGCGCAGCACATTGTCGTCCTGGACCTTCAGCACGACCGTGCCCCGGCCATCCAGCGGCATGTCCCGCTCCTGCAGGCGGATGACCGGCAGTACGCCCTCGGGCGGGGCGATGGACAGATTGACCTGGCTCGAGGGTTTCATCATCGCCATGGCCAGCCCACCGACGAAGAACAACAGGCTCAGCGCCATGAACAGCCTGGTGTTCTTGGAGATCTCTTGTAGATAGCGAATGCGCAGCTCGGTGCCCTCATGGGTCTCGCCGGAGCGCTCGTTGAGCAACAGGGTGTGGGTCTTGTTGAGCAGGTGGTAGCCAAGGATCAGCAGCACCACGGCGAAACCTGGCAGACCGTACTCCAGTAGCGTGGGAAAGCTGTTCATCACGGGCATCCGGCGGTGGGACAGGGCTCAGGCCTACGTATGCCCTTGTCAGCATAGCGCAGGCGGCCGTCCTCGCCGCGCGAAATTGGCCCGGTGCAGGTTTCTGGGCAGCTTCGCCATCGCGGCGCCGACGTTCTGGAGAGCCATGATGCGGGTCAAGTTGGGGCAACGGGACTACTGCTAAGGTCGAATTGTGCTCTCGAGGGCAGGTGCTTTTTCGCCGAACGAGAAGCGAGCAGCAGACACGCCGTCTCCGATGCGGCGACCGCTGCTGCCACCGAACAGGCGGGCCGGCTGCCATCTTCGAGGGATGGCCGTCACTCAGCATACAGGACTAGCGTTGTCATTTACTCTGTTGAGGTGCAAGTCAATGAAAGAGCAATTCGCGCAAGCGTGGGAAGGATTTGCCGGCGGCGATTGGAAGCAGGACGTCGACGTACGGGACTTTCTGCTGGCCAACGTGACCCCCTACGAGGGTGATGAGGGTTTCCTGGTCAGTGAACCGGCGGCCAGCACTCGCGAGCTCTGGGACACCGTGATGCAAGGCGTCAAGCAGGAAAACGCCAGCCATGCGCCTCTCGACTTCGACACCTCCCTGGTCTCTACCATCACCGCGCACGACGCCGGCTATATCGACCGGAGTCTCGAGACCATCGTCGGGCTGCAGACCGAGGCGCCGTTGAAGCGGGCGATCATGCCCAACGGCGGTATCAAGATGGTGGAGAGTTCGTGCCAGGCTTATGGCCGTGAACTCGATCCCCAGGTCAAGAAGGTCTTCAGCGAATTTCGCAAGACCCACAATCAGGGTGTGTTCGATGTCTACACGCCGGACATCCTCAAGTGCCGCAAGTCAGGGGTGCTGACCGGGCTGCCGGATGCTTACGGTCGCGGACGCATCATCGGCGATTACCGCCGGGTGGCTCTCTACGGCGTCGACTTCCTGATGCGCGACAAGCAGGCGCAGTTTGCCTCGCTGCAGCAGCGCTTCGAGCAGGGCGAGGACCTGGAAGCGGTGATCCAGCTGCGTGAGGAAGTCGCCGAGCAGCACCGTGCACTGGGCCAGCTCAAGGAAATGGCCGCCAAGTACGGCTTCGACGTCTCGGTACCGGCTGCCACCGCCCAGGAGGCCATCCAGTGGACCTACTTCGGCTATCTCGCCGCGGTGAAGTCGCAAAACGGCGCCGCCATGTCACTGGGACGTACTTCCAGCTTCCTCGATATTTACCTGGAGCGTGACCTGCGCCAGGGCGTGATCGACGAAGCCCGCGCCCAGGAGCTGGTCGATCACTTCATCATGAAGCTGCGCATGGTGCGCTTCCTGCGTACCCCAGAGTACGACGAGCTGTTCTCCGGCGACCCGATCTGGGCCACCGAGTGCCTGGGCGGGATGGCGCTGGATGGACGCACCCTGGTCACCCGTACCAGCTTCCGCTTCCTCAACAGCCTCTACACCATGGGCCCGAGCCCGGAGCCGAACCTTACGGTGCTGTGGTCAGAACAGCTGCCCGATGGGTTTAAGCGCTACTGCGCCAAGGTGTCCATCGATACCTCGTCGATCCAGTATGAGAACGATGACCTGATGCGCGTGGACTTCGCCTCCGACGACTACGCCATCGCCTGCTGTGTCTCTCCCATGGTAATCGGCAAGCAGATGCAGTTCTTCGGCGCCCGGGCCAACCTGGCCAAGACCCTGCTCTACACGATCAACGGCGGCGTCGACGAGAAGCTGAAGATCCAGGTGGGCCCCAGAAACGAGCCGATTGCCACCGAGGTGCTCGACTTCGACGAGGTATGGGCGCGCATGGATGGCCTGATGGACTGGCTGGCACGCCAGTACGTGACCGCCCTCAATGCCATCCACTATATGCACGACAAGTACAGCTACGAGGCGGCGCTGATGGCGCTGCATGACCTCGACGTCAAGCGCACCATGGCCTGCGGCATCGCCGGGCTGTCGGTGGCGGCGGACTCGCTGTCGGCGATCAAGTACGCCAAGGTACGCCCGGTACGTGACGCCGACGGCGTGGCGGTGGACTTCGAGATCGAGGGTGACTACCCCTGCTTCGGCAATAACGATCCGTGTGTCGACGATATCGCCTGCGAGCTGGTCGAGACCTTCATGAACAAGATTCGCAAGCTCAACACCTACCGCGGCGCCGAGCCGACCCAGTCGGTGCTGACCATCACCTCCAACGTGGTCTACGGCAAGAAGACCGGCACCACGCCGGACGGTCGTCGCGCCGGCGAGCCCTTCGCACCGGGTGCCAACCCCATGCACGGGCGTGACACCAAGGGCGCGGTGGCGTCGTTGACGTCGGTGGGCAAGCTGCCCTACGCCCACGCCAAGGACGGGATCTCCTATACCTTCTCGATCGTGCCCAGGGCGCTGGGCAAGGACGAGGGCGCCCAGCGCAGCAACCTGTCCGGCCTGCTTGATGGCTACTTCCACCACAGTGAGCGTCAGGAAGGCGGCCAGCACTTGAACGTCAACGTGCTCAACCGCGAGATGCTCGAGGACGCCGTGGTCAATCCGGACAAGTATCCCCAGCTGACCATCCGCGTGTCCGGCTATGCGGTGCGCTTCAACTCCTTGACCGCAGAACAGCAGCGTGACGTGATCTCGCGGACCTTCACCGAAACGCTCTGAGCCGACTGTCGTCTCGCCCGGGGCCGCGGCAGTGGTCCCCTTCCGGGCTCCGGGTCTCTCCCGGAGCCCCTTTTGATGAGGAGTCCCGATGTCGTCGAGCACAGGTCGTCTCCACCACCTGGAGAGCTGCGGTGCGGTGGATGGTCCCGGCATTCGCTTTCTGGTGTTTCTGCAAGGCTGTGTGATGCGCTGTCAGTACTGCCACAACCGTGACAGCTGGGATCGCCAGGGCGGGCGCGAGGTGGCGGTGGACGAGATCCTCACCGAAGCCAGGAGCTATCTGCCGTTTATGCGGGCGTCGGGGGGCGGTATCACCTGCACCGGTGGCGAGGCGTTGCTGCAACCGGCATTTGTCCGCGACCTGTTTCAGGCGGCGAAGGCCGAGGGCATGCACACCTGCCTCGACACCAACGGCTACGTCTGTCACTACGACGAGGTCCTCGACCAGCTGCTTGCCGCCACCGACCTGGTGCTGCTGGATCTCAAGCATCTCGACGAAGGCGTGCACCGCGAGCTTACTGGCATCCCTCGACGCCGCCCCCTGGCCTTTGCCCGTCACCTGGCGGCGATCGGCAAGCCCACCTGGATTCGTCAGGTGATCGTGCCGGGTTTTACCGACAGCGAGGCATCCATGCACCTGCTGGGGGAGTTCATCGAGACCATGGACAACGTAGAGCGTATCGAGCTTCTGCCCTATCACGCACTTGGCGAGTACAAGTGGCAGGAGCTGGGCGAACGCTACCCGTTGTCTGGGGTGGAGCCACCGAGTGGCGAGACCATGCAGCGTCTGGTGACGATCGCCTCGCAGTATCATCCTCAGGTCATCGCCGGCTGACCCCCCGTCGTCACTCCCTCGAACAAGGCAGCAAGGGCACAGGAAAGCGAGCCCCCATTACCGTGAGGTAGTGGGGGCTCGCTGTCGTTTCAGTGGAGCTGCCAAGTCAGGAGATGAGAAGGAATGGCAGCGCCTCTGGGCGTCAGTCGCTCAGTTCGCCCCTGCGACTGGCGGCGGCGGTGAACAGTACGTCGGTGGACGAGTTGAGGGCGGTCTCGGTGGAGTCCTGGACCACGCTGATGACGAAGCCGATGGCGACCACCTGCATTGCCACGTCGGCGGAGATGCCGAACAGGCTGGCGGCCATGGGAATCAGCAGCAGCGAGCCACCGGCCACACCGGAGACGCCGCAGGCGGCCAGGGCCGAGACCACGCAAAGTAGCAGGGCGGTGACGAAGTCCACGCTGATGCCCAGGGTATGGGCGGTGGCCAGCGTCATCACGCTGATGGTGATGGCGGCACCGGACATATTGATGGTGGCGCCGAGCGGAATCGAGATGGAGTAGGTGTCCTCGTCCAGCTTCAGACGCTTGCACAGCTCCAGGTTGACCGGAATGTTGGCTGCGCTTGAGCGGGTGAAGAAGGCGGTGATGGCGCTACCGCGCAGGCAGCTGAAGACCAGCGGATAGGGGTTCTGGCGAGTGGCCAGAAAGACGATCAGCGGATTGGTCACCAGGGCGACGAACAGCATGCAGCCGACGATCACCGACAGCAGTTGGGCGTACTCCAGCAGCGCACCGATACCGGCTTCGGCCAGGGTACCGGCGACCAGCCCGAAGATGCCCAGCGGTGCCAGACGAATGACCCAGCGCACCAGGGTCGATACCGCCTGGGACAGGTCCTCGATCATGCCCTTGGTCGCGGCACTGGCGCTGCGCAGCACCAGGCCGAGACCGACCGCCCACACCAGAATGGCAATGAAGTTGGCGTTCATCAGTGCGCTGACCGGATTGGCCACGGCGCTCAGCAGCAGGTTGCGCAGGATCTCTACCACGTCGCCTGGCGGATTGCCGCTGGCCTGAGCGGTATTCAGGGTCAGTTCGGTGGGGAAGGCGAAGCTGGCCACTACCGCCACCAGCGCCGCCACCAGGGTGCCGATCAGATACAGCACCAGCACGCTGTGGATCTGGGTCGGCTGGCCGTGCTGATGGCTGGCGATGGCCGCCATTACCAGCACGAAGACCAGTACCGGGGCGACCGCCTTCAAGGCCGAAATAAATACTTGGCCGAGTAGCGATACCGAGGTGGCGAGCTCGGGGTAAAGGGTGGCGACGGCGATACCACAGAGGATACCGATCACGATCTGAGGGATCAGCCCCAG
>DJIP01000295.1 GCA_002433675.1 Halomonas halophila
CGAGAACTTCGACGACTACAAGGCGCGGATCAATGACCCGGACCTCGAGGTCGACGCCGGCAGCGTGCTGGTGATGAAACACTGCGGTCCCAAGGGCTACCACGGCATGGCCGAGGTGGGCAACATGGGCCTGCCGGCGAAGCTGCTGGCCCAGGGCGTGACCGACATGGTGCGCATCTCGGACGCTCGCATGAGTGGTACCGCCTATGGCACCGTGGTGCTGCATGTGGCCCCGGAGGCGGCGGCCGGCGGTCCCCTGGCGGCGGTAGAGAACGGTGACTGGATCGAGCTTGACGCCTACGACGGGCGCCTGCATCTGGACGTCGACGAGGCCGAACTCGAGCGGCGCCTGGCCGCCAGCGATCCCACCGAGGCGTCGCGCCGTATTGCCTCCAGCGGCGGCTACCGTCAGCTCTACATCGAGCACGTGCTGCAGGCCGATGAAGGCTGCGACTTCGACTTTCTGGTGGGCTGTCGTGGTGCGGACGTACCGCGTCACTCCCACTGAGCGCCCCCGACCTTCGCACCCCATGGCAGACCGTTGCCGCTCGCATGCCGGCGGCAACCGCAGGAGAAGACAATGACCGAGCGTCCCCGCCTTACCCCCGACCAGCTGCGTTCCCGCTGGTGGTTCGACAATGCCGACCACCCGGGCACCACCGCGCTGTGCATCGAGCGCTACCTCAACTATGGGGTGACCCTCGATGAGCTGACCTCGGGCAAGCCGATCATCGGTATCGCCCAGTCCGGTTCCGACCTGACCCCCTGCAATCGTCACCACATCGAGCTGGTCAAGCGGGTCAAGGACGGTATTCGCGCCGCCGGCGGGGTGCCCTTCGAGTTCCCCCTGCACCCGATCCACGAGAACGTGCGCCGGCCCACGGCGGCACTGGACCGCAACCTGGCCTACCTGGGCCTAGTAGAAGTGCTGCACGGCTATCCGCTGGACGGCGTGGTGCTGACCACCGGCTGCGACAAGACCACCCCGGCCTGCCTGATGGCGGCGGCGACGGTCAACATTCCGGCCATCGTGCTGTCCGGCGGCCCCATGCTCAACGGCTGGCGGGGCAACGAGCGGGTCGGCTCTGGCACCATCATCTGGGAGCTGAGAAAGCGCCTGGCCGCCGGCGACATCGACTACGCCGAGTTTCTGGCCCGGGCCAGCGACTCGGCGCCTTCGGTGGGCCACTGCAACACCATGGGTACCGCCTCCACCATGAACTCCATGGCCGAGGCGCTGGGCATGAGTCTGCCGGGGTCGGCGATGATCCCGGGGCCCTACAAGGAACGCGCGATGGTCGCCTATGACACCGGCGAGCGCGCGGTCGAGATGGTGTGGCAGGATCTGCGTCCGCTCGACATCCTGACGCGCGAGGCGTTCGAGAACGCGGTGGTGGTGTGTTCGGCGCTGGGGGGATCGTCCAATGCGCCGATCCACGTCAACGCCATCGCCCGCCACGCAGGCATTACGCTCGACAACGACGACTGGCAGCGGCTGGGCCACCGGATTCCGCTGCTGGCCAACGTGATGCCGGCCGGTGCCTACCTGGGTGAGGAATTCCACCGCGCCGGCGGGGTACCGGCGGTACAGCACGAACTGCTCGAGCGCGGGCTGCTGCATGGCGACGTCATCGGCGTCGACGGTCGTCGCCTGGCCGACAGCATCGCTGGCCGCGAGACCCTGGACGAGGAGGTCATTCGACGCTTCGACAACCCCCTGGTCGAACACGCCGGCTTCCTGAACCTGAAGGGCAACCTGTTCGACTCGGCGCTGATGAAGACCAGCGTGATCTCGCCGGACTTTCGTCGGCGGTTTCTCGAGAACCCCGACGACCCGGAGGCCTTCGAGGGCCGGGTGGTGGTGTTCGACGGCTCCGAGGACTACCACGCCCGCATCGATGATCCCGAACTCGAGATCGACGCCACTACCATCCTGATCATGCGTGGGGCGGGGCCGGTGGGCCACCCTGGCGGAGCCGAGGTGGTCAACATGCAGCCGCCGGAGGCGCTGATTCGCCAGGGGATCGAGTCGCTGCCGTGTCTGGGCGATGGGCGCCAGTCGGGGACCTCGGGGTCGCCCTCGATCCTCAATGCCTCGCCGGAAGCCGCCACCGGGGGGCCGCTGGCGCTGGTCCAGACCGGCGATCGACTACGCGTGGATCTGGGCCGCTGCGAGGTCCGCCTGCTGGTGGACGATGACGAAATCACCCAGCGCCGGCAGCGTCTCGACGCCCAGGGCGGCTATCCTTACCCCGCCCACCAGACGCCGTGGCAGGAGATCCAGCGCACCCTGATCGAACCGCTGGATCGCGGCATGACCCTGCGCGGCGCCGACGCCTACCGCGATGTGGCGCGCCAGAGTCCGCCCAGGGACAATCACTGAACGACGCACGTCAACTCGTGCTGATAGCCTGCCAGCCCGCCCCCGTCGTTGACGGGGGCGGGCTGTTTCGTCGGTGGGCACCCCCCGGCCGGGCAGGGTGTCGGGTCAGGTTTGTTCGTCATGCCGGCACAACGCTCGTCTGACCCAGCGCTTGAGGGTCGAGATCATGCCCAGCGGCGGGGAGCATGGCAGCACGATCTCGGGTAGCCGAGTCGAATGTCTGCGTCTGCGATCATGCTGGTGCAGGGGAGGATCAAAAGGGCGCATGGTCTACCTCCAGAGTCTGGTTCGACCACCGTCTGCACGGCATGGCCAGTTTGGACCGTTGGCGCGCGGGCAGGCGGTGAGTCGGCGTCGCTGTTCGCGCTCGCAGGAAGCGCATGGCGCACCTCCTGCCGTCCTGTCCCGATCGGTATCGGGATGTCTGCCAGCATGGCTGTACTCTGTGGTTCATTCCAGCGAAAGTCTCTACACTTTATTTTCAGATAAATTGAAAATGGTGGTGACATGCACAGCGACCATTCAAGCGTACGTCCGTTGCCGCTGCTGGATCTCGACATCGTCCGCAACTTCGTTGCCATCGTGGAACATGGCAGCTTTTCCCGTGCGGCAAGGCAGGTGCATCGCACGCCGTCTGCCCTGAGCATGCAGGTCAAGACCCTCGAGGCGACGCTCGAGCAGCGGCTGCTGCTGCGCCATGCGCGGCGAGTGGTGCCGACGCCCGAGGGCGAAAAGCTTTTGGGCTATGCCCGGCG
>DJIP01000149.1 GCA_002433675.1 Halomonas halophila
CGGTCATGGGAGATGATGATGGCCGAACCGGCGAAGGTTTCGAGAGCCTCCTCGAGAACCCGGAGGGTGGTGAGGTCGAGGTCGTTGGTCGGCTCATCGAGCACCAGCACGTTGGCCGGCTGGGTGAACAGCTTGGCCAGCAGCAGGCGGTTGGACTCGCCCCCGGACAGCGCCTTGACCGGCTGACGCGCGCGCTCCGGCGAGAACAGAAAGTCCTGCAGGTAGCTCATCACGTGGCGGTCCTTGCCACCCACCGTGACCCGATCACTGCCCTGGGCCACGTTGTCGTAGACGGTGCGCTCGGGCTCGAGTCCGGCCCGGAGCTGGTCGAAGTAGGCGACCTGGAGCTTGGTCCCCAGACGCACCGTGCCTTCGCTGGGCTCGAGTTCGCCCAGCAGGATCTTCAACAGGGTGGTCTTGCCGGCGCCGTTGCGCCCGATCAGACCGATGCGGTCCCCACGCTGAATCTCGATGTTCAGGTCACGGATGACCGTCGCGTCCTCGAAGTGCTGGGTGACGTGGGACAACTCCACCACCCGCTTGCCGCTGCGTTCGCCGGTATCTACCGTCAGCGACGCATTACCCTGGCGCTCGCGCCGCTGGCTACGTTCGCGGCGCAGCTGCTCGAGCGCCCTCACCCGACCTTCGTTGCGGGTACGCCGAGCCTTGATCCCCTGGCGAATCCAGGCTTCTTCCTGGGCCAGCTTCTTGTCGAACTCGGCGTTCTCCCGGGCCTCGACCTCCAGCTCGTGCTGCTTCTGGGCCTGGTAGGTGGCGTAGTCACCGGGATAGCGCCCGAGCTTGCCACGATCCAGCTCGAGGATGCCGGTGGCCAGACGCGACAGGAAGGCCCGGTCGTGGGTGATGAACAGCACCGCGCCAGCAAAGGCGGCAAGCTGTTCCTCGAGCCAGGCGATGGTGTCCAGGTCCAGATGGTTGGTCGGCTCATCGAGCAGCAGCAGGTCCGGTTCGGCGACCAGCGCCCGAGCCAGCGCCACCCGCCGGCGCCAGCCACCGGACAGCGATGACATCTCGGCGTCCTCGGGCAGCCCCAGGCGGGTCAGCACCACATCGATCCGCTGGTGGAACGACCAGCCGTCGATGGCCTCCAGCCGCGTCTGCAGCGTGGCCATGCGGTTCATGTCCGGATCCTCGGACTGCACCAGATGGTGATACTCGGACAGCAGGTCGCCGGCCTCGGGCAGGCCCTGGGCCACCACATCAAAGATGGTCTCGCCGCTGGCCTCGGGCAGGTCCTGCTCGAGCACCCCGATCTTGAGGCCAGGGGCGCGCCAGATAGTGCCGCTGTCGGCCTGATTCTCGCCCGCCACCAGCCGCAGCAGCGTGGACTTGCCGGTGCCATTTCGGCCCACCAGCGCCAGCCGCTCTCCCCGCTCGAGCACCAGGTCGGCACCGTCGAGCAACACGTGGTGGCCATAGGCCAGTTGCAACTGCTCCAGTCGTAGCAGGGTCACGCTTCACCTCTTCGCTTGATCATCGCGATAGTGTACCTCATGCCCCCGTCCTGCTGGCATGGCCGATCCCACCTGAGAGTCAAAATCAGAGATGACGCGATCAGCGCCACGGCCACCTCAAGCACCGCACCACGTGGTTGTGCCGCCGACACACAGGTACAATGCGCCTCCATCGATATAGCCGCCCCAAGGAGACCGCGTTGTCCGTCCCAGACAAGACTGCCCCAGACGAGACGCTGCCGAACCCGCTGCCGGAGCCGCTGCGCTTTCACTCGCCTGCCCCTCTGGTCGACATCGGCGCCAACCTGACCCACGAGAGCTTTACCCAGGATATCGATGCCACCCTCGCCCGTGCCCGCGCGGCCGGCGTCGAGACGCTGATTCTCACCGGTACCGATCGTGAACATGCCGAACAGGCGGTGGCCCTGTGCCAGGCCCACGAAGGCCTTTACGCCACCGCCGGCATCCACCCCCATCAGGCCAGCGACTGGGGCCCTGAGCTCGAAGCCGCCATGGCCGAGCTACACCAGAAACCACAAGTGGTCGCGGTAGGAGAATGCGGACTCGACTTCAATCGCAACTTCTCGACCCCGGCCGAACAGGAGCGTGCCTTCGAGGCCCAGCTCGCCCTGGCTGCCGAGTCGGGCCTGCCATTGTTCCTGCACGAGCGCGACGCCGGTGCCCGAATGCGTGACATCCTCGGCGCCTGGCGAGATGATATTTCACGGGCGGTGATACATTGCTTCACCGCGGATCGCGAGACGCTCCACGGATACCTGGATCTTGACCTGCACATCGGCCTGACCGGCTGGATCTGCGACGAACGCAGAGGCCATCATCTGCGTGATCTGGTAGGCGACATCGCCGCCAATCGCCTGATGGTGGAGACCGACTGTCCCTACCTGCTGCCGCGCAACCTGCCGGCCAAGCTCAAGGGGCGTCGCCACGAGCCTGCGCTGCTGCCCTGGATCGTGCGAGAGATCGCCCACTGGCGCGGCGAAAGCGAGGCCGAGCTTGCCGCCAGCAGCACCGCGACGGCCCGCGCCTTCTTCGATATCAAGGAGTTCTGACATGGGCGACATGCCTGCCTTTATCGCCGTGGAGACCGGCGGCGACGGCGATCTGCCCCTGGCCATCGCCTGGAGCCTCGACGACGGCCGCATCAAGCACACCCTGATCCAGCCCGACGAGGACTGGCTCGATGCCGAGACGGTATCCCTTGGCGACTACAGCCGCGAAGAGCTGGCCAGCATCGGTGTGAGTCCGCTCGATGTCATCCGCGAGCTGGAAACCGATCACTTCAACGCCACCCTGCTGACCGCCGGCGTATTCGACGACGAGGCGGCCATCTCACGGCTGTTCGACACCTACGGCCTGGATCCCTTTGTCGAACTGGCCCCGGCCGAATCGCTCTATCCTGATCTCGACCCAGGCGAGTGGGCCCGCGCCCGCAACGAGCTGTTCGCCGAACTGGGCCTCGAGCCCATGCGCCCGGAGCAGGAGGTAGAGGTCATGCTTCACCTGCATAAACGGCTCAGCGACAACGACTGAGCCCTCAAACGAAATGCGACCGCTGACGGTGCGACTCGGACCGTCAGCCCTCCCGCCAGTCCTCCTATCAGTCTTCGCATCGCTCCATCTCCTGTTGCCAACGCTTCTGGCGTCCTCGCGAACCCTCCCTCCCTCACCATCCCGTCACGATCTCGTACCAATCCCCGGCGATAGGTCGGCGGTTGCCATCACTCGAACCTGATGGCAACGGACTACCTTGGTCGACTGGTCAATACCTCTCTCACCGGCCAGGCTTACCGCTCCCGACAAATCGAACTTAAGTTCGCCATACGAACATACAACCCCGAGAGGGTGAGCCCATGCCCATTGCTACGACCATTGCTACGACCATTGCCACGTCTATTGCCCAGCCCCGGCGTCTTGCCTCCCCCCGAACGCCTCCCCGCTCCGTCGCCACCTGCCTTGCCCTGGCCCTGTCAATCGCAGTCCTTTTCAGCGCAACGCTGTCCACCGCCGCCCTGGCCGACACTAGTATCGTGATGCTGGGCACCGGCACGCCGGTACCCGACGGGGAGCGGGCCGGCTCGGGGGTCGCGGTCATCCATGATGGCGAGGCCTATCTCTTCGATGTTGGCCCCGGCGTCGTCGAGCGCGCCAGCCAGGCCCAGGAGCGACTGGGGATCGAAGCGCTCGCCCCGGTGAACATCGAGCGGCTGTTTCTGACCCACCTGCACAGCGACCATGTACTGGATTACCCGGAACTGCTCGGCACCTACTGGTGGCGCCGCGAACAGCCCATCTCGGTGGTCGGCCCGGTGGGTACCGAGACCATGAGCCAAGGGGTCTACACCATGCTGTCCGAAGACACCAATACGCGCCTGGCCGACAAGAGTCCTGTCACCAATCCAGCGGCGGCCAGGGCCCTGGTGACCGAAATCGAGCAGGAGGGGCTGGTCCACGAGTCACCCGGCATCAGCATCCACGCCTTCGGGGTAACTCATGGAGACTGGGAGCAGGCCTACGGCTACAAGGTCATCACCGATGACCTGACCCTGGTGATCTCTGGCGACACGTCGCTTTCCGAGGAAGTGCGTCGCCAGGCAAGCGGCGCAGACGTACTGATCCACGAGGTGATCAGCCGTCAGGGCTGGGAACAACTGTCACCGCAGTGGCAGGCCTACCATCAATACGCTCACACGCTGAGCGATGAACTGGCAGAGTTGGCCCGGGAAGCGCGTCCCGGCACCCTGGTGCTGACCCATGTTCTGCACTACTCGGCCCCGCGGGATAGCGTGCTTGACGAGGTTCGAGCCGACTATGATGGCAGGGTGCTGCTACCCGATGATCTTGACGTCATCGAGTGACAGACCCCATCAGGCGATGGCAGGCTCGAGCTGCTCTCGTCCAAGCTCGATCGCCTCGCTCAACGCCAGCCCTTGCCGATAGAAGCCGCGCAGCGCCGCTTCGAAGGCTGCCGCACGGCGCGGCAGTCCTTCGTCACGGTAACGCTGGGCGCGCTCGGCCACCCGTCGGGCGAAGCCTTCGCGATCGACTTCCACCTCGCCAAGGTTGTCGACGCTGACGTGAAAGGTCAGCCCTGCCGCCTCGCTGAAGATGCGCTCCAGCGCCTGGGGCGCCACCTCGACCTTCTCGAAGGCCTGCTGCTGCATCTCGCTGCGACCGTCAGGTTCGTACCAGTAGCCGTAGTCTTCCAGCAGTCGCCGACGCGGCCCGGCGATACACCAGTGGCTGACCTCGTGCAGTACGCTGGCAAAAAAGCCCCGGGCGAAGATCACCCGATGCCAGGACACCTGTTCGTCGGCGGGCAGATACAGGGGCTCATCACCGCCACGGACCAGACGGGTATTGCAGGGGCCCAGAAACAGCCCATCGAACAGTTCGATCACGTCTTCCAGGCGGTGCTCCACGAGGGCTCCTTCAGTTCGGGCGTTTGTCTAAAGCGGCGGCAGGCTGTTCCCGCGCGTCACTACCGAGCAATGTTGGCGAGGGCGCTTGCCAAGGGCGCCGGCCGACAACGATGGCAGAGCACGCCTGGCGAGAACACTGGCCGAGGCCGATTGGCGCGAGCCGGCAAGGATACCAAGGCTGGGCGCACAGCCAAACTCTCGAACCGCTCGATGCTGGCGGCATCACCGGTTTGCTTGACCAGACACCGATCACGGCGCTTGGCCTTCGCGCTCTGTCACCAGGGACCGCGGCGCCAAAATGGTGCATCGCTGGTACACTCTCACGGTACCCCGTGTCCCCAGTTCGGCACTTGCCTGGCGATCACCTCAAGACCGCCTGTCCCGCCAGCGGCCTGCTGACTCAAGGCACCAGGGCAAGAAGCCCGTATTCTCTGCATGGAGCCAACTAACGTGCGTCCTTTCCCCACCGGTCTCGGCACCACCAGCCGCCGCGAAAGCTGGCCCTTGATCCGTCTGGCACTGCCCATCTGTGGCGCCCAATTGGCCCAGGCCGGCATGAGCGTCGTCGATATCATGATGACCGGTCGCCAGAGCGCCACCGACCTCGCCGCGGTTTCCGTCGGCGCCAGCCTGTGGATGCCCTTGATGCTGTTCATGACGGGCACCCTGATGGGACTGACGCCGATCGTCGCCCAGCTGCTGGGGGGCGGGCGCCAGGCGGGCATTCGTCCCAACGTGCACCAGGCGCTGTGGGTGGGCCTGGTATTGGGGCTGGTCTCGGCGCTGTTGCTGCGCCTGGCGGTAGCGCCGGTATTCGCCTGGATGGAAGTGCCCCCGGAAGTGGCCGAGCGCGCTCGTGACTATGTCGGCGCGGTGGCCTTCGGTATGCCAGGCGTCGCCATCTTCCTGGCGCTGCGGGCGTTTTCCGACGGGGTCAATCATACCCGGCCGGCGCTGTGGATCAGCCTGATCGGGCTGGCCGTGAACATCCCCAGCAACTATGTGCTGATCTACGGTGGTGACGGTTTCACTCGACTGCTGGGCGATGCGACCCCCAGCTGGCTGGCCAACCTGCCGGCACTGGGCGCCTATGGCTGCGGCATCGCCACCGCCATCGCCATGTGGGTGATGACTCTGTCGATGATCCGCTACACCCAGAAGAGCCGCGCCTATGGCAGTATCGAACTGTGGCACTCGCCCACCCGTCCGAACCCCCGGATGATTGCCGAACTGCTCTACGTAGGCGTTCCTATCGGTGTGGCGATCTTTGTCGAAGTCACCCTGTTCACCCTGATCGCGTTGTTTATCGCAAGCCTCGGCGAGATCGTGGTGGCCGCCCACCAGGTCGCACTCAACTACACCTCGGTACTGTTCATGCTGCCGCTGTCACTGGGCATGGCGTTGACGGTGCGGGTCGGCAATGCACTGGGCGGTGGTGACCCGCGGCTGGCGCGACTGGTGGCCTGGAACGGCATCCTGATCGCGCTGCTGGTGGCGCTGTTCAACAGCCTGCTGCTGTGGCTGACGGCAGAGACCATCGTCGGGCTCTATACCCATAACGTCGAGGTTCAGGCGCTGACCCTGTCGCTGGTGGGGCTGGCGATGCTCTATCAGGTATCGGATTCCTTGCAGGTGGCCCTCGCCGGCGCCCTGCGCGGCTACAAGGACACCCGAGTGATCATGTTCATCACCTTGCTGGCGTACTGGCTGGTCGGCCTCGGTGGCGGCCACCTGCTGGGACGCTACGGTGTTGGCGACTGGATCGAACCGATGGGGGTACACGGCTACTGGATCGGGCTGATCGCGGGGCTGACCGTCGCCGCGCTGCTGCTGGGCGAGCGCTTCCGGCGCAAGGCCAGAAGCGTCGCCAGGCAGGCGGAGGACGGCTGAGCATGCACGGCTTTGGTCCTGGCTGGCGACCGCTGCTGCTCACCTCCTGCCTGTCGCTGCTGGTGGGCTGTGGCGACTCGGCGCTGGAACGTGATCTGCTGGCCTATCAAGAGCGGCTAGCCGAGGCACTCGACCAGCCACCACCGGAGCCCGCGCCGGTGGCCAACATCGGCGACTTCCCCGAACGCCGTCAGCTGACACTGGAGATCCCGCCGATCAGGGAAGGCATGCTCGACGTCTTCGCCCTGCGCGGTTGCCATATCGCCAATCTGGTCGCCGAGCGCAACAACCAGCTTGGCAAGACCGCCGCCCCCAGCCAGCGCTGGCTTTACGAGCTGCGTCTGTGGCGCCGCCTCAGCGCCTGCTGGAACGCCGACGCCGCCGACGCCCTGGCCGAGGGAGATCGTCAGCGCCTGGCCCGCCTGACCGAGGCCAAGACCCGCCAGCTGCCACTGGCCAGCTACAACGCCCTGGTTTCTTCCGAGGAGTGGACGGGCAGCTTTTCGCGGGCAAGCTCCCCCCTGTCTCTCGACGAACTCTCGTCGGTCGACGAACAGCTTGCGGCGCTTGGCTATCTGAACGAAGCGGTCATCCACCAGTTTGACCGCCAGTGGACGCCAGAGTCC
>DJIP01000068.1 GCA_002433675.1 Halomonas halophila
CGTAACAAATGGATCTTGCTGGCATTGATTGCCGTCGCCGTGGTGGCGTTCTTTGCCACCGGCGCCAACGAGGCCTTTACGCTGGAGGCCATCAAGGCCCAGCAGGCACAATTTCAACAGTGGTTCCATGAGGACCCCTGGACCGTGGCCGGCGGCTTCTTCGCGGTCTATATCCTGATGGCCGCGCTGTCGTTGCCAGGGGCAGGGTTGTTGACACTGCTGGCCGGGGCCTTGTTCGGCTTCTGGATCGGCCTGGTGCTGGTGTCCTTCGCCAGTTCGCTGGGCGCGACCCTGGCCGCGGTGATCGCCCGGACCCTGCTGCGCGAGACGCTGGAGACACGCTTCTCACGTCAGCTGGCGCGAATCAACGGCGGCATCGAACGTGAAGGGGCCTTTTACCTGTTCACGCTGCGCCTGATTCCGATCTTCCCCTTCTTCGTGATCAACCTGGTGGTAGGCCTGACCCGCATGCGTCTGTCCACCTTCTACTGGGTCAGCCAGCTCGGCATGTTGCCGGGTACCGTGGTGTTCGTGAATGCTGGCCGAGAACTGGGCGAACTCGAGTCGCTGGGGGGCATCCTGTCACCAGGACTGATTCTGTCCTTTGTGCTGATCGGCTTGTTTCCCTGGATCGCCAAAGCCGTGGTGGCGGTACTCAAGCGCCGCCGGCTCGCCGCCGAATACCAGCGACCGGCGCGTTTTGACCGGGATATCGTGGTCATAGGCGCAGGCTCAGCCGGCCTGGTGGCCAGCTATATCGCCGCGGCGGTGAAGGCCAAGGTCACCCTGGTGGAGCGCCACCGCATGGGTGGCGACTGCCTCAACACCGGTTGTGTGCCTTCAAAGGCATTGATTCGCGCCGCTCGCGCTGCCGAGGACATCCGTCGGGCGCCGTCCTTTGGCGTCAGCGCCGGTGAGCCAAGCGTCGACTTCGCCGCCGTGATGGGCCACGTCCACGGCGCCATCGCCGAGGTCGAGCCCCATGACAGCCCGGAACGTTACCGTGGGCTGGGCGTCGATGTGGTCGAGGGTGAGGCCAAGCTGCTGGACCCCTGGCGGGTACAGGTCGGCGAACAGGTGCTGACCACCCGTCACGTGATCATCGCCAGCGGCGCCCGCCCCAGAGTTCCGCCGTTGCCGGGGATCGAGGATATCGAGGTGCTGACCTCCGACAATCTGTGGGAGCTCAAGGCATTGCCGAAGCGTTTGGTGGTGCTTGGGGGAGGGCCTATTGGCAGTGAGCTGGGTCAGAGCTTCGCCCGTCTGGGCAGTCAGGTCACCCTGGTGGAGATGGGGCCGCAACTGCTGCCACGCGAAGACGAGGACGTCGCCAGGGAGGCCGCCCAGGGGCTCGAGGCCAGCGGCGTGACGTTGCGCCTGTCGACCCGAGCGCTCAAGGTGGTGGCCGGCGACGGCGATTTCCATCGACTCGAGGTCGAGGTCAACGAGGCCGGCGAGACGCGTATCGAGCAGCTTGAGTTCGATCAGCTGCTGGTGGCGGTGGGTCGACAGGCCAATGTCGAGGGGCTCGGGCTTGAAGAGCTGGGCGTGGGCACTCGCGACAACGGCACCCTGGATGTGGATGGCGGGCTGCAGTCTGTGCTGCCCAATGTCTGGGCCTGTGGCGATGTGGTCGGGCCTTTTCAGTTGACCCATGCCAGCGCCCACCAGGCCTGGCACGCCACCGTCAATGCCCTGTTTGGCGAGTTCAAGCGCTTCAATGTGAGCTATCGGGCACTGCCGGCGGTTACCTTCTGCGACCCGGAGGTGGCGCGGGTGGGGCTCAATGAGCGCGAGGCCAAGGAGCAGCAGGTACCCTTCGAGGTCACCCGCTATCCATTGTCGGAGCTCGACCGGGCCATCGCCGAGGGCGACACCACCGGGTTCGTCAAGGTACTGACCGTACCGGGCAAGGACCGTATTCTCGGTGCCACCATTGTCGGCGCCGGTGCAGGTGAGATGCTGGCGGAGTTCACCCTGGCGATGACGCGTGGTATCGGCCTGAACAAGCTGTTGGGGACCATCCACCCGTACCCGACCCATTCGGAAGCGGTAAAGGCCGCCGCCGGGGTATGGAAGAACGCGAACAAGCCCGAGCGGGTCCTGGGTTATCTGGAGCGCTACTTCAGTTGGCGGCGAGGCGGGGGGCGTGATGCCGACTCCTCAAGCCAACCGGTGTCGGGCGACAGGGCGAGCGCGAACCCCGAGCGACACGAAGCCTCGTCGCTGTCCTCCGCCCAGTCCAACGACTAAGCGAACCACCCAGGCAGTAGCCTGGGCCTGAAGACACAAGCGGTGGGCCCTGGCCCGCCGCTTGTGCTTTCCTTTCACCGAATCGACGTATTACTGCTGACGAGACTTTTATGCTGGATCGCTGGACCATGCCCAGAACCCAGGCGCCCCTGGCGCCTCTGGTCAAGATGCTGGAGCGCTGCAAGGTGACGCCTGATCAAGTCACCTTTGTCGGTTTTCTTATCGGCTTGCTGTCACTGCCGCTGCTGGCCGTTCAGGCCTATGGGTGGGCGCTGGCGGCGATCCTCCTCAATCGGGTCGCCGATGGCCTGGACGGGGCGCTGGCGCGCAGGCGGGGCATTGCCAGTGATGCAGGGGGATTTCTCGATATCGGGCTGGACTTCGTCTTCTATGCCGCCGTGGTGCTCGGTTTTGCCCTGGCCGACAGCGAGCACAACGCCTTGCCGGCAGCGCTGCTGCTGTTTGCCTTTATCGGTACCGGGACGTCCTTTCTGGCCTTCGCCATCATGGCGGCGCGCCATGACCTCGAGCGCCCGCACTTCCAGCGCAAGGCCTTCTACTATCTGCACGGCCTGACCGAGGGTACCGAGACTGTGCTGGCGCTGGTGGCCTTCTGTCTGTGGCCGGCGCACTTTCCTGTGCTGGCGGGGCTGTTCGCTGCAGCCTGTCTGCTGACCACCGCCACTAGGCTATGGGGTGGCTACCATACCCTCAAGGGAATCGAGCGAAGTGCTGTCGCCGAAGACAGGAGCTGATCCCCGGTCGAGGCCTGCGAGGCGAGGGGACTTTCATCAGACGTGATACCCAGACACGCGAAAGGGCAGCCTTGGCTGCCCTTTCTTTTGATCATGCCGGCTCTTGACCATGCCAGCTCTTGATCCTGCTGGCATCTGACTTTGCCAGCTTAAGATCATGCCGGCTCTTGATCATGCTCGGTCGTGAACCGGCCGGCGAGCGTGGCACCGATCAGTGCTCGTGGCCGCCTTCGCCGTGCACGTGGCCGTGCTCGATTTCTTCCTGGCTGGCTTCACGGACTTCGGCGATCTCGACGTCGAAGTTCAGGTTCTGGCCGGCCAGCGGGTGGTTGCCGTCGACGGTGACGGTGTCGCCTTCGACCTGGGTCACGGTGACCATCAGCGGACCGCCCTGGGTCTGCGCCTGGAACTGCATGCCCGGCTCGATGCTTTCGACACCCTGGAAGGCGTCACGCGGCACTTCCTGGACCAGCTGCTCCTGTACTTCGCCGTAACCTTCGGCGGGGGCAACCTTGGCGTTGACCTTGTCGCCGGCGGCCTTACCTTCGAGTTCCTTTTCCAGACCCGGAATGATATTGCCGGCGCCGTGGAGGTAGGTCAGCGGCTCGCGGCCTTCCGAGCTGTCCAGCACTTCACCTGCATCGTTGGTCAGGGTGTAGTGGAACGCGACAACGGAATTTTGCGCAATTTGCATTGATGAACCTTTGGTGAGTGCGTGTGAAGACGCATGGTAACGCGTGGGTGCTTGGGCTGTCAGGGGCGTGGGACATTTTTCACCTTGTGTGGTCATATCCTGAACGGTATTCACGCGCACCCTTTGCCACCTTCGGGTTGTTGCGCAGTATCGGTGGTGGGGATACCCTCTTGTGAGATTTTTCGATTCTGCCTTTCACGCTTTTCTTGCGGAGCTGAACATGACGCTATTTGTGATCTGGGTGCTGGCCTTTGCGGTACTGCTGGCGGTGATGATCAAGGCCTGGGACAAGGGCCTGAGCTGTGCCCTGGGCAGCCTGCTGCCGGCGGTGCTGCGCAGCGAGGATGACCAGTGGATCTGGTGCCCCGCCCTTGCCGTACTGGGGGCCACCTTCATCGTCTTCCCCATCGATATGCTGATGACACTGCTGGTGATCGGCATCATCGCCCTGGTGGGCTGCAAGCTGGGCTGCTGGGTGATGGGCAAGATCCACTAAGCGGTAAAACCGTGCATCACCGGGTGATCACCGAAAGGGCCCTGAGGCGGATACGCCTCAGGGCCCTTTGCATATAGTGAAGCAGTGGTGCGGGAAACGTTATGCTGCCGTTGCCATCCTGGCGGGCGAAAGCCCTGCGAGCGGGACGGGCCCGAGGAAGGGGCCCGCTTGTAAGCTTGCTTGGTGAGCCCCGTTAACCTCAATAGGGCGCAACACTCTGGCGTGAGCCGCTGCCGATCAGGCGAACGCGCTGCCCCACCTGAAAGGCCTGGTCTGCTTTCTGCACGACGACCACGGTCTGGCCGCTGTCCTTGCGAATCTCCATCTCCCAGGCGTCGGTGCGGTTGACGCCTTTCTCGATCTGGTTGCCGGCCACGGCGCCACCGATGGCGCCTGCGGCGGTGGCGATCGTGCGACCAGAGCCGCCGCCGACCTGATTGCCAAGCAGGCCACCGATTACCGCGCCACCACCTGTGCCGAGGATGCCGCCGGCGGAGCTTTCCCCCTGGATCTGGACGCGACGCAGGGCGGTGATGGTGCCGAACTGCACGTTCTGGGCGGTCTGTGCCTGGTTGCCGGAATAGACGTTACCCGAGTACTGATTGGTGGCGGTGCAGCCAGCAAGCACCACGACGCTCAGCGCCAGGACAGGAAGGATGGAAGTTTTCATGGCGATTCTCCTTGAATGTCTTCTGCGCCGCATTCTGAACGCATCGGTTCGGGTCACATTCGCTTGCGGTGGTACCGCACCAAAGTTCACAAACGCTGTTCGAAAATAGTGTAACGCCTGTTTGGAGGCTTTGACAGGGTGATGGTTCCCCGGAGGCAACGATGGTCGGGTTTCTCCGTCCCATGGTTGCCATCCGCCTGTCGCCCTTGCCGCCCCGCGACTGCCATTGAGTCGCGCTGACCGCGCTTTCCTGACATTCATCATATGCCGAACCGGTCCTGCCAGGCCAATGAGCATCGGAGGGAGTCGCACGGCTATTGATGTCGGACTCGCTGGAGCCAGACGTGATAGGTCGAGAGTAGGCCGTTGCCAGGGAAGAAGAAAAGGCTGGCTCGGTAGAGCAAGGTCACGGACAGCAAAAAGGGAGGCCAATGGCCTCCCTCGCTAAGTGATGGGTCTCAGTAACGGGACCCCGCAGGACCGCGATACTCAGCCGAACTGGTTCATGGTGTTGTCCTTGCCGCCGGCCTTGAGCGCCGCGTCGCCGTGGAAGAACTCCTTGTGGTCGTCACCGATATTGGAGCCGGCCATGTCCTGGTGGCGAACGGTGGCGATACCCTCGCGGATCTCGCGGCGCTGCACGCCCGCCACGTAGGCCAGCATGCCCTCGTCGCCGAAGTAGCCCTTGGCCAGGTTGTCGGTGGACAGGGCGGCCGTGTGGTAGGTCGGCAGGGTGATCAGGTGGTGGAAGATACCGGCCTCGCGGGCGGCGTCACGCTGGAAGTTGCGCGTCCACTCGTCGGCCAGCTGGCCGAGTTCGGTGTCGTCGTAGCGCGCGTTCATCAGGTCGGCACGCTCGTAGGCGGCGACGTCCTTGCCTTCGGCTTCCCAGGCGTCGAACACCTGCTGGCGGAAGTTCAGCGTCCAGTTGAACGACGGCGAGTTGTTGTAGACCAGCTTGGCGTTGGGCACGGCTTCGCGGATGCGATTGACCATGCCGGCGATCTGGCCGACGTGGGGCTTCTCGGTCTCGATCCACAGAAGGTCGGCACCGTTCTGCAGGCTGGTGATGCAGTCCAGCACCACCCGGTCTTCGCCGGTACCGGGCTTGAACTGATAGAGGCCGGAGGCGAGACGCTTGACCTTGACCAGCTTGCCATTCTGCTTGATCACCACGTCGCCGTTGTCGATATCGGAGGCCGAGGAAATCTCGTCACCGTCGAGGAAGCTGTTGTACTGATCGCCCAGGTCGCCGGGCTCGTTGGTGACCGCGATCTTCTGGGTCAGGCCGGCGCCCAGTGAATCGGTACGGGCAACGATGACACCGTCATCCACGCCCAGTTCGAGGAAGGCGTAGCGCACGGCGTTGATCTTGGCGATAAAGTCCTCGTGGGGCACGGTGACCTTGCCGTCCTGGTGGCCGCACTGCTTCTCGTCGGACACCTGGTTCTCGAGCTGGATACAGCAGGCACCGGCCTCGATCATCTTCTTGGCCAGCAGGTAGGTGGCCTCGGCGTTGCCGAAGCCGGCGTCGATGTCGGCGATGATCGGCACGATGTGGGTTTCGTGGTTGTCGATCTGATTGGTCAGGTCGTCGACCTTGGCGCTGTCACCGGCTTCCTTGGCTTCCTCGCGGGCACGGAACAGGTGGTTGAGCTCCCAGGTGTCGGCCTGGCGCAGGAAGGTGTAGAGCTCCTCGATCAGCGATGCCACGCTGGTCTTCTCGTGCATGGACTGGTCGGGCAGCGGGCCGAACTCGCTGCGCAGGGCGGCGACCATCCAGCCGGACAGGTAGAGGTAGCGGCGCTTGGTGTTGCCGAAGTGCTTCTTGATGGAAATCAGCTTCTGCTGACCGATGAAGCCGTGCCAGCAGCCCAGTGACTGGGTGTAGTTGGCGGTGTCGGCGTCGTAGGCAGCCATGTCCTCGCGCATGATGGCGGCGGTGTAGCGAGCGATGTCGAGACCGGTGCGGAAACGGTTCTGCACGCGCATGCGGGCGGCGCTTTCCGGATCGATGTTGTCCCACTTGCCGCGCTGGGCTTCACGAAGCTGGGTCAGGGTCTTCAGTTCTTCACGAAAGGTCATGATCGGGCCGTCCTGATGTTGAATCGACTGTTTGGTTCGACGTTCTGATACGACTTGCCTGGCATCCATGGTGAGCGGAGGTGTCGGGGCGGTCGCGTTCGACCGGCCTTTGGCTCCAGCGGCTTGCGGGCTCCTGCGGTCGGGGTCATTGCAAGAGGATCGACTGCTCGCCATGCCATGCTGCACCTGCGAAGTGTAGTCAGGTTCCTGCACCTTGGCCGAGAAGTCTTTACGGCCTTGGTCGAATCTTGGCGGAACGGTAGAGGTCGACTACAAAGTGAGCGATCTGACTCGCCATCGAGGCCTGTCCGCTGCGCCATGGTTGAGACTATGGCCCACAGTGGCGGGGGTTCGCCATTGGTACTTGGGGGAACAAGGCGTTGTAGTCCGACTACAGGAAAGCGCCGAAGAGGCACATTCCTGTAGTCGAATTTCCTGAACTGGGGGAGCGACGGGGACGTCAGTCGTTCAGGGAGAGGGTCATATTGCGATGCGGAATGCCGGCGTCGAGGAAGATATCTCCCTCGGCGCGGAAGCCCAGGGCTTCGTAGAAACCGAGGGCATGGGTCTGGGCGGCGAGCTCGACGCGCGCGTGACCACGCTGTCGCGCAGCCTCGATGGTGGCGCGCATCAGCGCCACGCCGACGCCGAGGCCCCGGGCTTCGGCAAGCACCGCGACGCGACCGATATGGCCATCGGGCAGCAGTCTCGCCGTGCCCAGTACACGCTCACCCTGGCGTGCCAGAAAATGCAGGCAGTCAGGGTCGAGGCCGTCCCACTCTTCCTCGACCGGCACCTGTTGCTCGATGACGAACACGCGATAGCGAACGTCGCCGGCGGCTTCGCCCAGTTGTTCCCAGCTTCCCTGTTCGATCACCACCTCAGGCATCGTCGTCCTCCATGTCGTCAACCGGCCAGCCGAGGCTGCCGGCGTCGAACAGTCGCGTCAGTACCTCGGCGGCGCCGGGGTAGGCGAGCAGCGAGGCGTCGAACTCGCCGCGGTTGGCGATCTCGCGGGCCAGCGCCAGATCGCAGTCGATGCCGTCGCCGTCGGCAAACAGCGTGGCCCGGTCATCCGACAGGGCGTGCCAGGCGAAGCGAGAGCCCGGCGCCGCCACCAGAACCTCGTCTTCCTGTAGTGCAGCAACAAGCTCGTCGGCCGCCGTCGGTGTCTCGCTGGGCTCGAGCTGATCCACGTACTTGGGCTGGGTCATGACCCGGCCGAACCACTGGGCCATCTGGGCCGGATCGTCCAGGGTATCGAGGATCAACTGGCGCATGCGTGACAGCGCCGCCTGATCGAGCTCGCCCGGGTCCTCTACTGGTGCCATGCCGGCATCGGCGTAGCGGCGAGAGGGGGGTTGCTGCTCACCCAGGTAATCGGCAAAGGAGGTGATCGCCTCGTCCGCCGAGGGGGCGCGAAAGCCCACTGAGTAGGTCATGCAGTCATCGCTCTGGCTGACCCCGTGGTGCGCCCAGCCGGGGGGCAGG
>DJIP01000393.1 GCA_002433675.1 Halomonas halophila
TGGTCTCGACTACAAGGTCCACCTTCCGGGACCGACCGGCACCAATGCCGTCGAGGCGGCCATCCGCCTCGCCCGGGTGGCCAAGGGTCGTCACAACATCGTGACCTTCACCAATGGCTTCCACGGCGTGACCATGGGGGCGCTGGCCACCACCGGCAACCGCAAGTTCCGTGAGGCGACCGGCGGTATTCCGACCCAGGGTGCGGCCTTCATGCCCTTCGATGGCTACATGGGTAGCGAGACCGATACCCTGGACTACTTCGAGAAGCTGCTCGGCGACAAGTCCGGCGGTCTCGACGTGCCCGCCGCGGTCATCGTCGAGACGGTTCAGGGCGAGGGCGGCATCAACGTGGCCGGCCTGGATTGGCTCAAGCGTCTCGAGGGCATCTGCCGCGACAATGACATCCTGCTGATCATCGACGATATTCAGGCGGGTTGCGGTCGTACCGGCAAGTTCTTCAGCTTCGAGCACGCCGGCATCACGCCGGACATCGTCACCAACTCCAAGTCGCTGTCGGCTCTTGGTCTGCCGTTTGCCCACGTGCTGATGCGTCCGGAGCTCGACAAGTGGAAGCCGGGCCAGTACAACGGTACCTTCCGCGGCTTCAACCTGGCCTTCGTCACCGCCACCGCTGCCATGCGCAAGTACTGGAGCGACGATACCTTCGAGCGTGACATCCAGCGCAAGGCACGCATCGTGGAAGAGCGCTTTCAGAAGATCGCCGCCTGGCTCAGCGACAAGGGCTACCCGGCGTCCGAGCGTGGCCGCGGCCTGATGCGCGGCATCGACGTGGAAAGCGGCGATATCGCCGACAAGATCACCGCCAAGGCCTTCGAGAACGGCCTGGTGATCGAGACCAGTGGCCAGGACGGTGAGGTGGTCAAGTGCCTGTGTCCGCTGACCATCACCGACGAGGATCTGATCGAAGGTCTCGATATCCTCGAGCGCAGCACCCACGAGGCGCTGAGCTGAAACAGGACTCGCCCGCAGGCTCTCTGCGGGCAGGCGCCAGCAGCAAGGCGTCGCTGATCCTGCCCTGAGCAATATCAAAAGCGAGGGCCCGCCCTCGCTTTTTCTGCGGCCGCCACCAGCGTCCAAAGCCTCGCAAGAGGCCTTTCGATGCCCGGCACCGCCGACGCCCCCGACACCCGACAACGGAGAATTCGATGATCGTTCGCAACCTGGAAGAAGCCCGTCAGACCGATCGCCTGGTCAAGGCAGAGAACGGTAACTGGGACAGCACCCGCCTGATGCTTGCCGATGATGGCGGCCAGTGTTCCTTCCACATCACCCGTATCTTCGAGGGTACCGAGACCCATATCCACTACAAGCATCACTTCGAAGCGGTCTTCTGCATCGAAGGCGAGGGCGAGGTGGAGACCCTGGCCGATGGCAAGATCTGGCCGATCAAGCCGGGCGACATCTACATCCTGGATCAGCACGACGAACACCTGCTGCGTGCCTCCAAGACCATGCATCTGGCCTGCGTGTTTACTCCGGGTCTGTCCGGCAAGGAAGTGCACCGCGAAGATGGCTCCTACGCGCCCGCCGGCGAGTAAGGGTGTACCGCCAGGATTGAACAAGAAAGAGCAAGTAAGGGAGCGGGCAAGTCTTACTTCCCGCACCAGACAACGGCGTCCTTCGGGGCGCCGTTGTCGTATCTGGCCCATCGCCTGAGGTTCTTGCAGGGTTCTGGGGGTAAACGGCACGGGAATGGCAGCGGGGGCATAGGAGGCAGGCACAGCAAAATTGTGCCCAAAAGTTCGTAGTGCTTCCTATACTTTGCAGCAAACTTCTCAATGGAAACCGTCCCCATGGCCGTTTGTCGCTCCCGACTCCTGACCTCCGGTATGTATCACTACCTGCTGGCAGCGCCGACGCTTGGTCTAGCGCTGCTGGCCCCAGCGACGGCTCACGCCTCGGAAGGCGGCAGCAGCATCTATGTACCGGGCGCCTACAACGACTTTGCCGCAGGGCTGGCCCCGCCACCTGGGGTCTATGCGCGCAACGACCTGGTGCGCTACGAGGGCGATATCGGCGCGCGCCCCCTGGGTGGGCGGCTATCGGCGGGTCTTGACCAGACGCTGTGGTTCAATCTGCTAAAGCTGACCTGGGTGACCGACGTCGAGTGGCTCGGTGCCACCTACATCGCCGGGATCAATCTTCCCTACGTGGTCGACGTCAGCGTCGATCTCGAGGCGGATATCGCCGGCCAGGAAAGCTTCAATACCGGCAGCAACAGCGGCTTCGGTGACCCGTACCTGGTGCCTGTCGCCCTCAACTGGGCCAACGGGACTCACCACACCACGGCGGCGGTGGGTATCAACATTCCGGTGGGGCGCTACGACGAGGACGACCGGATCAACCTGGGGCGGCACTACTGGTCCATCGATCCCACCATTACCTACAGCTGGCTGCCCGAAAGCGGATGGGACCTGTCCATGACCGCGGGCATCCTGTTCAACTTCAAGAACGATGCCACCGACTACACCACCGGCGATGAGTTTCACCTGGACGTGCTGGCGGCGAAGTACCTGACGCCAAGCTTCGGACTGGGGTTGGCCGGCTACGTCTATGAACAGCTCGAGTCCGACTCGGGGCCGGTACCGGATCGCCTGGAAGACGGCTTTCGCAGTAGCGGGGCAGGGGTAGGGCCGGCCTTCATGAAGAGCGTCTCACTGGGCCAGACTCCGGTCACCCTGATCGGAAAGTGGCTTCACGATGTGTCATCCGAAAATCGCTTCGATGGCGATACGGTGTCAGTGTCGGCGGCCTGGGCCTTCTAGCCACCTCTCGGCCAGCGCTCGATCTGATGACTCGGAGGCGACGGCTCGGACCTTTTTCTTTCCCGGAACGCGTCTTGGCCATGCGCTCGAGCTGAGTCTACGCAATGATGTATCTCCGCAAGGATTTGGCTCCGCTGACCGTTTCTATCCGATGAAGCCTTGCATGTGCCACGAGCCTTCCAGTCGCCTGATGCAGCGAGCGCTCCGCATGGAAATGGCCGACCGTATGTCGCGCTCTGCATGAACACATATTTACAACTAATTCGCGGCCGAAGCGGTGATTCTTCGCGCCGCCAGAAGGGCTAAATCGATCGTTATTGCTCGTTAATAAGGGCCTTTTTCACCAAATATCGATCATGCCGGCCATATTGGCCAACGTAGGTCGACAGCGGCATTGCACTTTAGTCAAAACCTGTCAGGAAGGGGTTGCAGCCAGGAAGTCCTCTCTTCTACTTTGTCATACATAGTATGCCATGGTTTCCAAAAGACGGCCCAAGTCTTCGCCACCTGGTGGCGGCAGAAGAGGGCCGGACACTTGCCCAGCCGGGTATGACAACAACGCCAATAAGGTCAACCAGAGGACTCGCCATGAATCCCGCCCCTTCACGCAAGCTCACCCGCGCCATCCACCTTGCCGGCCTGGCCGCGACCACCGCCTTGCTGGCGACGCCGGCCCTGGCCGAACAGTGGCGCGGCTGGAACATTCATCCCCCCGAGTACCCCAACAGTATCGCGCTGGAGACCTTCGCCAAGGAGGTGGACGAGCGAACGGAAGGGCGTATCACGCCAAAGGTCTATCACAACGCCGTGCTGGGGGATCAGCCCGATGCCATCGAGCAGACCCGCAACGGCGCGCTGGACTTCGGCAACTTCAACATGGGTCCCATGGGTCCCATGGTGCCGGCGGCCAACGTCCTCTCGCTGCCTTTCATCTTCGAAAGTGAAGAGCGCATGTACGAGCTGATGGACGGCGAGATCGGCGAACGCTTCGCCGCGGCGATGGAGGAGCAGGGACTGGTCGCGCTGGGCTGGTTCGGGGCAGGCTCGCGCAGCCTCTACAACACCGACCATCCCGTCGAGACCCCTGAAGATGTACAGGGCATGAAGGTCCGGGTCATGAACAATGACCTCTACGTCGACATGATCGACGCTCTGGGCGGCAACGCTACCCCCATGGCCTACGGTGAGGTCTATCAATCGCTGACGACCGGCGTGATCGACGGCGCCGAGAACAACTTCCCGTCCTACGAGTCCAGCGGTCACTACGAGGTTGCCGGCTACTACTCGCTGACCAACCACCTGGTCATTCCCGAGTGCCTGTGCATGGCGCGCAGCACCTGGGACGAGCTGTCCGAGGAGGACCAGGCAGCAGTCCGGGAGGCCGGGCAGGTCGCCACCGAGCAGCAGCGTGAGCTGTGGGAAGAGCGTACCGCGGCCAGTCGGCAAACGGCGCTGGATGCGGGCGTCGAGATCAATGAGGTTCCGGACAAGTCAGAATTCCAGGCGCTGATGCAACCGGTCTATGAGGGTTTTCTTGCCGAAAATCCGGACCTGGCCTCGCTGGTCGACGATATTCGCGCGGCTCAGGCCGACTGATCCCATTGACATGAGAGCCCCGTCCCCGGTGCCGGGGGCGGGCGGGGAGGCTGATGCGTGAACGCACCCACCGACACCTCTGACGTCGGGTCCGAGCAAACCGAGTCAGAGCAAGAGGGCGCCACGGTACGCCGTGGTGCCTTTCCTCCGGCATCGCCGGAGTCACGAAGCATACGCTACAAGCGTGAAACACCCAGCCGGCTGGACCGTATCCTCGACAGTCTCGCCCATGGTTGCATCATGGTCGCCGGGGTGCTGCTGGTGTTGCTGATCATCACCTTTGGCTGGCTGGTATTTGGCCGCTACGTCCTCAATGACACCCCCACCTGGGTGGAGCAGACGGCGCTTCTGAGCGTTGCCTACATCACCTTTCTCGGCGCCGCTGCCGGCGTTCGTCACAACAGTCACCTGTCCATCGACCTGCTGCGCGACAACATGCCGGCGCCCATCAAGGGGCTGATGCACCATCTGGCGGATCTGTTCGTGGTGGCCTTTGGCGGCTTCATGGCCTGGCAGGGCTGGCAGTTGATGATGACCAACCTGGCTCGTCCTATTCCGATGCTCGGACTCTCCGAAAGCTGGCGTGCCGCGCCGCTGGCGATCTGCGGTGCGCTGATGGTGCTGTTCGCGGTGGCCAACATCATCAAGCGGCTCGGCGGCCGGCACAACCCGACCCAGGAGGACTGAGCATGGGACTGGCAATCGTTTTTGGACTCTTTGCCCTGGGACTGGCGGTCGGCGCTCCGGTGGCCTTTGCCGTGGGGCTGGCAGCAGTAGGGGGCTTTCTCTATGAGGGACTGCCGCTGTTTGTGGCATTCCAGCGCATCCTCTCGGGCATTTCGGTGTTTTCGCTGTTGGCGATTCCGTTCTTTATCTTCGCCGGCGAGCTGATGCTGCACGGCGGAATCTCCCAGCGCCTGGTGCGCCTGGCTTCTGCTGCAGTGGGCCGGGTGCGTGGTGGGCTCGGGGTCGTCAACGTGACCTCTTCGATGCTGTTCGGCGGTATTTCCGGTTCGGCGGTGGCGGACACCTCGGCACTGGGCTCCATCCTGATTCCAGTGATGAAGGAGAAGGGCTACGACGCAGACTACGCGGTCAACGTCACGGTGACATCATCGGTGGCCGGGGTGGTGATTCCGCCCAGCCACAACATGATCCTCTACGCCGTGGCGGCCGGCGGCGGCCTGTCCATCACCAAGCTGTTCATGGCGGGCATCGTGCCGGGCATCCTGATGTGTGGTCTGCTGGCCCTGGCCGCCTATCTGGTGGCGGTCAAGCGTGGCTACCAGGGCGAACGCTTTCCTGGCTGGCAGGCGCTGGCGATCAGCTTTGCCGCCGCACTGCCGGGACTGCTGACCGCGGTGATCATCGTGGGCGGCGTGCTGTCGGGGGTACTGACGGTGACCGAGTCAGGCGCCTTCGGGGCCATCTACGCCATCGTCGTCACCGCGCTGGTCTATCGTGAGCTGCGCTGGGCGTCGTTCAAGCAGGCGGTCTACCAGTCGGTGCGCACCACCGCGCTGGTGATGATCCTGGTCGGCTGCGCCTCGGCATTCTCGTATCTGCTTGCCCTGTACAGCGTACCGGAGCTGCTGTCCAACGCGCTGCTCGGGATCACCGATAATCCGCTCGCCATCCTGCTGATGCTGAACCTGATCCTGCTGGCTCTCGGCATGATCATGGACATGGCGGCGCTGATCCTGATCTGTACGCCGATCTTTCTGCCGATTGCCGCCCAGTTCGGCATGGATCCGATCCAGTTCGGGATCATGATGATGATGAACCTGGGGCTCGGGCTATGCACACCGCCGGTAGGGGCCTGCCTGTTTGTCGGCAGCGTGGTGGGCAAGATCAAGATCGAGCAGACCGTTCGCACGATCTGGCCCTTTTACCTGGCACTGTTCGCCGCCCTGATGCTGGTGACCTACGTACCGGCACTGTCCATGGCACTGCCCAATATGCTGGAGTGATGGCGTCGGCAATGGCCGCCTGGATAGCAGCAAGAACAAGACTTCCCATGAAGATGCTCCACCGACTGAAAAAGAGGCACACCGATGAAGATCGCCAGGGTCGAGACCCATCTGCTGGATCATCCGCTTGAGCAGGCCTTCGAAAGTGCCTCCATGCGCTTCGAACGCCGCCAGCATTGCCTGGTAGAGATCACCTGTGAAGATGGTACCGTCGGCTGGGGGGAGTGCCTCGGTCCGGCCCAGGCCAACGCCGCGGTGGTGGCCACCTACGCCAGCCACCTGATTGGAGCAGACCCGCTGGAGCATGAAAAACTGTGGCTCCTGCTCTACAACCGGCTGCGCGACCAGGGACAGCGAGGACTGACCATGACCGCCCTCAGTGGCATCGACATCGCCCTGTGGGACATCAAGGGCAAGCACTACGGTGCCAGCGTGTCGGAACTGCTGGGGGGGCGATTTCGCGAGCGCGTCCAGGCCTACGCCACCGGCTCCTTTCGACGCGATGGGGTCGACCGCGTCAGTGACATCGCCGCCGAGGTGGCGGGCTACGCCGAAGAGGGCTTTTGCGGGGTCAAGATCAAGATCGGTTTCAACGTCGAGGAAGACCTGCGGGTCATCGCCGCCGTGCGCGAGGCCATCGGCCCTGATCGCCGCCTGATGATCGACGCCAACCACGGCTATGACCTGCTGGAGGCCCTCGAGGTCGGCAAGCGGGCGGCAGCCTACGACGTCGACTGGTTCGAGGAGCCGGTACTACCGGAGCAGATTCATACCTACCGCGCGGTGCGCGAGGGGCAGCCTCTGCCGGTGGCCAGTGGCGAGAACTGGCATGGCCGCTACGCCATGCAGGAGCCGCTGGCCAGTCGCGCCATCGATATCTGCCAGCCCGATATCTGCGGCGTCGGCGGCTTCACCGAAATGCGTCGCGTCGTGGATATGGCGGCACTTCATGGCGTGCGTCTGATTCCCCATGTGTGGGGCACCGCCGTGTGCATCGCCGCCAGTCTTCAGGCCATGGCGGCGCTGCCGCCCAATCCGCCGAGACGTGAGCCGATCGAGCCCATCATGGAGTTTGACCGTACCCACAATCCCTTCCGCCAGGCGATCGTTACCCAGCCACTTGAGCATCATCAGGGCTGGGTCGATATCCCCGACGGCCCAGGGCTTGGCATCGAGATCGATCGCGACGCCCTGACACGCTTTGCCCTCAAGGAGACAAGCCAGTGATACCGGCCAATACCCGCCCGTTGGAAGGGCGTGCGCCCAGGCTGAAGGCACCCGCCGGCGCCACCGATTGCCACACCCACCTGTTTCTTGAAGGCTTCGAGGGACACCCCCAGGCCGCGCCGATCAAGGAGCTCGCGACCCTCGAGGACTTCGCGCGCTATCAGCGCTGGATGGGGCTCGACAGGGCGGTCGTAACCCAGTCCAACGCCTACCAGTTCGACAATGGCGCCTTGCTTGAATCGCTCGACCAACTAGGCCTGGACAAGGCCCGCGGGGTCGCCGTCGTCAGTCCTGACACCCCGTTG
>DJIP01000151.1:0-3840 GCA_002433675.1 Halomonas halophila
TGTGGCCTACCCCCTGCTCAAGCGAGAACGTGCGGTGACCAGGCTCAACCTCGAGGTGGTCTATCCCGACCTTTCCGAGGCCCGTCGCGCCGCCCTGGAGCGCGAGAGCCTCAAGCATTCCACCGCCACCATGCTGGAGCTCGGCTTCGCCTGGCAGGGCGACCCCGGCCGAGTGGCCGACAGCATCGTCGAGGTCCATGGCCGCGAACTGCTGGATGATGCCCGCGCCGAGGGCAAGGGCGTGATCATCCTGGCGCCTCACTTCGGCAACTGGGAGGTGCTGAATTTCTGGCTGTCGAGCCACTTCCCCTTCACTGCCATGTACGAACCGCCCAAGCTGGCACCGCTGGACCCGATCATTCGCGCCGGGCGCGAGCGCTGCGGCGCCAGCCTGGTGCCGACCAATCCAAGGGGCGTGGCGGCGCTGCTCAAGGCGCTCAAGCGATCCGAGGCCGTCGGCATCCTGCCCGATCAGGAACCCAGCTGGGGCAGCGGTGTGTTCGCGCCCTTCTTCAAGCGCCCCGCCTACACCGCCACCCTGCTGCCCAAGCTGGTGTCGCGCACCAACGCAAGGGTCGTGACCGGCGTCGCCCTACGCCGTCCCGGGCGGGGCTTCGCGCTGCACTTCCTGGCCGCCGACGAGCGCGTCTACGATAAAGACGAGACCACCTCCTGCACCGGCGTCAATGCCAGCATCGAGGCGGTGATCGCACTGGACCCGGCCCAGTACCAGTGGGAGTACAAGCGCTACACCAAGACCCTGGAAGAAGAGCGTGGTGATCCCGACTTCCGCCGCTATCGCCTCTACAGCTCGAGGAACATGAAGTGACGACAGCGTCAGTGTCACCGCCGCCGGAGACCCGCGTCGGCCATATCCTCTATCTGCTCTACCTGGCAGGGCTGGTGAGCGGTTTCGTGACACTGTTGATCGCGCTGGTCGTCGCCTACGTCTATCGCACCGACGCCGCCCCCTGGCTGCGCGCCCACTACCAGTTTCTGATCAGCACCTTTTGGATCGGCCTGCTCTACATGGTCGCCGCGGTGGTACTGTCGGTGCTGATCATCGGCCTGGCACTGCCCCCGTTGCTGGTCACCGCCTGGTTCGTGATCCGCTGTATCGTCGGCTGGCGTGCCCTGCACCAGCGCCTGCCGCCGCCCAGACCATCCAGCTGGCTATGGTAGGCGCGGCAAGACTCTTCCCCAAACATGCAACCTCCCTTCCTGGACTCCCAGTCGCTCGCTCTTGGCCACCTGAACGTTACCGCTCGGTAACCTGCCCGCCTCAGCTCCGTCGCTAATCGGCGACACGGAACCCGAACTGGCACAAATCCTCAAATGCACTCCGATGACATCTATTGCAACTTTTGTCTCGGCCAATAGGCTAGCTTAAAGGCTGGCTCGATCTGGCATAGAAAGTGGCATAGAAAGTCGCATAGAACATGCCATCGATGTGAACGGCAGAAGGATCCCCAACACCCCCAGCGGGCGAACCCGAGCCACCGGGCGTTCGTCCGCTCGCAAGGAGAGCGCACTTGGACACGGCAATATCTCGAGAACGACACACCCTTGCACACCGGCGACCTGGCTCGCGCAACCTGGCGCTCGCCTTCGTCGGCGTCATCACCAGCGTTGCCCTGTCGACGCCGGCCATGGCCGTCGAGACCGGCGCGCTGTTCGAACAGGTCACGAACCGGGCCAAGGAACTGGCCGCGTCCCCCTATGAAGAGGCCTCGGCCGAGTTGCCCGAAGCCCTCAGCGAGATGGACTACGATCGCTACCGGCAGATTCGCTACCGCGATGAGCGGGCGCTGTGGAAGGATGACGGCGACTTCGAGGTGGAGCTCTTCCACCCGGGCTTTCTGTATGACCAGCCAGTAGATATTCACCTGCTGGAGGATGGCGAGGTACGCTCGCTGCCCTTCGAATCTGATCGCTTTCGCTACGACGACGATGCCGCCGACCTCGCCGAGCTCGATCTGAGTGGGCTCGGCTATGCCGGCTTTCGCCTGCACTACCCGCTCAACCGCGCCGACTACAAGGATGAGTTTGCGGTATTCCTGGGCGCGTCCTACTTCCGCCTGGTCGGCCGCGATCAGGGCTACGGCCTGTCGGCCCGAGGCCTGGCCATCGACACCGCCCTGCCCCAGGGCGAGGAGTTTCCCGCCTTTCGCGAATACTGGCTGGTCAAGCCACAGCCCGGCGACACCCACATGACGGTGCTGGCGCTCTTGGACAGCCCGTCTCTGGCCGGCGCCTACCGCTTCGACATCGCCCCGGGCAAGCGCACCCAGGTCGACACCGAGGCTCGCCTGTTTGCCCGTGCCGATGTCGAAAAGCTCGGCGTCGCACCGCTGACCAGCATGTTCCTGCATGGCGAGTTGGATCGCCGCCAGGAGGACGACTACCGCATCCGAGTACATGACTCCAGCGGCCTGCTGATGGCCACCAGCACCGGCGAGTGGACCTGGCGAGTGCTGGAAAACCCCGAAAGCCTCCAGATCTCCGGGCTGCAGGACACCTCGCCCAAGGGCTATGGCCTGGTCCAGCGTCCCCAGAACTTCAACGCCTACCTGGACATGGAGGCCCGCTACGAGCGCCGCCCCAGTCAGTGGGTCGAGCCCCAGGGTGAGTGGGGCGAAGGCCATGTCGAGCTAGTGGAGATTCCCACCAACAGCGAGGCCCACGACAACATCACCGCCTACTGGGTGCCCGCCACCCCGCTGATGGCCGGCGACTCCCGTACCTATCGCTATCGCACCTGGACCTTCGGCGACACCCCCACGGCCGAACCGCTGGCACGTGTGGTGCGTTCGCGCCAGGGCTGGGGCGGGGTGCCGGGACAGAGTGATCCCCCCGACGAGCGCCTGCGTCAGTTCATCATCGACTTTCGCGGCGGTGAGCTCGAGGGACTGGACCCCAGCCAGCCGGTCGAGATGACCCTGACCACCTCCAGTGGCGAGACCGCCGAGGCCAAGGTCACACCGCTGCCCGACGACGACACCTGGCGCGCCAGCTTCACGCTGCTGCCCGATGGCGACCAGCCCGCTGATATCCGCCTGACCCTCATGCTTCGTGGCGAGCGCCTGAGCGAAACCTGGAACAGCATCTGGAGCCCCTGATGAACGCCCATACTCCCGAGGTACCCTGGCCACGCCTGCGACGTCTTGGCGTCGGCCTGGCCATTGCCGCCACCACGGCGCTGGGGGTCTGGACCATGTTCCGGATCCTCTACGTGGAGGGCATCAGTCCGCTCGAGATGGCGATCATCGGCCTGTTCGCAATCACTTTCGGCTGGATCACCATGGCCTTCTGGAGCGCGCTGATCGGCTTCGTGCTCAACCTGACCGGGCGTGACCCGCTGAGCCTGAAGCCGCGCCATTCCTATCCCATGCGGCCCGAAGGCTCCCGCTCCCGCACCGCCCTGGTGATGCCGATCCACAACGAGGACGTGCTGCGCGTCGCCGCCGGACTCGAGGCCACCTGCAAGGATCTGGACGAACTGCCGCAAGGCATCGAGGTGGAAGCCTTCATCCTCAGCGACAGCACCGACGACGAGGTGGTGGCCGAGGAAAAGGCCGCCATGGCCGAGCTGCAGAAGCGCCTGGAAGGCCACTGCCAACTGCACTACCGCCACCGTGACAGTAACGTCGGGCGCAAGGCCGGCAATCTGGGCGACTTCTGCACCCGCTGGGGCAGCCACTACGACTACATGCTGGTGATCGACGCCGACAGCCTGATGAGCGGCACGACCGTCATCGAGCTGATCGACGAGATAATGGCCAACCCGCGCCTTGGCCTGTTGCAGACGGTGCCGATTCCGGTGCGCCAGGACAGCCTGTT
>DJIP01000151.1:4226-4438 GCA_002433675.1 Halomonas halophila
CTGAGCTTCTGGCACGCCACCGCGGCCAACTACTTCGGCCACAACGCCATCATTCGCGTGGACGCCTTCACCGATGCCTGTGGCCTGCCGGAGCTGCCCGGCAAGCCGCCGCTGGGTGGCGACATCCTGAGCCACGACTTCGTCGAGGCGGCGCTGCTGCGCCGTGCCGGCTGGCAGGTGCGCATGCGCACCGACCTGGGCGGCAGCTTCGA
>DJIP01000169.1 GCA_002433675.1 Halomonas halophila
CAGCATCAGGGTCCACAGCGAACCATCGTCGTCCGGCAGGGTGTCCAGCAGCAGAGTGGCACCACGGGCGGTGCGGTTGGCGTGAAACAGGCGAATACCGATGCGCGTGCGCAGGAAACTCTCCAGGCTGCGTCGCTGCAAGGCCGCACCAAGCTGCCCTTCCCAGCGTTCCTCGAGTTCCTGGACCACCGGCTGCCATAGCTCACTGATACAGGTACCGACCGGGTAAAGGGCCAGGGACTGCTGATACAGGCCGTCCAGATGATCCATGTCGAGGGCATCCACCGCGCCCAGCATCTGGCGGCGTTGCGAGGTCCAGTCGCCGGCGGCGGGCGGTGCCGTCTCGGCGGGCTCGGGCTGGGTCAACAGGTCCTTGACCTGACTGACCGGGACACCGCGGTTGAGCCATTGCAGAATACGCTCGACCCGCTCGATGTCTTCCCGAGCGTAGAGACGATGCCCCTTCGGCGTGCGGCGTGGCTCGATCAGTCCGTAGCGCCTCTCCCAGGCACGCAGGGTCACCGAATTGACCCCGGTGAGCCGCGACACTTCGCGGATGGGGTAGAGAGGAGATTCGGTGGGGGGCGCCGTATGACTCATGAGGGCCTCGATGCGTGTCCTGGTGCGATTGTGAAGGCGCAAGCTGCGCCCTGTCCCTGGAAGTTGTCGATGGTGTAGGTGACTCGACGTTTCCTAGCTGTACAGACGCTGCAAAGTGTACAACAGTTTTACTGCTTTTCGCTCACGCTGATTGAACGTCCTGGGTCTGCTCAGGGGGCTGGTGACAGCGTCTCGCCGACCTGGTCGGCCACCGCACTGGCCAGTGCTTCGACAAAGACCGGATGCTCGCCCACCGGTGGCAATAGCGTCAGCTCGAGTCCCGGGTGCTCGCCGCGCAGGGTGTCGATCTGGGCAGGCACGTCCTTGCGCAGGTGACGACCGGCGGCGAAGAATAGCGGCAGCACCTCGATGCGGGTGACGCCGGCTGCGCTCAGTTCGGCCACGGTGGACTCCAGCGACGGCTCGCAAAGCTCCATGTAGGACAGCCGAATGGGCGTGCCAAGGCGCGGTGCCAGAGCGTCGCGGAAGTGCTCGAAGGGCGCCCGCCAGTTGGGATCGCTGGAGCCGTGGGCGAGTAGTACCAGTGCGTATGACATGCTCGGTTTCCTGATGACCTGAAAATAGGTAAGCCTGGGACTGGCGTCCGGTTCAGGCCTCGGTGGCAGTACGATGCAGAGCCTCGGCGACGTTTACACCCGACAGCCAGGCATCTTCGATGCGCCCGCCGCGCAGGCCGTCACCGGCCAGCGCCAGGCCATCCTCGCCGAGACGGTGATCGGGCGCCGCCAGCGTAAGGTCCGCGGTGGCGTAGCGCCAGCGATGGGCACCGCTGGCCGTGATCTGAGGCAGCCTGGAACCTGTCGGTAATCTGGTTTCAAGGGCCTCCTGCAGGGCTGCCGTCAGCCTGCTGGCCACTTCCTCGGCGTCGTCCTCGAGATGGCACTGACTCCATTCGTCCCGGGCCAGCAGCGAAAGCGTCTCGCTCTGGTGCTCGCGCCCGGGCTTGCGATTCTGGCGAACCGCCAGGCGCAGCGGCCCCTGGTCAAAGCGTACCACCGACCAGTCGGCGTCGATGCCCTCGAGCGTCAGCGCTGTGTCGAAGCGCACCCAGGCACTCCAGCAGGGCAGCATGCGGATCTCGCGGCAGGCCTTCGCCAGCGCCTCGTCGTGGGGGCGCAGCAGGGGTTCGGCCTGGGCCGCCGGCGCGGTCACCACCACCGAGTCGAAGGGGCCGTAGCTGTCGCCCTGCGGGTCCTCGAGCCACCAGCCGTCCAGGCGATCGATCAGGCGGGTGACGCGAGTCGCGGCGAACAGCTCATGGGGGGCGGCCAGATGGCGGGTGATGGCGCTCATGCGTGGAGTGCCGCAGTAGCGACGTTGATCGTCGCCTTCTTCCTGCCAGTCGCCTGAGGCGTCGACTCGATGGCACGAAGTCGGCCAGGGCGTGGCCACCCCTGCGGCTTCCCAGCGGTCGACCTCGGCGGCGAAGGCAGCGTCACGCACGCTGAAGTATTGAGCACCCAGGTCGAGGGATTCGTCTCCCTCGCGGCGAGAACTGGCGCGCCCGCCGGGCCCTCGGCCCTTGTCGAACAGCACCGCACGGTGACCGTGTCTGCGGAGCTGGCCGGCGCAAGCCAGGCCGCTGAATCCTGCTCCGATGATGGCGACCTGCAGCATCGACGCAAGCCCTCCTCGAGCGAGTGGTGTCAGTATCTTGGATGTAGCGTATAAGTGATGTACAACTTGAGTCAAATGAAGTCCTAGACCGGCCAGCGCACAACCGACTAGGCTGAAATCAGGCTGGTCGCACGCTGCGGTGGCCGCAGCCGTCAGAGAGGGCCGACGGTATGTGGTCGGGGCCAGGGATCGTTGTGTATTGCGAGGGGACAAGCTATGCGAGTACTGATCACCGGTGGCAGTGGCTTTGTGGGCCAGCGTCTGTGTCGACGCCTGGTGGACGCCGGTCACCGCGTTCAGGTGGTCTCCCGCTCACCGGCGCAGGCGGCGAAGGTGCTGCCAGAGGGGGCGGATGTGCGGGTCAGCGCGCTGGACTTCGTCGACGCGCCGCCCGGGGTGCTGGTCAACCTGGCAGGCGAGCCCATCGCCGACAAGCGCTGGAGTGACACCCAGAAGGAAAGACTTATCGATTCGCGCATCAACGCCACCAGGGAACTGGTGATGCTGTGCGAACAGCTGTCGCAGACCGCCAAGGCACCTCGGGTGCTGGTCAGTGGTTCGGCCATGGGTTACTACGGCGATCAGGGCGGTGGTGAAGACGCGCCGCCGGTGACCGAGCAGACTCCGCCCCATGATGAATTTGCCCACCGTCTGTGCAAGCGCTGGGAGCAGGCCGCCGCTGGAGTGAAGGACTTCGGCGTGCGCCTGGCGATCCTGCGCACCGGCCTGGTGCTGGATGAAGGTGGCGGCATGCTCAAGAAGATGTTGCCGCCGTTCAAGCTGGGTCTGGGGGGGCGACTGGGCAAGGGGGATCAGTACATGCCCTGGATCCATCGCGAGGATCTGGTGGAAATGATCCTGTGGCTGATCGAGAAGGAGCACTTGAGCGGGCCCTTCAACGGCAGTGCGCCGGAGCCCGTCACCAACCGCGAGTTTACCGAAGCGATCGGGCGTCATCTGAAGCGCCCGACGCCCTTTCCGGTGCCTGCGATGGTGCTGGAGACCGCCTTCGGCGAGATGTCGCGGCTGTTGTTGACCGGCGCGCGGATGGTGCCGCAACGCTTCGAGGAAGAGGGCTTCAGCTTTCGCTACCCGACCCTGGACAAGGCGCTGGACGACATTCTTTAAGACGGCCTGAACACTGCTGTTCGATAGCGGAGGTCGATACCCCTCCCCGGCGCCAGCCACCCTAGGCGGAAAGCCCCGCGTTTAATGCCTTGCAGCAAAAGCCGCATGCCTACAACAGGAGCCCCGCGCTGTCGGTCGCAGCGCGGGGCTCCTGGGTTGATGGCGGGTGCTGAAATGGCGGTCGTCGTGGACGCCACCGTCGTGAAAGTGGCGAGGGCGGCGCTGCCGGGCCGCCCTTGCCGAGACAGCCGCTAGCGGCTGTCGTCGTCGATGGTCACGATTACGCGCACGGCGTCCAGGCGCAGGCGGGTGCCTTCGATGGCCTGGTCCAGCGCCTGGCGCTCGTCGCGCAGGGCGGTGATCTCGTCCTCGCGTACCGACGGGTTGCGCTGCGCCAGTGCCTCGAGTCGGGTCAGCTCGTTATCCAGTGTCTGGCGCATGCGCACCTGGGCGGCCTCGACGATGGTCGGCAGCTCACGCTGGGCCTCGGTCTCGGCGCTGTCGAGCAGGTCGCGCAGCTGGTCGTGGCGACTCTTGATCAGGTCCCGCGCCACCGCCTTCTTGACCTTCTTGAGGTTCTTCGAAAGACCGGTGAAGGACACCTTGTCGGTGAGGTTGGCGCCGGACTCGTCGAGCAGCACCCGCACCGCGGTGGGCGGCAGGAAGCGATTGAGGTGCAGGCGCTTCGGTGCCGGGCAGTGGGTGCGGAACACCAGCTCCGCCATCAGCCGCCCGGCAGGGATCGCCGGATGCTTGAGCAGGGCAAGGGCGGTGTTGCCCATGTTGCCGTCGAGGATGCGGCCCATCATCTCGCGCAGCAGCGGGTGTTCCCAGGACAGCCGCTGGACGTCGTCCCGGGCCAGCGCGCGCGAGCGCGAGGTGGTCACGGTGAAGCCTTCCTCGCCCTTCACCAGCCCCGGCAGGCCGTCGAGCATGTGCGAGCCTGGTGACAGCAGGGTCAGGTCATTGCCTAGCTCGCGACTGTCGACGCCGAAGATGTCCAGCGCCTGGTCCAGGTAGCGCGGCAGGGCGCGGTCCTCGTCGAGTTCGACGATCGCTTCCTTGACCGACTCGACCCGTTCGGGACGGCAGGCGTTGAGCTCCAGCAGGCGATTGCGGCCGGCGTCACGTTCGGCCAGCTTGGCGTCGAACAGCGCGCGGGTCTCGCCGATGACTTCTTCCAGGGCCTCGTCGTCGAGCAGGCTCTCGGCCAGGTCGTCGCCGAAGGCGTCGAACAGGTCGTTGCCGATGCCGTGCGGTGCGCTGAAGGCGTCCATCCCTTCCTGGTACCAGCGCAGCAGTTTCTCGCCGGGGCTGCCATCGAACACCGGCACATGGATCTCGATGGCGTGGCGCTGGCCGATGCGGTCGAGACGGCCGATGCGCTGCTCGAGCTGATCCGGGTGCAGCGGCAGGTCGAACATCACCAGATGGCGACAGAACTGGAAGTTGCGGCCTTCGGAGCCGATCTCGGAGCACACCAGTACCTGGCAGCCGTCCTCGTCGTCGGCGAAGGCGGCGGCGGCGCGGTCGCGCTCGACCAGCGACAGGTCCTCGTGGAACACCGGCGCCTGCACACCGCCGAGTACGCGCAGGCCGTCGGACAGCCCCTGGGCGGTCTCGCGGTCGTGGGCGATCACCAGCACCTTGTCGTCACCCATCTCGGTCAGCCGTTCGAGCAGCCAGGTCACCCGGGGGTCGAACTGCCACCAGGGCTCGGCGTTGAGCGGATCCTCGGTCAGGGCGCTGTACATGCCGTCCAGGTAGACCATCACCTCGGGGTGGTCGAGGCCGGTCTCGATCAGCAGCTCGTCGAGGTAGTCCTCGTCCCGCGCCAGGCGACGCAGTACCCGGCGATAGGACGACGGCAGCTCCAGCTTGTCGACGTGCAGGCGACGTTCGGGGAAGCCGCCGACGTGGCGACGGCTATTGCGGAACATCACGCGGCCGGTACCGTGGCGGTCGAGCAGCTGGTCTCGCAGCTGGGCGCTGGCCTGCTGGCGCTGTTCCAGGCTGCACTCGGGGTTGGACAGGGTCGCCAGCAGCGCCTGGCTGTCGCCGTCGTCGGCGACCGCACCGATGGTGTCCCGGGCGCTGGCGTCCAGCGGCCCGTCGATGTCGGCCAGGGCGTCGATGGCCTCGGCCACTGCCACATAGCCCTGCTCCTCGGCGCGGAAGGCGTCCAGGTCCGAATAGCGATCGCGATCGAGCAGACGCAGCCTGGCAAAGTGGCTGGCCAGTCCCATCTGCTCCGGCGTCGCGGTCAGCAGCAGCACGCCCTCGGTGGCGCCGGACAGGCGCTCGACGCAGGCGTAACCGGGGCCGACCTCGTCCTCGCTCCACTCCAGGTGGTGGGCCTCGTCGACGATCAGCAGGTCCCACTCGCAGGCTTCGGCCTGCTGCTGACGGTGGGCGTTGGCGAACAGCCAGTCCTGGCTTGCCAGCACCAGCTGGCCGGCCTCGAAGGGATTGGTGTCGCCATGGGCCTGGCTCTGCTGTTCGTCGAGCAGGGTCACCGACAGCGAGAAGCGTCGCAGCAGCTCCACCAGCCACTGATGGGTCAGGCTCGCCGGCACCAGGATCAGCGCTCGCTCGACCCGCCCGGTCAGCAGCAGGCGATGCAGGATCAGTCCGGCCTCGATGGTCTTGCCGAGGCCGACTTCATCGGCCAGCAGCACGCGAGGCGCCTGACGTGAGGAGACCTCGTCGGCGATGTACAGCTGATGGGGGATCAGATCGATGCGTGGGCCGGCCAGGCCCAGCGCCGGGTTCTGCTCGATGCGGTGGTAGTGGTGCAGGGTGCGAAAGCGCAGGTCGAACCAGTCGTTGCGATCGACCTGGCCGGTCAGCAGACGATCCCTGGCCTGGTCGAACTGCATGCTGTCGGCCAGCCGGGCCTCCGGCAACTCGCACAGCTCGCCCTTGTCGTCTTCGCCGATATAGACGATCAGTCCGTCGATTTCCTTGGTGTCGTCCACCGTCATCTGCCAGCCCTCGGCGGACTGGATGCGATCACCACTGCCGAAGGCGACTCGGGTCAACGGGGCGAGACGGGTACTGTAGGTGCGGGTTTCCTGGCTGGCGCCGAAGAGCACGGTGACGCTGCGCGCGTCGCAGTTCAGGATAGTGCCCAGGCCGAGTTCGGCCTCGCCGTCGCTGATCCAGCGCTGGCCGGGAGAGAAGTCGCTCATGATGCCTCGGGAGATGCGTCGTTTCGGTTCGTGGTCGCGGGCCAGGCCCGCCGCCGACAGGGCGCGGTATCTTACAGCAATCTTCAGTCTGGCTTAAGCGCCATCGTCATGCCCGCGATCCGATGTCGCATGGCGGCTGTAACCTTCGCACCGAGGCGTTCCCGAAACGCCCACCGCGCTTGCCGCCGAGCCCGGGCCAGCGATGAGCTTGGCCGCGAGGTGGCGGATTCAGGCTGGGTCAGTGCAGGGCAAGACAGGTTGGGCGGGCCGAGGCGGGGTGTCCCCCTCGGCCCTGAGACTGCGGGTGCGGTTCACCTGCAGTATGTGCTCAGGTTGGCAAAGTTTCAGCGCGCCAGCCAGTCCTCCAGCAGAGGCAGGGTCAGCTCCCCCACATGGCGCTCTAGCAGCTTCCCTTCGGCGTCGAACAGCAGTGTCGTGGGTAGCCCGGGAGATTGGCTCGCGGCCAGCAGCTGCTGGCGCGGGTCGAGCAGGGGGTAGCGAAAGTCCAGGCCGGCCTCGTCCAGGTAGCGCGCGACCTGAACCAGCGGCTCGCCCTGGTTGGCCACGACCACGGTGACGTCGTCGCGTTGGTCGATGTCGGCCAGCAACGGCATCTCGCGCCGGCAAGGCGGGCACCAGGTGGCCCATAGATTGATGATCAGCGGCTTGCCGGTGGGGCCTCCTGCCAGCGAGGCCAGTTCGATGGGGGCGCCGTCGACGTCTTCCAGGGTCAGCTCGGGCACGCGTTGCGGCGCCGGGCTTGCCGACAGCGGCGCCCAGCTGACCAGCGCCAGCCAGCCAAGCGAGGCGACCAGCGTCAGACCCAGGGCACCGAGCAGGGCGCCGAGGCGATCACGTAGTGACCACAGGGTCCACAGGGCGGCGGCGACCAGCCCCCAGACCCCGCTGTAGCCGGGCAGCCACAGTTTGATGATATCCAGCCAGTTGTCCTGATAGGCGGCCCAGTGCGGCAGCACGTGCCCGAGGCGAGCACCGACCAGCCAGGCCAGCATCAGGCCGTTGAACCAGCGACCGTGGCGGCGGCGGGGCAGGCCCAGCAGGAAGGCGCTGGCGGCCAGCAGCAGCAGGGTGACGACGAGGGCGTAGAGACGCGGCAGGCTCACTAGCACCGGTCCGATGGCGATGGCATCCATGGATGGGGCGAACTCCATTGGGGAAACGCGAAAGCACGAAAATGCGCAGGCGAGCAGGTACACTGGGTGAGCTCGATCCGGCAAGGCTACTGCGCCCGATGCGCGCTGTCATCCCGAGTCGCTTGCCGGGCCATCGGTTTTCGAGCCATCTCTCTGATCAGGATCTGTGATGTCACCACCCAAGACCTTCGACCCCCTGCGCGCCCTGGCCATCGGCAGCCAGGCCCTCGGCTTCGTGATGATCTTTGTGCTCGGCACCACCCTGGACCACCCACGCCCGTGGCAGGGGCTCACCCTGGGGCTGATGCTGGTGGTGGCGCTGGTAGTAGCGATTGCCCGTCGATACCGCAACAACCGCCTGCAGAAGTTCCGTGACGAACGGCGCCAGCGGCTGTTGGGTGATGATGAGGGTGACGAAGACGCGGGAGAAGGCGAGGG
>DJIP01000035.1 GCA_002433675.1 Halomonas halophila
TCGATCTCGAGCCCTGCCCGCTTCATCGCCGCCACCGCCGTCACCATGGCGGCGATGCCGGCCTTCATGTCGCCGGCGCCGCGCCCGTAAAGCCAGCCGTCCTCCTGCCAGGCCTCCCAGGGTGGACGAGTCCACATCGACAGCGGCTCCGCCGGCACCACGTCCAGGTGGCCGTTGAAGATCAGGTGCGGCCTGGACGAGGTACCGTTGATCACCGAGATCAGGTTGTGGCGGTCGACCGCCCTCGCCACCGGTGCCTGCTCGGCATCTGCGCCTTTCTCGGGCAGTGGGACGCGCTCGACAGGCAGCCCCATGTCCAGCAGATGGCTTTCCATCACCTCAAGCACCCCCGCCTCCGCCCCCAGTACACTGTACTCGCGCACCAGGGCGCTGGTCAGGGCAAGGGTCTCCGGCATCAAGTCGTCGCAGGCATCGAGCAGCCGCCGTTCGTTGGCGTCCAGGGCATCGGTGGATAGTTGTGGTGTCGTCATTGACGGCAAATTCCGCATGTTAAATGTGTTTTACGCGTACTAGTTATGCACCTTCGAGCACCTGCAGCACAAGCCCGCCTCACTCGAGACAGGCTTCCGTCGCGGCCCTGGCCCCAGCGTTCGACCAGGACGCCAGTCACTACTTCGCTCACTCGTTCAGCCACGCGACACCCCGGCGTGCTCGGCCAGTCGCTCGATCACCGAGTCCCTGGCCACGCCGATATGGTAGTCCACCTCGTCCCGGCAGCGCTGAGGATCACCGCTCTTCAGTGCCTCCAGCAGCCGCCAGTGGGAGGCGGCGATGCTTTCGGGGGTCTCGTGGGTACGGGTGATCAGGGTGATGCACAGGCGCAGCTCGAAGCTCAGATCGTCGAAGGCACGGGCCAACCGGGCGTTGTCGGCCAGCTCGAACACCAGGCGATGAAAGGCCAGGTCTTCCTCGATCTTGAGCCCTTCGTCATCGCCGGCGGCGACCTCGCACAGACGACTGATCTGGCGATGTAGCCGCTGCTCGGTATCCGCGTCGAAGCGCGTCATCACGCGCTCGAAGGCGTGGCGCTCCAGACCGATGCGCAGATCAAAGACGTCGCTCAGCTCGGCCACATCCAGGGTGCGCACGAAGAACCCGCGCCGCGGGCGCGATACCAGCAGTCCACGGCTCTCCATCAGCCTGGCGGCCTCGCGCACCGGGGCCCGGCTAATGCCGAGCTCCGCCGCCAGCCCGGCCTCCGACAACCGCTCGCCCGGTGCGAAGCGCGAGGCCAGGATCGCCTCGGTCAAGTAGTCGACGACCTGGTCCACCAGGTTGCGCTGAACCACGAAGGGCGCGGCTGAAGGGTCCCGTGGATTGGCCATGCTCGACTCCCGTAGTTGGCCTGAAGGGTCATACCCCAGTATGACCGCAACCAGCGTCGAACAACAGTCGATTGCCGACTGTCGACAGTTTGTGCCGAGGCTGCTAGGTTCTAAAGGGCTTACGGAAATCCCCAACAACAACAGTCCCGGAGCTGGCCTCAGCGACGCGGATGCCCGGCAACAGCGCGCTCCCATTGCGTCCTGCCCCCAGGCGTCACGTACCTCTGGCAACACCTCCGGGCCACCAAGGAGCCCTGATATGACCCCGACCTCCCGTCACCCCCACCACGCCTCTCCGCAGTCTTCTTCTCTTCAGCCTTGCTCGCGGCTGTCCGCCACTCCCCGGGCGAGCTCGACCCACGCACGCGCCTCTCGCTTCAACGCCTCCCTGCTGACGCTGGGCCTGGCTGCCCTGCTGCCGCTGGCGGCCACCCAGGCAATGGCCCAGGACGACAGCCAGGACGCCCAGCAAGAGGCCACCCAGGAACCCCAGCGTGGCGGTGTCATCGACACCATCATCCAGCCGGAACCGCCGGGCCTGGTGCTGGGCATGATCCAGAACGCCCCCACCCGCACGGTGGCCGGCAACATCTACGAGGGCCTGCTGCGTTACTCCACCGACATGGAGCCGATGCCGCAACTGGCCAAGAGCTGGGAGATCAGCGAAGACGGCCTGACCTACACCTTCCACCTTCAGGAAAACGCCAAGTGGCATGACGGCGAGGCCTTCACCGCCGAAGACGTGGTGTTCTCCGCCGACGTCTTCCACCGCGACTTGAACCCCAGCGCCCGGGCGGTGCTCGAGCACGTCGAGAGTATCGAGGCGACCGACGACCACACCGTGGTATTCACCCTGAAGAAGCCCTTCGGCCCCTTCCTGATCTCGTTCGAGGCCGGCACCTTCACCATGGTGCCCGAGCACATCTACGCCGGCACCGACTTCCGCAACAACGAGGCCAACAACCATCCCATCGGCACCGGCCCGTTCCAGTTCGACAGCTGGGACCGCGGCACCGTGATCAAGCTGACCCGTTTCGACGACTACTACGAGGAAGGCCTGCCCTACCTCGATGGCATCAACTGGCACGTCATTCCGGACGGCGCCTCCCGCGCGGTGGCCTACGAGAACGGCACCGTCGACGTGCTGCCCTACGGCACCGTGGAGAACTTCGACGTTCCCCGGCTGACCGCCATGGACAACACCTGCGTGACCGAGAAGGGCCACGAGTACTTCAGCCCCTTCGCCATGCTGTGGATGAACAATCGTGAAGGACCGACCGCCGACAAGCGCTTCCGCCAGGCGGTGATGTACGCCATGGATCGCGAATTCGCCCGCGACGTGCTGTGGAATGGCATGGGCCAGGTCCCGTCAGGGCCGTTTGGCTCCAACGCCAAGTTCAATGACGCGGCCCTCGAGGGTTACAGCTACGACCCGGACAAGGCCGAAGAACTGCTCGACGAGATGGGTTACGACGGCGAGGAGGTCACCCTGCTGCCGCTGCCCTACGGCGAGACCTGGAATCGCTGGGCCGAGGCGGTACAGCAGAACCTCAAGGAGGTGGGCATCAACGTGCGCACCGAGGCCACCGACGTGGGCGGCTGGAACCAGCGCCTGGGCGAGCGTGACTACGACCTGGCCTTCACCTACCTGTACCAGTACGGCGACCCGGCCCTTGGTATCTCGCGGACCTACCTGTCCACCAACACCGAGAAGGGCTCGCCCTGGAACAACGTCGAGGGCTACCAGAACCCCGAGGTGGATGAGCTGTTCAACGCCGCCGCCACTGCCTATCCGGACAGCGAGCGCGAGCGTCTCTATCACGAGGTGCAGCAGATCCTGCTCGAGGACGCACCGCTCGGTTGGTTGCTGGAGCTCGGCTTCCCGACCATCTACCGCTGCAACATCAACAATCTGGTGACCTCGGCGGTGGGCGTCAACGACGGCTTCAAGGACGCCTGGATCGCCGACTGAGCCAAAAAAGGCGATACGGCGCGGCCCATCACGGGCCGCGCCAGCCCTGATTTCGCTGCTGCCATCACCACAGGCTTACTGCCCGGGACCTCACCATGCTCTACGCCCGCCTGATCATTTCACGACTGTTGAAGGCCGCCATCGTGCTGCTGCTGATCGTCGTGTTCAATTTCGTGCTGATCCAGCTCGCCCCCGGCGACCCGGCGGCCATCCTGGCCGGGGAAGCCGGCGCCGCCGACGAAGCCTTCATCGCTCAGCTGCGCGAGCAGTTCGGGCTGGACCAGCCCATGTATGTCCAGCTGTGGCACTACGTGTCCGGCATTCTGACCCTGGACTTCGGCTACTCCTACCGCCAGCAGATGCCGGTGCTGGACCTGATCCTCGACCGCCTGCCCGCCACCCTGCTGCTGACCGGTACCGCCTTCGTGCTGTCGCTGGCACTCGGCATCCTCGCCGGCTCCATGGCCGCGATGCGCGTCAAGAAGGCCTCGGGCTCGCTGATCATGGCGCTGGCTCTGCTGTTCTACGCCACACCGCTGTTCTGGGTGGCGCTGATGGCGGTGGTGCTGTTCTCGGTGTACCTGGACTGGCTGCCCGCCTACGGCATGTTCACCGTCGGCGCCAACCTCGAAGGCCTGGCCTACGCCCTGGACGTCGCCAAGCATCTGGTGCTGCCGGCCACCACCCTGGGCCTGTTCTTCATGGCCATCTATACGCGCATGACCCGCGCCTCGATGCTCGACGCGGCCCAGCAGGACTTCGTCAAGACCGCCAAGGCCAAGGGCCTGGCACCCAGGGTCATTCAGCGCCGCCATATCCTGCGCAACGCCCTGTTGCCGATCATCACCCTGGCGGGGCTGCAGGCCGGCCAGATGGTCGGCGGCGCCATCCTCACCGAGACGGTGTTCGCCTGGCCGGGCATCGGCCGGCTGATGTACGAAGCGCTGATGCAGCGTGACTACAACCTGCTGCTCGGCATCTTCTTCTTCTCCGCCGCCCTGGTGATCCTGTTCAACATCGCCACCGACCTGGTCTATCGCCTGGCCGATCCACGCATCAAGGGGGCCGCCGCATGAGTTTCTTTGCCCGTTTCGCCCAGAACCGAGGCGCCCTGGTGGGACTGATCATCCTGTGGGCGATCATCCTGATGGCCGTGCTGGCCCCGGTGCTGTTCCCCGAATCCCCCTGGCGCATGGTGCAGCGCCCCTTCCTGCCGCCACTGGCCCAGGACGGCTTCTGGCTCGGCACCGACACCATGGGCCGCAACGTCGCCGCCGGACTGATGCACGGCGCCTGGGTATCGCTGCTGATCGGCCTGGTGTCCACCGCCGTGGCGCTGGCCATCGGCGTACCGCTGGGCGCCATCGCCGGCTACTACGGCGGCCTGGTGGACGACGCCCTGATGCGCTTCACCGAGTTCTTCCAGACCATCCCCAACTTCGCCCTGGCCATCGTGCTGGTAGCGATCATGCAGCCCAGCGTGACCTCCATCGTGCTGGCCATCGCCATCGTCAGCTGGCCGCCGGTGGCCCGCCTGGTGCGCGCCGAGTTCATGTCGCTGCGCCATCGCGAATACGTCGAGGCTGCACGTCTGGTCGGCCAGACCAACACCCAGATCATCCTGCGCCAGATCCTGCCCAACACCCTGTCGCCGATCATCGTGCTGGCCTCGCTGATGGTGGCCACCGCCATCCTGCTGGAGTCGGCGCTGTCGTTTCTCGGCCTCGGTGACCCCAACGTGATGTCCTGGGGCTACATGATCGGCGCTGCGCGCACCGTGATTCGCCAGGCCTGGTGGCTGTCGTTCTTCCCCGGCCTTGCGATCCTGTTGACCGTGCTGGCGCTGAACCTGGTCGGCGAAGGGCTCGATGACGCCCTCAACCCCAAACTCGCCCGGGAGCGCTGAGCCATGAACACCTTTGACAACAGCACCACCGGCACCAGCGCTTCCTCTGCACCGCGCAGCGAACCGGTGAAGGTGCCGAAGGGCGCCACCGCCGGCGATCCCTGCGGTGACCCAACCCCGGAGCCGATCCTGCGCATCGAGGGCCTGAGCGTCGCGCTGCCCGCCGGCGCCGACCGCGAGTACGCCGTGGAAGAGCTGTCCTACGAAGTCAGCCCCGGCGAGATCCTGTGCGTGGTGGGCGAATCCGGCTCCGGCAAGTCCATGGCCGCCAATACCGTCATGGGCCTTCTGCCCAAGGGCGTGCGCCCGGTGGCCGGGCGAGTGATGTTCGAGGGCAAGGACGTGCTGACCCTCGACGAGAAGCGCCACCGGGCGCTGCGCGGCAAGAAGATCGGCATGATCTTCCAGGAGCCGATGACCGCCCTCAACCCGCTGATGCGCATTGGCGATCAGATCGCCGAAGTGTTCGAAGCCCATGGCGAGCTCAAGGGTGCCGAGCGTCAGGCCCGGGCGCTGGAGCTACTCAAGGAAGTCCGCCTGCCTCAGCCCGAACGGGCCATCCGTGCCTACCCCTTCGAGCTATCCGGTGGCCAGCGCCAGCGGGTGATGATCGCCATGGCGCTGGCGCTGGAACCGAAGCTGTTGATCGCCGATGAGCCCACCACCGCGCTGGACGTCACCACCCAGGCACAGATCCTCGAGCTGATCGCCGACCTGCAACGTCGCCACCACATGGCGGTGATGTTCATCACCCACGACTTCGGCGTGGTCGCCGAGATCGCCAATCGGGTGTGCGTGATGCGCCACGGTCGGATCGTCGAGATCGGCCGCCGCGACGAAGTGCTCGACAACCCCCGTCACGACTATACCCGGGCGCTGATCGAGGCCATCCCCAGCGACGCCGCGCCGCCCGAGCGCGAGCCGATGGCGCCGACGCCGATCCTCGAGGTACGCGACCTGAATCGGGTATTCCGTTCCCGCGGCGGGCTGTTCAAGCCCTCCCGTGAGGTACGCGCCCTGGACGAGCTCAGCTTCACCCTGTCACGCGGCGAGACCATCGGCATCGTCGGCGAGTCGGGCTCCGGCAAGTCGACCCTGGGGCGCTGCGTCGTGCGCCTGGAGCGTCCCGACAGCGGCGAGATCCTGCTGGGTGGCGAAGACCTGTCCGCGCTCAAGGGTGACGCCCTGCGGCGCCAGCGCCACCGGGTGCAGATGGTGTTCCAGGACCCTTACGCCTCGCTCAACCCACGCACCCGGGTGGGCATGGCCATCGCCCAGGGCCCCATCGCCAACGGCGTGCCCCGCGAAAAGGCCCTGGCCAAGGCCGACGAGCTGCTCGAGCTGGTGGGACTTGGCGGCAGCGCCGACCGCTTCCCTCATGAGTTCTCCGGCGGTCAGCGCCAGCGCATCGGCATCGCCCGCGCCCTGGCACTGGACCCGGAGCTGATCGTCGCCGATGAAGCGGTGTCGGCGCTGGACGTATCGATCCAGGCCCAGGTGCTCGAGCTGCTCGAGGATCTGAAGCAGCGCTTCTCGCTGTCACTTCTGTTCATCACCCACGACCTGCGGGTCGCCGCCCAGATCTGCGATCGCATCATCGTCATGCAGAAGGGCCGCATCGTCGAACAGGGCAGCGCCCAGGAGGTCTTCACCCGACCTCAGGC
>DJIP01000280.1 GCA_002433675.1 Halomonas halophila
GTAGTCGCCCGGCATCAGTACGCTATCGAGATGAGAGTCGGTACCGCTGCCCGAATCATCGACCTCGATATTGGTCTGGCCACCGCGTACCCGCAGCACGGTGTCGAAATCGCTGGAGGAGAGCGCCAGATTGACGCTGGTGGGCTCGTCGATCTTGAGGCTGTAAGTGTTGCTGGAGGAGGCGTCGGCCAGGGTACCGGTGATGCTGTCGCCGGCGCGCAGCGGTCCGGCATTACGCTCGCCACTGGAAAGATCGGCTTGCTGCATCGACAGACGATAGCCGTCACCGACGCTGACGAAGTCGTCCTGGCATTCCACGTCCACGCGTTCCTTGACCGGCTGGCCAGGCGTCACACGCACCTCATAGTCGCCAGGATCGAGGAAGGACTTCAGGGTCTGCTGGTCATCACCGCAGCGCGCGGCCTTGTGCTCGACACCATTGCCACTGAGCACAAGCGATGCGTCGGACGCACCGGCAAGCACCAGAGAGACCTGGCGCGCCTGCTCCAGCGAGAAGCTGTAGCTCGCCGCCTCGCCCCCCAGAGCCCCGACGACGTCCTGACCGTCGCCCAGCGTCTCGGACGCCTGGGCCTCACTCGGCTTCAGCGAGTAGGGGCCGAAGCCTCCCATGTCGTCGCTGCTGACAACCACCAGCGAGCATCCCTCGGCGGAGGACAGCAACAGCGATGCCGGCGCCTCCTGGGTGCTGCTCGCACCTCCCTGCCACTTGCCATCTTCGGAATACACCGAAAGGCTGGCGGCAAAGGGTGAATCGAGCTGGTACAGCACACCAGATTCGGCCTCACCGCAGACCCAGCGACGGTCGTGGCGCGAGCCATCCTTGAGGTTGATCCCGCTTTGCGAGGTCAATTCGCCCTCGATCGCTTCACCCAGCGCAACATCCGGCGCCTCGACAAAACGCCCGCCCTGGCTACCGCCGTCGTCCTGGCATCCGCTCAGCAAGACCGCCATGGACACCCCGCTGACCACCAGCAACGGGGAAATGGCCTTGCAAAGCGGGCGTTTCGGCCCCGGACACTGCTGCTTGGACATGCCTGCCTCCATCAGTTGAATTTCGCTTCCTGCGCCGACAACCAAACATCGTCGGGAACGCACACTATAACCAACTTGCATGACGCGCGTCAGGGCGCCAATCACTCTGATGTCGCAGGCGTCGCACGCGAGCCCCGTGATTCAGGCGTCGCGCAGGATGACCACCAGTTCTCTTGGGCCGTGTACGCCGTAGGCCAGCGTCTGTTCGATATCAGACGTCTTGCTCGGCCCCGAGATCAGCAGCGCATTGGTCGGCATTGCGCTGGCCCAGCCTTGCCCGGTGACGACATCGAAGAAGGTGTCTTCGACGCTGTCGGCATCGAGCACGGCAATATGCAAAGGCGGCACCAGGCTCAGCAGACGCGGCTCATCCGGGGTCGGCCACAGCCACAGACTGCCGGTCTCGGCGATGGCGCCACGAGTGGACGTAAGGCCGGCATCGACGCCGTCGAACAGCTCACGCTTCCAACCCTCGATGTCACGATCGGCGTCGACCAGCTCAACCTCATTTTCCGCCAGGGCGGCGCGGGCCTGCTGCGCTACCGGATGCTCCCGCCCCAGCGCCAGGCGCTTGACGCCCTTGCCCGCCAATACCCTGGCAAGGGCCTCGGTCCAGCCCGCAGAGTCGCAGTGAATCACCTCGCCATGCACCGAGGAGATCCAGTGCTCGAAGCGCTCGAGTCGTTCTTGACGCGACCACTGGCGTCCGGTGACCACGCCGAAGTCACTGTCAGGGGCCGACAGCGGCCCGCCCTGGCGATCACGCAGACGACCCAGGATATTGTCTCTGGCACTCATTCGCCCTTCTCCTTGCGATGACGCTTGATCAGCGTGTGAAGCGACGTCTTGGCCGGCTTCGGGGCACTACGGTACTCCGTCCAGGGGCCCAGGTGGGATGGCGCCAGCGCACGGAAGTTGCCGGCAATCAAGGTGGCGCCTCGCCAGGCCCCCGGATGGGTGGCCAGCCACTGCCAGCTCTTCCACGCGGCGACCTCCTTGCGCGAGCGCTTGACGCCGGCACCGGGCACATTGCCGACGCCGTCGCCCACCGCCTCGCGACGCAACCGCACCAGCAGGTCCGGAATCGGAATCTTGACCGGGCATACCTCACCGCAGGCGCCGCACAGGCTCGACGCCGACGGCAGATCCTTGGTCGCTTCAAGCCCCATCAGGTGCGGCATCAGGATGGCGCCGATCGGCCCCGGATACGTAGTGCCATACGTGTGGCCGCCGACCCGGGTGTACACCGGGCAGTGGTTCATGCAGGCGCCGCAGCGGATACAGCGCAGGGTGTCGAGCAGCTCATCGTCCTGATAGACCCGCGAGCGACCGCTGTCGACCAGCACCAGATGCACCTCTTCGGGGCCGTCATGCTCGTCGCTCTTGCGCGGCGAGCTGATCATGTTGAAGTAGGTGGTCACGTGCTGGCCGGTGGCGGAGCGGGTCAGCAGGGCGTATAGCGGCGGCACGTCGGCCAGGTGCTCGACCACCTTCTCGATGCCGGTGACGGCGATGTGCACCGGCGGCGCGGTGGTGGTCAGACGCCCGTTGCCCTCGTTCTCCACCAGGCACAGGGTTCCGGTCTCGGCCACCGCGAAATTGACCCCGGACACCCCGACATCCGCCGTCATGAAGCGCTCGCGCAGCTGGGCCCTGGCCGCTGCGGTCATCGCGTCCACGTCGGTGGTGCGCTCGGTGCCGGTGCGCTCGTGCATGATGTCGGAGATTTCGCCGGTATTAAGGTGAATCGCCGGCATGATGATATGAGACGGCGTCTGCTCGTTGAGCTGCACCAGGTACTCGCCCAGATCCGACTCCAGGGCATCGATGCCAGCCTTCTCCAGGTGGGCGTTCAGGTGCATTTCCTCGGACACCATGGACTTGCCCTTGATCACCGAGGACGCACCATGACGCTGACAGATCTCGGTGATCAGCTCGCAGGCCTGCTCGCCATTCTCCGCCCAGTGCACGCGGATGCCGTTGGCCTCGCAGTTGGCCTCGAGCTGCTCCAGCAGGTCGGGCAGCTTCGACAGCGCACGCAGCCGGATATTGGCCCCCAGCTCACGCAGGGTCTCTAGGTCCCAGTCGTCGAAGGCCGTGCGCCGCTTGCCCATCAGGCCGTCCATCGCCTTGCGGAAGTTGGCACGAATCTGCGGATTCTCCAGCGCATCGTGGGCCTGACGATGGAACGCCTGGGGGGTAAAGGTCTGCACAGGCTGGCTCATGAGGTCCTCCGCCACAGATAGGAAGCGATGTGCTCGCCCTCAAGCGTGCTGTCGCGGTGGGCCAGACGCCCGGCGATATTCATCAGACAGCCGCAGTCGGAGGTCACGAAGCGCTCCGCACCGGCGGCTTCGATGGCACGACTCTTGTCTTCGACCATGGCCCCGGACACCTCAGGATGGCGCACCGCAAAGGTCCCGCCGAATCCACAGCACTCGCTGGCCCGCTCCTGCTCCACCAGCTCGACCTGGCCGAGCTTCGCCAGCAGCGCAGGGCCGGTCTCGGCGAGTCCCATTTCGCGACGGGCGCTGCACGAGGTGTGCATGGCGACCTTCTCCGACGCGCCTCGATCCTCAAGCGTCAGGTGGCAGACGTGGACCAGGAATTCGGTCAACTCGAACACCCGATCGGCGACTTCCCTGGCCATTGCCTCCTCCGGGGTGCCGGCAAACAGCGAGGGATAGTGGGTGCGCATCATGCCGCCGCAGGAGCCGGACGGCACGATGATCGGCCAGGGCTCGGGGAACAGGTCGAGCTGGGCCCTGGCCACCGCCCTGGCCTCGGTGTGATAGCCCGAGGTGTAGGCGGGCTGGCCGCAGCAGGTCTGGTCGTCGGGGAAGATCACCTCGATCCCTTCACGCTCGAGCAGTCGAACGGCATCGAGGCCAGCCTCGGGATAGAGCATGTCGATCAGGCAGGTTCCGAACAGGTAGACCTTGTCGGGGCGTGGGGGATAAAGCTTGACGGCGGTCATCGCGGGGTCCTCAGGGTCAGGCACGGCAGGACGTTGTCGTTATTCCCGGTATCAATAGCGGCCCACAGTGGCGAGCAAGCTACCGCTGCACGCTTCATCAGGACCGACGGAGCCGGCTACCCCGGGGCGTCATCGGTCACGACAACGACCGCCAAGGATAGAGTTGGAGTAAATTGGTAAAACCAATTGACAACGCCGAATCTAGGCACAGTAGGTTCGCTCTTTCAGAGTGTCAAACCAGACGCCGATTTTTGCTCGGACTTTGCGCTATACTTTGGTCTATGCCTCGACGGCCGTGAACGTAACAGATTGATAATCGAGGAAGAACGAGGACCAAGGCAAGCAACAGGACAACCCCTACTTATTGGTAATACCAATTAGTTGTCGTTACACTGGAGACCTTGTTCCCACGTCGATGATAAACCGCCATGGCCTACCAGCCCGTGCGCCAGCCTCGCCTGGCCGATGTGATCACCGAGCGCCTCGAGGCGCTGATTCTGGAAGGCAGCCTGACCCCCGGCCAGCGCCTGCCCCCCGAACGTGAACTGGCCGAGCGCTTCGGCGTCTCGCGCCCGTCGTTGCGCGAAGCGATCCAGAAGCTGGCCGCCCGTGGCCTGCTGGTCAGTCGTCAGGGAGGTGGCACCTATATCACCGAGGCCCTCAACAGCGGCTACAGCGATCCGCTGCTGGAGATGTTGTCTCGCCACGGCGAGTTCCACCTCGACCTGCTTGAATTCCGGGACGCCATGGAAGGCCTGTCAGCCTACTATGCGGCCCTGCGCTCGACCCCCACCGACAGGGCACTGTTGATCCAGCGCTTCGAAGAGCTTGAGGCCTCCTTTCTCGGCGAAGACCCCCAGGGCGAGGCCAAGGCCGACGCCGCCTTTCACCTGGCGATCGCCGAGTCCGCCCACAACGTCCTGTTGCTACACACCATTCGCGGCATCTTCCACCTGCTGGAACGCAGTATCGTCGACAATCTCGCCCATCTGTTCGAGAAGCCGGAGGCACGCCCCCGCCTGATGCAGCAGCATCGGGCACTGCTCGACGCCATCCTCGAGGGACGCGCAGAAGACGCCCAGTCCCTCGCCCACGAACACCTGGTCTACGTCGAAGAGGGGCTGCTCGAGATGGAGCGCGCCGAGACCCGCTCGCAGCGCGCGCTGCGACGTGCCCAGGTCATGCCGCCGCGGCGGTCGCGCTAGTCGATGCGACGCTGGTCACGCTGGCTGAATCGTCGCACCCTGGCGCTGGCGCTGGCGCTGGGTCTCGCCCTGGTGCTATGGCAGAGCGCCACCCTGGCCCGCGAGCAGGCGCTGGCCTCGCTCAAGCGCGATGCCGACACCGAGCTAAGACTCTCCGCCACCGGCCTGACCGGCTATCTGTCACGCCACGAGTATCTGCCGGAGCTGCTCGCCACCCGGGAAACCGTCAAGCGATACCTGAGCGCCCCGGACGGCCAGGACGTGATGCCGCTCAA
>DJIP01000354.1 GCA_002433675.1 Halomonas halophila
GCTGATGCAAGCACTGGCCCCGTCCGACGCCACCGACAACAGCGCGCAGCCACCGCACAGCCAGACCCTGGCGCTGCCGTTGTGGCAGGGTCCGGGGCTCGACGAACTGCTCGCCGGTGATGGCGTCGGTGCCGAGGCCAAGCGCCGGCTGTGGGCGCAGATCGGCGAGTGGCAGGCACAGTGGCGCGATGGTGCTGGAGGCGATGGTGCCAGAGACGACAGCGATGGCGCTTGAGGCGACAGTGGGCCAGCAGAGCAGCCCGCACAGCGGCGGCTACGGCCCTGTCCGTGTCCTCGGCGCGGACGATCTTGACGCCGTGCTGCGACTGGAAGCGATGCCGTCAGCGCCTTTGTCCAGCCCTCAGGCGCTGGCTCAGGCTCTGGAAGATGACCAGCGCCTGCTGCTGGGGATCGATCGGCAGGGGCCGGCGGGTGAACACGGTGTCGAAGGCGGCCTTGATGCGGACATGACGGGGCAGGGGGCTCTTCACGCCTATGCCTTGCTGGCGCGCCAGCCCTTCGAGGCCGAGCTGGAAGCGATCCTGGTGGCCCCGGAAGCTCGCCGCCAAGGGCTTGCCGCACGGCTGCTGACAAGCCTGATTGCGGTAGCGCGCCAGTGGGGCTCGGAGCGACTACTGCTGGAGGTGCGTGCCGACAACGCCGCGGCGATCGCCTGCTACCAAACCGCCGGCTTCGCAGAGGACGGTGTGCGTCGCGGCTACTATCCGCCGTCGGTCGATGGCGGCGAGCGCGTCGATGCCCTGCTGATGTCGCTGGCGCTTGGCTGAAGCGGTCTCAAGCGCTCGGCTTCCTCCTTCCGCTCGGCATTGATGCCTCCATCGTCGGCACGACGCAAAAGGGCTCCCCATGGGGAGCCCTTTTCATTCGAGTCAGCCGTTCGAGTCAGCGCCGCCGTCACACAAGCCAGGTCAGAGGCTATGGGCGGGCGCCTGTTCGGTATTGCCCGTTTCGCCTTCCACCTCATCGAGCTGGCCCAGGATGGCGGTCAGGCGACGTTCCCACTCTTCGCGATCCTGCTTCAGGCGAGCGTTTTCCTCGCGCAACTCCTCGGCTTCCAGTTTCAGCAATTCCAGGGCCTCAAGGGCGCTGGAGACCTTCTTTTCGAGTTGGTTGAAGAGTTCCGTGCTCATCCTCGTCTCCTGACATGACGTGGGGTGAAGGCGCGACGCGCGCCCCGATGGAACGAGCGTAACGCCGCCGCCGCCGGTGAACAAGCGTCGCCGGGCGGCGACGGGGCTGCTTTGCTGATTCGGCTCAGGAATTGGGACGGTCGCGTGCTTGGGGTACTGCCGGCTCAGCTCTCAGGCGCAGCGTCCTTGAGCGAGTCGGCGTCGCTTTCGCTGCGTCGATACAGACGCCCCTGGCTGTCTCCCGCGCGGACCTCGCGGTGCAGCTGCCAGGTGGGGGGCACGGCAGGTGTCAGGCCGCTTTCGACCTCCACGTAGATCCAGGCCTCCTCCGCCAGCCAGCCGGCTTCCAGGGCCTGACAGCAGGGCTCGGCAAGGCCCTGGCGAAAAGGCGGGTCGAGAAACACCAGGTCGAAGGGGGTGGCGGTCTCGTCTTTCAGCAGCGCGGCGGCGTCGGCGCAGCGCACCTGGGCGCGATCGATCGCCAGCGTCGCCAGGTTGTCGCTGATCGCCTGGGCCACCTGGGCATCGCGCTCGACGAACAGGGCCTTGCTGGCACCGCGCGACAGTGCCTCGAGGCCCAGGGCGCCGGTGCCGGCGAACAGATCGAGCACGCGAACGCGGTACAGCTCACCCCCGAGCCAGTTGAACAGGGTCTCGCGGACCCGGTCCGGGGTCGGCCGCAGGCCGGGCTTGTCGAGCACCGGTAGCTGGCGGCGACGGTGTTCGCCACCGATGATGCGCAGCTTGCCAGGCGGCCGACCGCTCGCGGGACTCTTGCCCGAGCGGGGTTTTCCGGCGCCGCTGCGTGGACGGTTTCTTGAAGGACGTTGTCGACTCATGGGCGGCGATTCTACCCCCATGGCAGGGTGTCGTCATGCCTTCGCCATCGCTTCTGTGTCAGGCTATGGGCAGCGTCGCGTCGCCGCCTCGGGGCTGCCCTGTGTCCACAGCGAGCGGGCAGGGTGGTAGGATGTGGCGGTTCGTTCACCGGCTGAGGCGTCAGGTCATCCATGTTCGGTATTTTCAAGCGCAAGAAGAAGCACACGGGCGAAGAACCCGCCAAGGACCAGGAAGTCGTCGATCAGTCGTCTGCAGATGAGGCGGAAGGCGCGGCTGACAGGGAGGCTGAGCCAGGGGCTGACAGGGGAGCAGAACAGCCCCGCGGCGACGAGCTGTCGCAACGCTCACCGTCGGATGACGAGCCGCCCCAGCAGGGCCGGGACCCAGGCCCCGAGCCGACCGAGACCGCCGAGGCGGTGGTGCCGGAGCCTGTCGAGCCGGCAGCGCCGGCCCCCGCGGAGCCGTCCACTCCAGTCGAGCCTTCCACTTCTGCCGAGCAGGCGCCCGTTGAAGCTGATCCCGACAAGCTAGAGCCGGTCGAGCCAAAGCCCGCAGAGCCAAAGCCCGTCGAGCAAAAGTCTGACCAGGCGCCGTCTGCCGCCTCCCAGCCGGCTGGCGAGACCCCGGAAGATGAAGCGCCGGCCTCGGCGCACAAGCTTGCCGAGGCAGAGGTGCCCGAGCCCGTGAGCCCGCCAGCCGCCGACGCTGGCACCGGCCAGCGCGAGCACGCCGAGGTGATCGAGCCCAGTCGTCCCACCGGCCCGGCCCTGCAGGAAAAGCCCAGAGCGCCGGCCCAGGGCGGCAAGGGTGGCGAGAAGAAGGGCTGGTTTGCGCGCATGCGCGAGGGCCTGGGCAAGACCCGGGCCAACCTGAGCGACGGCCTGGCCGACCTGTTCATGGGTGCCAAGCAGATCGATGACGAGCTGATCGAGGACATCGAGACCCAGCTGCTGATGGCCGACGTCGGCATCGAGGCCACCAGCGAAATCATCGAGGCGCTGACCGATCGTGTCTCGCGCAAGGAGCTGAAGGACCCTGAAGCGCTGTACCGTGCGCTGCAGCAGGAGCTGGCCGCCATGCTCGGCGAGGTCAGCCAGCCCCTGAGTCTCGAGACCGCCGACGGTGGGCCCTTCGTCATCCTGGTGGTGGGCGTCAACGGCGTCGGCAAGACCACCACCATCGGCAAGCTGACCCAGCGCTTCCAGCGCGAAGGCAAGAGCGTGATGCTGGCGGCGGGGGACACCTTCCGCGCGGCCGCGGTAGAGCAGCTCAAGGTGTGGGGCGAGCGCAACAGCGTGCCGGTGGTGGCTCAGCACACCGG
>DJIP01000239.1:0-4274 GCA_002433675.1 Halomonas halophila
TCCGCCTTGCCCATGACGTAAGGCGCCCGGGACATCGACTCCACCCCGCCGGCCAGGGCCAGATCCATCTCGCCGGCCTTGATCGCGCGCATGGCGGTGCCCACCGCATCCATGCCGGAACCGCATAGACGGTTCATGGTGGTACCGGGCACCGAGGTCGGCAGCCCCGCCAGCAGCGCCGACATACGCGCCACGTTGCGGTTGTCTTCGCCGGCCTGGTTGGCACAGCCCATGAACACCTCTTCGATGGCGCCGGGATCAAGCTCTGGCGCCTGGGCCAGCACCGCCTTGAAGATGTCGGCGGCCAGGTCGTCGGGGCGCACGCTTGCCAGGGTGCCACCGAAGCGCCCGATGGCGCTGCGACGGGGATGGCAGAGAAAGACGTCGGTCATGGCGGACTCCTTGGTCACCCTGCGCAACAGCGCAGGGTGTGTCGGGGATAGGGGCGAAATGGAGGTCTGGTTGGGGCTGACGGGCCGGTTACTGGCCGCTGTGGGCACGATCGGTGCGCGCCTTCAGCTCACGCAGCACCTCGAGCTCATGGGCACTGGGGACCGGCGTGGTCTCGAGTTCGGCGGCGAAACGAATGTCCCAGCCGGTGGCCTCCTGGACCTGCTCGCGCGTTACGCCGGGATGCAGCGATACCACCGTCAGTTCACGATCCTCCGGGTCCGGCTTCATCACGCACAGATCACTGATCACGCGGGTCGGCCCCTTGCCGATATTGGGCACACCATCACGTCCCTTGCCGTCGCGACCAAAGCCCAGGGTGGTGATGAAGTCGACGTCGCGCACGAAGGCCCGCGGCGAGTGCTTCAGGGTGATGAACACTTCACCTGCGTTGGTGGCGATCTCCGGGGCACCGCCGCCGCCGGGCAAGCGCACCTTGGGTGCGGTGTAGTCGCCGATCAGGGTGGTGTTGAGGTTGGCGTAGCGATCGATCTGGGCGGTACCCAGAAAGCCCACACTGACCTTGCCGCCCTGCAGCCAGTAGCGAAACATCTCCGGCACCGACACCGTGGTCAGCGCCGACTCGCACAGCTCGCCATCGCCGATCGACAACGGCAGCACGTCCGGCCTGGTCTGCAGGGTGCCGGATTCGTAGATCAGCACCACTTCAGGGGCGTGGGTCAGCCGCGCCAGGTTGGCGGCCTCGGACGGCAGGCCGATACCGACGAAACAGGTCATGCCGTTTTCCAGCGCCCGGGCGGCGGTGACCGTCATCATCTCGCCGGCGCTGTAGTCGATTGCGGTGCTCATCGGGCGTCCTCCGCGGTGTTCATGATGTTGTCGTCGATCCAGCGGGTGAAGGCGTCACGGTCGCGGGCAATGGCGTCCCACTCCTTGTAGAAGCGGTTGTCACGCGGGTAGTAGCCGTGGGCGTAGGACGGCAGCGAGCCCTTTTCGGCCACGGCGATGGCGTCGATGGCCCAGCCTGGAATCACGCAGGCGTTGGGGTGGGTGTTCAGGTCATCGACGATTTCCTCGACGGTGACGATGGCGCGACTGGCTGCCAGCACTGCTTCCTTCTGTACCCCGATGATGCCCTCGACCAGCACATTACCGGCACGGTCGGCCTTCTGGGCGTGAACGATGGACACGTCCGGACGCACCGAGGGCACCGCCGCCAGGCGCTCGCCGGTGAAGGGGCACTCGATGAACTTGATCTGGTCATTGACGTTGGGCAGCTCGCTGCCGACGTAGCCGCGCAGCACCGCCAGCGGCAATCCGGCGGCGCCGGCCTCGAAGGCGCAGGCCATGGCGGCGTGGCTGTGTTCGAGAATCTCGACCCTGTGGGGCCAGCCCTTTTCCACCGCGTCACGCAGCCGGTGCAGCGAGCCGACACCGGGGTTGCCGCCCCAGGAGAAGATCACCTTCTTCACGCAGCCGGCACCGATCAACTGGTCGTAGACCAGGTCCGGGGTCATCCGGATCAGGGTGAGGTCGCGCCGGCGCTGGCGAATGACCTCATGCCCGGCGGCGAAAGGAATCAGGTGGGTAAAGCCTTCCATGGCGACGGTGGCGCCGTCGTGGACGTAGCGCCTTATCGCTTCGTCAAGACTCAGGATCTCGGCCATGTGGATTGCCTCTGTTAACGATGAACCATTGCGGTGGAAAGAACAGCGACGCCAAGGCGCCGCACCCAGGTTCACCATGGCGGGGCTGTTCGGACCAGGTCTCTGTTCGTGCTGCCTGGAACAGCCTCATAGGCGCACTGCTTGGAACAGCGCTTGTTCGCTATGTGAACGTAGGTTTGTTATACGAACAAGTTACTGGCGATCGGCAGGGCCGTCAAACGCAAAAAGGGCGAGAACGGCATACGCCGTTCTCGCCCTTCTTCTTATTTCCAATTTTTAATCAGTGCATTAGCCTTGCTCCAGCCACTCCCTGGCCTTGTTGACCTGTTGTCGACTGCTACCAATGTATAACGCCGGATCGGTGGCGGCCTTGAGCTGCTCGACACTGATATCGGGGGGCTGCCGGGGTGCCTCGCTGCTGTATTCTGTCATCGAAGGATCGCTCTCCTCCGTCTTTTCTTGCTTGCCACACGGCTCCTCATCCAGCACCTCGTGCAAGACCTCGTAATAAGGACGCCCCTGGCGGCGCGCGGTCTCGGCAGCCTCGGCCGCCAGCGCCTTGGCCCTGTCGCTGCCGAGGTGGGGCGTCAGCAGGCGCGCCACCGGCTCGGCCATGATCGCACCGCCGGTCAGCGCCAGGTTGGCGGCCATGCGCTCAGGGTGGACCTCCAGGCCTTCCAGCAGAGTTGCCGCCTGCTCCAGCGCCCCTTCCACCAGCAACACCGATTCGCTCAGCGGCGCCCACTCGGCGTGCCACTCGCCGAGGCCCCGTTCCAGCGGCTGGGCCACGGCACCGATGATCACCGTGGTGTGGCCGTGCACCCGACGCGCCGCGCCGCGGATCAGGGCGCAGCGCACCGGGTTGCGCTTGTGCGGCATCGACGACGATTCGCCCATGCCAGGGGCGCTCGGCTCGCTGACTTCGCCGACCTCGGTCTGAGTCAGCAGGGCGACGTCCAGCGCCAGGCTCTCCAGCGCCCCGGCGACGGCGTCCAGCGCGGTCTGCAGGGCATGGATCGGCTGGCGGTCGGTATGCCAGGGCAGTACCGGGCAGGACAGGCCAAGCTCCTCGGCCAAGGCCTGCATCAGCTCGAGCCCCTGTTCCCCCCAGCCCGAGTGCACCCCCACTGCACCACCGAACTGCACCGGCAGCCCTTCGGTGGCGATATCCCCAAGCCGGCGGCGTGCGCGCTCGAGCCCGATGCCCCACTGGGCCGCCTTGACCCCGAAGGTCATCGGCAGGGCCTGCTGCATCAAGGTACGGCCGACCATGGGCGTCTGCTCGTGGTCGCGCATCAGCGCAAGAGCCGCCTTGCGACAACGCTCGAGCAGGCCGTCCAGGTTCGCCAGACGCGGCGTGAGCAGATGCATCAGCGCCGAATCCACCACATCCTGGCTGGTCGCGCCCTGGTGCCAGCACGCCTTGAGCTCGTCCGGCAACGCCGCTCGCCCGGCCTTGACGAAGGGGATCGCCGCGTTGCCGCCGCTGGCGACACCCCGGGCGATGGCTGCGGTGTCGAAGTCGTGATGCTCGAGTACCTCTTCCATGCGCCCGGCGCTGCCCGCTGGCAACGCGCCGACGCCCTCCTGGACGCGAGCCAGGGCCAACTCGAAGGCCAGCATCGAGGCCACCAGATCATCGTCGCGACAGGCTTCCAGGGCGCTCTGGCTCATGAACGGATGGCTCAGCAGGGCGTCGGACATGGCAAGATTCCTCTTCATCTGGGGGATCGATAGGGGCGTATCGACCGGGGCGAGTTCAAGGGGACAGCAGCAAGGCGACAACGGCCAGGCGGCACCAGCAAGGACACGCCATATCGACAGCGTGGCAGCCCCACCAAAGGCCGCACAGGTGTTCGCACTTCGAACAAACATGCTAGATTATCGACAACACGGGAGCAAACCGTCGTCCACAGAAGACGAATGCCTCGTCGCTGCCATGACATTGAAGACCGTATCCCGACGCTGCCCTGCTATCATCGTCGCTCGGGCTGTACAACGCTCTTGCGTCATGGCGCTCGATCTCTGCCACACTCGAATCTGAAAAAAGGACACCTCGATGGATACGGCACCGGCTGACGCCGCCCTGAGCCCGGATGACCGCGACTTCGTCACTGCCCTCGCCAGCGGCCTCGACGTCATTCTGGCCTTCGACGAGGCCCACCCTCGGATGACCTTGAGTGAGGTGGCGACGCG
>DJIP01000239.1:4688-5126 GCA_002433675.1 Halomonas halophila
CGGGTGCTCAAGCTCGGCTACGCCTTCCTGTCCGCCAACAATTATCAGCACCTGATCCAGCAGGTGCTCGAGGACATCACCGCCGAAAGTGGCGAATCCTCTTCTCTTGGAGTGCTCGACGGCGATGAGGTCACCTATGTGGCACGCTCGGCGTCGCGCCAGCGGTTGATGGCCATCACCCTGTCGGTGGGCACGCGGCTGCCCGCCGCCTACACCTCGATGGGGCGCATGCTGCTGGCACAGAAGACCGACGCCGAACTGGATGCCTTCGTCGAGCGCACCACCCTCGAACGCTTCACCGACAAGACGATCACTGACAAGGCTGAGCTCAAGCGCGCCATCCTCCAGGCTCGTCAGCAGGGCTATGCCATCGTCGATCAGGAGCTGGATTCGGGGCTGCGTTCGTTGGCGGTGCCCGCCTTCGACGCCAACGGCGAG
>DJIP01000334.1 GCA_002433675.1 Halomonas halophila
GGCTCGGCCACCAGCGCCTCGACCACCTCCGCCCGCGCGTCGAGACGCTGCTCCACGCGCTCTACCTCGGCCAGATACTGGCCCCTCAGGGTCCACACGATGCCGGCGACCAGCAGCACCAAGGCAACCACATAGAGCGCGATGGCGCGACGACGCCCCGAGTCGGGCCCAGTCGACGACACAATGGGGGGCGGATCAATGGATACGGACACGTCGTCGTCTCGCCTCTAGAGCATTCATGTGGGAGGTACGCATCCGGATTCCATCGACTGTCTTGGGCATGAACGAGTGATCATAGCCAACCCTCTAGTACTTGCGCACCACTCGCGCGTTAAACCGCCTACTTTCTTGATCATGCCAAGCTGACCTGGACCATCATTCCCCCAGAAAACCTCCGACCTGGCGCCGCCACAGGGAAGCATAGAGGCCATCCCGGGCCAGCAAGGATTCATGGTCTCCCATCTCGACGATGCGTCCCTTGTCGATGATCACCAGTCGATCGAGCATGGCGATGGTCGACAGCCGATGGGCGATGGCGATGACGGTCTTGCCCTCCATCAGGGTATAGAGATGTTGCTGGATGGCCGCTTCCACCTCGGAGTCAAGCGCCGAGGTAGCCTCGTCCAGCGCCAGGATCGGCGCATCCTTGAGCAACACCCGAGCGATGGCGATCCGCTGACGCTGGCCGCCGGACAAGGTCACGCCGCGCTCTCCCACCTGGGCATCCAGGCCACGACGACCACGAGGATCCACCAGGTCCTCGATAAACTCGTGAACATGCGCCTGACGCACCGCCTGCCATAAACTTTCCTCGCTGCAGTCACGACAGCCGTAGGTCAGATTATCGCGCAGCGATCGATGCAGCAGGGACGTATCCTGGGTCACCATGCCGATCTGTCGACGCAGTGATGCCTGGGTGACCTCGGCGATATTCTGACCATCGATCGTTATCTGCCCGGCCTGCAGGTCATGAAAGCGCATCAACAGCGACGCCAGGGTCGACTTGCCGGCGCCGGAGCGGCCGATGATACCCACCTTTTCGCCTGCAGCAATGTGCAGATCGAAACCGTCGAACACCCTCGGGCCCACCTGACCGCCCCGGGCGTAGCCAAACACCACGTCGTCGAAGCGAATCTCGCCACGCTGAACGCGCAGCGCCGGAGCCCCGGGCCTGTCACGCACCTCAGGGATTCGCGACAGGGTGTTGATACCGTCCTGAACGGTGCCGACATTCTCGAACAGGCCCGCGACTTCCCACAGGATCCAGTCGGACATCGAGCGCACCCGCATGACCAGACCGATCGCTACCGCCGTTTCTCCGAGGGACACCCAGCGGTGATACCAGGCCAGCACGACCAGACCCGCCATTCCCACCAGCAGCAGGGTATTGAGGGTCGCCAACGACACCGATAGCCAGGTGGCCAGGCGCATCTGCCGATGTACCGTTCCCATGAAGCCATCCATGGCTTCACGGGCGTAGGCCCGCTCCGCCCCGGCGTCGGCAAACAGCTTGATGGTCTGAATATTGCTGTAGCTGTCCACGACCCGCCCGGTCATCACCGCCCGCGCGTCCGCCTGGGCCATGGACACCCGGCGCAAGCGGGGGATAAACACCCTCATCAATGCCAGGTAGCCGACAAGCCATAGCACCAGGGGCACCATCAACCAGGGCTCGGCGGCCCCCAGCACCACCAGCGCGCCGGTGAAATACACCAGCACGTAGACCAGCATGTCGAGCACCTTGGTGACGGTCTCGCGCATGGCCAGCGCGGTCTGCATCACCTTCTGCGAGACACGCCCGGCAAACTCGTCATGAAAGAACGACAGGCTCTGCTCGAGCATCAGCCGATGGGAGAGCCAGCGTCCGAGCATGGGGTAGTTGCCGAAGACTCCCTGGTGGGTGATCAACGACAGCAAGAACACCAGCAGTGGCAGTCCTGCCAGCACCGCCGCTCCCAGGCCGATCAGGGTGCTCAGATGGGTGTCGACGAAGCCCTCGCGTTCGGCTTCGGCCAGCCAGTCGACCAGTTCCCCCATGGCGGTGAAGAACACCACCTCGGCGATGGAGACCAGCGCCGTGACCAGTGCCATGGCCGCCAGCAGGCCAGCGAAGGGTCGCGAATAGTGCAGCACGAAGGGCCACAACCGGTCCGCAGGTACCGACTCGGGCTGGTCGGGATAGGGATCAACCAGCCTCTCGAAAAAACGCAGCATGTTCCGCTCTCGTATCGCATGACACCAGCCGCCCATCATACGCTCCAGGCTGACATGCCGTTTGCTCTTTCAGGGTCGGTGCACCAGCGTCATGTCGTGGTCGGTCAGTCGCATCGCGCCTCGATCGGTGACCCTTACCGTATTGCTGAGGCCAATGCCGAAACCTCCCGGCAAGCGCAGACACAGCGGCAGGTGGAAGACCATGTTGCGGGCAAGCGGTGTGGTCTGCCCGGCGGCGAGGAAACCGGTGCCTTCCACCCAACTCGGCGGAAACTGAGCACCGACCGCGTAGCCGTACACCCCCGAATGGAAGAAGCGTTCGCGGTGGGGCGCCAGGATAGCATCGGCGAGCCGGGCGACGTCTTCGAAAGGTGTGTCCGGCGTCATGGCCTCGCACATGCGGGCCTCCATCTCGACACACAGGTCGGCGGCCAAGCGCATCTCGTCGCTGATCGGCCCGACCACCACCGTGCGCATGGTCGGCGCGGTGTAGCGCTGCCAGACCGCACCAAACTCGAGGAACACCGCA
>DJIP01000116.1 GCA_002433675.1 Halomonas halophila
TCTCGTGGACCCAGGAGGTGGGCGCGCCGAAGCCGTAGCGCATGATCACCTCATAGACGCTGATGGCCATGGCGATGAACACCAGCCAGGCGGCGAACTGGGCCACCCGGACCACGCCACGATCGAAACGGCTGCGCACCACATCGGGGGCACGCTCGGGCGTCCTGTCCGATGACGGGTCGGGGGCCGGCTCGGGTGAAGGCTCGGGTGAAGGGTCGTGCGAAGGCTCTTGTGACGGATCAGGCGGCCGCCCGGCGCCGTTGTGTGGCGATCCGGCGGAGGTGTTATGGGAGGAGGGGGGCGTCATGGTTGCTCCAGGCCGCTGGCGGCGTTGGTCAACAGGTTGAAGGTCTCGACCACGGGTGCGGTCAGCAAGTCGTCACGGATCTGCCCCCGGGTGTCAGCAGGCTGAACCGGGGGGCAGGGGCCCATCGGGGGCAGGACGGCTGGCGAGGCTTACAGTTGGCCGCGGGCGGTCAGGAAGCCGGTGGCAGCGTCGTAGACCTTCTGGGTCATCTCGTTCTTGCCGGCCCACTCCTGCCATTCCTGTTCAGCCGCCTGACGGAAGGCCTTGCGTTCTTCGTCGGGCAGGTCGAACGGGTGTACCTCCGGGTCCTCCTGGAGACGAGCAAGTGCTTCGATGTCCTGGGCCTTGAGTCGGGCGATCAGGTCGTAGGCCATGGCGTCGAAGGCGGTCTCGAGGGTGGTCTGAAGGTCTTCGGGCAGGCCGTCCCAGATATCCTTGTTCACCGATACCGCGATCATCGGCATGGAGTGGAAGCCCGGGTACAGCGGGTAGGGCGCAAAGGCGTGGAGGCCCTGGGCGTCGTTGTTCGACAGCACCGTGGAGTCGGCGGCGTCGATCACGCCCTTCTCCAGGCCGGTGTAGACCTCGGAGCCCGGCAGGTTGACCGGCGTGGCGCCGATGCGCTCGAAGATGTTGTAGACCATGCCCTGGGGCGCACGAATCTTCAGACCCTCGAAGTCTTCCAGCGACTCGATGGGCACGGTGGAGGGGACCGATTCCAGCGGGAAGGTCGCCGCCGCCACCAGATGGGCGCCGTAGGGTTCCACCAGTTCGTTGTAGAGATCCTCGCCGCCGGCGTTGTTCATGAACTCGAGGAAGTCATAGGGATCGTTCCAGGCGCCTACCAGGTTGCCGAGCATGCCGAAGGCCGGATTCTGCCCGGAGAAGTAGCTGGGGTCGGTCATATGGCCCTGAAGGATGCCGGAACTCACCGCCTGCAGGGTTTCGGTGGGGCCGACCACCGAGTTGATCGGCAGTACCTCGATGGCCACACGGCCATCGGTCATGGTCCCGATGCGCTCGGCCCACTCCTGCTTGATCTTGAAGCTTGGCTCGCCGGCGGTCTCGGAGGCCTGGAAGGTCCACTCGTATTCGGCTGCCTGGGCACTGGCGGCAGCAGTGATGGCGATGGATGCCACACCGATGGAGGCGGCAAGACGGGAAAGCCTGGGGATAGCTCGCATGGTCGATCTCCCTGATGAGAGCGTGCTCGTTATTGGTGTGGCGGCAAGTCTTGACCGAGTCGCGAGTATGTTCAACATATACTTTCGTATGTGTGTACTTTGTGGCGCCCGCGACGTAGGCTTGCCCAGGACCCGACGAGCGGGTCGGTATTCGCCATGACGTCAAAGGCCAGCGATTGGCCCGAGACAGCAGGCAGACCGGTTGCCGCTCGCCCCGTGACAGAGTTGAAGGAGCCAGGCAATGGCCGATAGCGATCAGGATTCCCCAAGCGTGGGTGTCGAGTCAGCAAGCGACGAGGCGGCGACCGAAGCGCCCCAGAAGGCACGCTTTCGTAGCGCCGAGTGGTTCGGCAGCGCGGACAAGAACGGTTTCATGTACCGCAGCTGGATGAAGAATCAGGGGATTCCTGATCACGAATTCGATGGCCGCCCGATCATCGGCATCTGCAACACCTTCTCCGAGCTCACACCGTGCAACGCCCACTTCCGCAAGCTGGCCGAGCACGTCAAGAAGGGCGTACTGGAGGCGGGCGGCTACCCGGTGGAGTTCCCGGTGTTCTCCAACGGCGAATCCAATCTGCGTCCCACCGCCATGTTCACCCGCAACCTGGCGAGCATGGACGTGGAGGAGGCCATTCGCGGCAATCCGCTGGATGGCGTGGTGCTGTTGACCGGCTGCGACAAGACCACCCCGGCGCTGTTGATGGGCGCGGCCAGCTGCGACATCCCGGCCATCGTGGTCACCGGCGGGCCGATGCTCAACGGCAAGCACAAGGGCCGGGATATCGGCTCCGGCACCGTGGTCTGGCAGCTCTCCGAGGAGGTCAAGGCAGGCAAGATATCGATCCACGACTTCATGGCCGCAGAGGCCGGCATGTCCCGTTCCGCCGGCACCTGCAACACCATGGGCACGGCCTCCACCATGGCCTGCATGGCGGAATCGCTGGGCGTATCGCTGCCCCACAACGCAGCGATTCCTGCGGTGGACTCGCGCCGCTATGTGCTGGCGCACCTGTCGGGCAATCGCATCGTCGACATGGTCAAGGAAGACCTGCGGCTGTCACGGGTGTTGACCCGGGAGGCCTTCGAGAACGCCATTCGCACCAACGCCGCCATCGGTGGCTCGACCAATGCGGTGATCCACCTCAAGGCGATCGCCGGGCGCATGGGCGTGGAGCTCGAGCTCGACGACTGGAACCGGGTGGGGCGCGGTACCCCGACCATCGTCGATCTTCAGCCGTCAGGGCGCTTTCTGATGGAGGAGTTCTACTACGCCGGCGGGCTTCCGGCGGTGCTGCGGCGCCTCGGTGAGGCCGACCGTCTGCCCCACAAGGAGGCGCTGACGGTCAACGGTCAGACCCTGTGGGACAACGTCAAGGATGCGCCGCTCTACAACGATCAGGTGATTCGTGAGCTGGACAACCCGCTGGTGGGCGACGGTGGCATGTGCGTGCTGCGTGGCAACCTGGCGCCCAAGGGCGCGGTGCTCAAGCCCTCGGCGGCGAGCCCCGAGCTGATGCGTCACCGTGGTCGCGCGGTGGTGTTCGAGAACTTCGACGACTACAAGGC
>DJIP01000210.1 GCA_002433675.1 Halomonas halophila
TATCGCGTCCTGGCCGGGCGACTCTCTACCCGAACACGTCACGTCATCGCCGTCGACGCAGCGGAGCCGTTTCGAGCACCTCGACACGGGCCGTGAGCGAGCGACCTGGCGAACGTTGGTGTATCCCTTGCCCATGGGGGCAGGGTCTGGTATAAAGTGCACCCTTTGAATTCCCTTGGGTCAAAAGCACGGGGCTCATGACAGGGCTTGAGGTTGCTGAGGGCATGATGAATGCGGACTTTCGCCGGCACCGCGCGGCCAGTCTGCGACACATCCCTTCGGTTCTCGCCCTTCCCGGTTTGCCCGACAGGTTTTGAACAACTCGCCACGCGGTTGGAGGCTCTCATGTCCAAAGTATGTCAGGTTACCGGCAAGCGCCCGGTGACTGGTAACAACGTTTCACACTCCCAGCGCAAGACCCGTCGTCGTTTCTTGCCGAACCTTCACAGCCATCGCTTCTGGGTCGAGTCCGAAAAGCGTTTCGTGACCCTGCGTGTTTCCTCCAAGGGCATGCGCATCATCGACAAGAAGGGCATCGAAGAGGTGCTCAGCGATATCCGTAAGCGCGGCGACGCCATCTAAGGATGACGTCCTCGGGAGCCCACTGGTTCGCTTGAGCGAACGGCCTCCGCCGACTTGAATGACTGGCCTGGTGTGCACGACGCGTACCAGGCGGCAAACTGGGAGAAGTCTCATGCGTGACAAGATTCGTCTGGTGTCCAGCGCCGGTACCGGCCACTTCTACACCACCGACAAGAACAAGCGTAACACTCCGGACAAGATGGAAATGAAGAAGTTCGATCCGGTGGTTCGCAAGCACGTGATGTACAAGGAAGCCAAGATCAAGTAAGGCTTGATCTCGCTTCCACCGCAGGCGAGTTGTCGCCTGTTACCGAGAACCCGGCCCCGAGGTCGGGTTCTTGCGTATGTCCCTGTCAGCGGCCCTGGGCGATGGCGTGATGTCGCTCGCTGCTCGCCGCTCCAACCCCAGGTCCCAGGTGTGCCATGCCCGAGCTTCCCGAAGTCGAGACTACCCGACGCGGCATCGCCCCCCACGTACAAGGGCGCGAGATCCGTGAGGTGCTGGTGCGCCAGTCGCGCCTGCGGGTGCCGGTGCCTGAGGATCTCGCCGATCGTCTGATCGGCGCCCGCATTGGCGAGATTCGCCGTCGCGCCAAGTACCTGCTGTTGCCGGTGCTGTCGGGCGGGAACGGTGAGCACGTCGCGAACGGCGAGACGGTCGCCAGCATCGAAGACACCTTGAGGGTCGCGCCCCGGTCGCACAGCGACGGCGGAGTGCGCGAGAAGGGCACCCTGCTGTGGCACCTGGGCATGTCCGGCAGCCTGCGTATTGCCCGGCTCGGTGAGCTGCCCAGGAAACACGACCATGTGGACCTGGTGCTCGAGGACGGCGTCATCCTGCGCTATCACGACCCGCGGCGTTTCGGCTTTGTCGACTGGCTCAGGGAGGACGAAACCCGCGATACCCGCTTGTCGCGGCTAGGCCCCGAGCCGTTGTCGCCGGCCTTCGACGGCGCCCGGCTGTACGCTCTGTCGCGGGGCCGCCAGGCGGCGGTGAAGCCGTTCTTGATGGACAACGCCGTGGTCGTCGGGGTAGGCAACATCTACGCCAGCGAAGCGCTGTTTCTGGCCGGTATCGATCCGCGCCGTGCGGCCGGTCGCATCGGCCGCGAGCGCTATGACCGCCTGGCCGCCGCCGCCAAGGAGGTGCTGGCTGCGGCCATCACCCAGGGCGGCACCACCCTGCGCGACTTTGTCAGCGGCACCGGCGAACCTGGCTACTTCGCCCAGCGCCTCAACGTCTATGGGCGTGCCGGCGCGCCCTGCTGTCGCTGCGGCGGTGAGCTGAAGCACGTGACCTTGGGGCAGCGCGCCAGTGTGTTTTGCCCTCGTTGCCAACGTTAGCCTGATCCCGGCTTGAAGGTCTCGCCCAATTATTCATGTAGTTTCCGTAGAGAGAGTGATCACCGTGACTCGTCCGCTGCGCCTGAAAAAGAACGCCGATCGTCGCCTCAAGTCCGGCCACCTGTGGCTGTATTCCAACGAGATCGACATCGCCGAGACGCCGCTCAAGGGGCTCGAAGTCGGTGAGCAGGTCATCGTCGAGGCCGCCAATGGCAAGCCCATGGGGCTGGCCTACGTCAATCCCAACTCACTGATCTGCGCCCGCATCGTCTCGCGTGACCCGAGCATGCGGCTGGATCGCTCGCTGCTGGTGCATCGTCTGAATCAGGCCCTGGCGCTGCGCCAGAGCCTGTTCGACAAGCCCTTCTATCGCCTGGTCCATGGCGAGGCCGATCTGCTGCCGGGGCTGGTCATCGACCGCTACGCCGAGGTGCTGGTGGTTCAGCTCAACACCGCCGGCATGGAAGCGGTGAAGGACGAGCTGCTCGACGCACTCGACAAGGTGTTGTCACCTGCCTGTGTGGTGCTGCGCAACGACACCAGCGGTCGTCGTCAGGAAGGCCTCAGCGAGGTGGTCGAGGTGGTCAAGGGCGAGCTGCCGGAGCAGGTGTTGCTGGAAGAGAACGGCGTACAGTTCGCCGCCCCCGTGCTCGACGGCCAGAAGACCGGCTGGTTCTACGACCACCGCATCAATCGCGCCTGGCTCAACCAGCGGGTGGCCGGCAAGCGGGTGCTGGACCTGTTCAGCTACGTCGGTGGCTGGGGTGTGCAGGCGGCGGCCCATGGCGCCAGTGAAGTGTTGTGCGTGGATGCCAGCGAGTCCGCGCTGGATCGCGTCGCCGAGAAC
>DJIP01000163.1:0-861 GCA_002433675.1 Halomonas halophila
GGAACCGGCGCTGGCCTATCTGCGTGACAAGGGCGCACCCATCGTCATCAAGGCCGACGGCCTGGCGGCGGGCAAGGGCGTCATTGTGGCCATGACCGAGGCCGAGGCCGAGGCAGCGGTTCGCGACATGCTCGAAGACAACGCCTTTGGCGATGCCGGCGCGCGCGTGGTGATCGAGGAGTTCCTCGAGGGCGAGGAAGCCAGCTTTATCGTCATGGTGGATGGCGACTCCATCGTGCCCATGGCCACCAGCCAGGACCACAAGCGGGTGGGGGAGGGCGACACCGGCCCCAATACCGGCGGCATGGGCGCCTACTCGCCGGCACCGGTGGTCACCGACAGCGTCTACCAGCGCATCATGGACGAGGTGATTCGTCCCACGGTGCGTGGCATGGCCGAGGAAGGGCATCCCTATACCGGTTTCCTCTACGCCGGGCTGATGATCACCGACGCCGGTGAGCCCAAGGTCATCGAGTACAACTGCCGCTTCGGCGACCCGGAGACCCAGCCGATCATGATGCGCCTGCAGAGCGATCTGGCCGAGCTGTGTCTGGCCGGCGCCGAGGGTCGCCTGTCCGGTCACGATTGCCGCTGGGACCCACGCCCGGCCATCGGTGTGGTGATGGCCGCCGAAGGCTACCCCGGCAGCTACCGCAAGGGCGACGTGATCAGCGCAGGCGACAGTGCCGAGGCCCTGGGCGTCAAGGTCTTCCACGCCGGCACCGCCGAGAAGGACGGCCAGGTGGTCACCTCCGGCGGACGGGTGTTGTGCGTTACCGCCCTCGGTCAGGATCTTGGTGAGGCCCGGGAACTGGCCTACCGCGGGGTCAAGACGGTGAGTTTCGAAGGCGCCTTCTGGCG
>DJIP01000163.1:1243-6075 GCA_002433675.1 Halomonas halophila
GGTCTGGCTTGCCCCATGGTACTGACCAACAATAATCAGCAAGGAGCGAGCATGGAACGCGTCAAACTGGAGTTTCCCGAGCAGGCGATCGTCCACCGTCATGGTTTGACGGTGCGCGTGACCGACATGAACTACGGGCACCATCTGGGCCATGACGCGGTGATCTCGCTGTTGCACGAGGCCAGGGTGGCCGCCCTGGCTCATCTCGGGCTTCACGAAGGTGACATGGGCGGTTACCCCAGTGTCGCCGCCGACCTGGCGGTGCAGTATCAGGCCGAGTCCCGTTGGCCGGACGCCTTGACGGTCGAGACCGCCATCCCTGAGCCGGCGCGCAAGGCCATCACCGTCTACCATCGCATGCGTCGTGACAGCGACCAGCGGATAGTGGCGACCGCCAGGCTCAACCTGATGGTGATCGATCCCCAGGCAGGGCGTACGGTGGCGGTGCCTGAAGCGGTGCGTGACGCCCTGGCGAGGGCTGGCTGATGTCGAGGGAGTATCCGGTCATCGCGGTCACCGGCTCATCCGGGGCCGGTACCACCACGGTCAAGCGTACCTTCGAGCGCATGTTCGCCCGGGAAGACGTCCATGCCGCCTTCGTCGATGGTGACGCCTTCCATCGCTACACCCGCCAGGAGATGGCGCGGATCTTCCGCGAGGAGCCCGAGCGCAAGGATGAGCTTTCCCACTTTGCGGTGGAGGCCAACCTGCTCGATCGCCTGGAGACCCTGTTCCAGGAGTACGGCGACAGCGGCGCCGGGACCTTCCGTCACTATATCCACGCCGAAGACAAGAAGATGATCGAGGCCGGTTACCAGGTCGGTACCTTCACCGAGTGGCAGCCGCTGCCCACCGGCACCGATCTGCTGTTCTACGAGGGCCTGCACGGAGGTCTGGTCACCAGTGACGTGGACATCGCTCGCCACGTCGATCTGCTGGTGGGCGTCGCCCCGACCATGAACCTCGAGTGGATCCAGAAGATCGACCGCGACATGCACGCTCGCGGCTACACCCAGGAGGCGGTCATCGACACCATCCTGGGACGCATGGACGACTATGTGCGCTATATCCTGCCGCAGTTCTCGCGCACCCATATCAACTTTCAGCGGGTGCCCACGGTGGATACCTCGAACCCCTTCGAGGTCCAGGATATCCCCACCGATGCGGAGTCCTTCGTGGTGATCCGGTTCCGCGATCCGTCCACCGTGGACTTTCCCTACCTGCTGGCGATGATTCAGGACGCCTTCATGAGTCGCCCGCACACTCTGGTGGTGCCCGGCTCTCGTCTGTCGTTGGCGATGGAGCTGATCCTCGGGCCGCTGGTGCGTCATCTGCTGGCCCAGCGACGTTTTCGCTGAGCCACCCCTTCGAGGCAAGCGTTCGTCTGGCTAGCGAGCCGGGAGCGATGGGGGCGGTGTGGCGAAGCGTTTTGCGCCGGCGACGCACACCACGACCGCGGCACAGGTGGCGAGCATCGCCACGCTGATTGACTCGTTCAGTAGCCAGGCCGCCAGTCCAAGCCCGAGAAACGGCTGCAGCAGTTGCAGCTGGCCCACCGCGGCCACCCCTCCGAGCGCCAGGCCGCGATACCAGAAGATGAATCCAATCAGCATGCTGAACAGCGATACATAGCCCAGCGACCACCAGGCGGCGGTGCCGATACCCTGCAGTGTCGGCGGTTGCGATGCGACCGCCAGGGGCAGCATCAACGGCAGGGCCAGGGTCAGCGCCCAGCAGATCACCCGCCAGCCTTGCAGTCGTCGCGACAGTCGCGCGCCCTCGGCGTAGCCGAGCCCGCAGACGATCACGGCGGCCAGCATCAACAGATCGCCGGTCAAGGAGGCGCCGCCAGGCTGGCCGAGCGCGAAGCCTGCGACCAGCGCAGCACCACTCAACGAGCAGCCCCAGAACGCCGGGCGAGGCCTGTCGCCGGTACGCACCACCCCGAACAGCGCGGTCGCCATCGGCAGCAGGCCGATATAGACCAGCGAGTGCGCCGCGCTGACGTGTTCCAGCGCCATGGCGGTCAGCAGCGGAAACCCCACCACCACGCAGGCGGCAACAAGCGCAAGTGAGGCAAGCTCATCGGCCCGCGGCCGTTGTCCGTTCAGGCGCACCAGCAATACCACCGCCACCAGTCCCGCCAGGCTGGCCCTGGCGAAGGTCAGAAACAGCGGATCGAAGGCCCCCACCGCCACCCGGGTGGCGGGCAATGAACCGCTGAAGATGGTCATGCCGAGGGCGCCATCCATTCCCGTCGCGGCGCCGGCTTCTTCGTCGGCGACCGCTTGCCGCCTTTGTCCCTGGCGGAGCTGGCACCTCGACGCGAGCGCGAGGTGGACCCCCTGTGGCTGACGCGCCAGGCGCTCGAGAGCGACCATTGCCGGCTGAGGCCTGGCTGTGGCTGGCTGCCGGCAGAGTGGATGCCCCATGAGGAGATTCGCCGTGGGCTAAGGCAGTTGGCGCGGCGCTCCGGCGCTGTTGCCAGTCTGACCGACTATGCGCTGCCCCAGGGGCTGCACGCGCTGCGTCAGGTGCTGTCGCGTCGACTCACCGAGCGGGGTGTCGAGGCGGCGCCGTCTCAGATATTGTTGACCGAATCCGGCACCCAGGCCATCGATCTGTTGTGTCGGTTTCTGCTCGAGCCGGGCGATCGCGTGCTGGTCGATGATCCCTGCTATTTCAACTTTCATGCCCTGCTGCGTGCCCATCGGGTCAAGGTGGTGGGGGTGCCCTTCAGCCCGGCGGGGCCGGATCTAGCGAGCCTTGCCGAGGCCCTCGAGCAGCATCGTCCGCGGCTCTATATCACCAACTCCGGGCTGCATAACCCGACAGGTGCCAGCCTGTCACTGGCGGTGGCCCACCGCGTGCTGCGTCTGGCCGAGCGTCACGACCTGCTGATCATCGAGGACGACATCTTCGCCGACTTCGAGCACCAGGCGTCTCCGCGACTGGCGGCACTGGACGGGCTCGAGCGGGTGATCCAGGTGGGCAGCTTTTCCAAGACCCTGTCGGCGTCGGTGCGCTGTGGCTATATCGCCATCCGCCCCGAGTGGCTCGAGGAACTGGTCGACCTGAAGCTGGCGACCTCTTTTGGCGCCAGCGCGCTGTCGGCAGAGCTGGTCTACCAGTTGGTCAGGGAAGGCGCCTATCGGCGTCACCTCAACGTGCTCAGGACGCGCCTGGCAGACGCCATGGGCCAGGTCATGCCGAGACTGCGCGCGGCGGGCCTGGAGCCCTGGGTGGAGCCCAGTGCGGGGCTGTTTCTGTGGATGCGACTGCCGGCGGGACTCGGCGCCAAGGCCGTGGCCAGGGCGGCGCTTGACGAGGACCTGGTACTGGCGCCTGGGGAAGTGTTCAGCCCGGAAAAGGCGAACAGCCGCTACCTGCGCTTCAACGTGGCGCAGTCGCTGGATGATGACGTCTTCCGGGCGCTGGACCGGGCCATGGAGCGGGCCGCCAAGGATCGGGTGGCCAGCCATCGGGACTGACGCTGTCGTGGTGAAGCGCCAGCCCCGCCACTCCTTGAGCAGGCGGCTTCAGTGGCCGGGGGGCGCCTGCTTGACCGGTGCGTCCTTGGTAGTGCCAGAACCGACAAAGCGCTGGGCCATGGGCTGGGCGCTGACACCGTGCAGCACCACCGAGATCATGACCGTCAACACCACGCAGGCGAGGATTTCATCGCTGCCGGGGATCGGGTACTGGTCGTAGATCAGCAGCGCGAACAGGATGCTGGCCAATCCACGAGGCCCGAACCAGCCGAGGAAGGTCTTTTCGTAGGCGGACAGCCCGAGCCCGGTGAGCGATATCCAGATCGGGATCATGCGAATCACCGACAGGTACATCAGTGCCAGGGCAACGGTCTTCCAGGACGCATGCGAGAGGGCCAGCGGCACCATCACCGCGCCGAAGATCAGGAAGGTGGCGATGGTCAGGAGCTGGCCCTCGCTCTCCATGAACTCCTCGATAAAGGTGGTGTCGTGGCGTAGCTGGTTGCCGAAGGTCAGGCCGCCGAGGAATACCGCGATAAAGCCGTTGCCACCCACGGTTTCGGCGACCAGATAGATCAGGAAGGCCAGCGCCAGAAACAGGATGCCCTGATAGATGACGGTGACGTAGCCGCGGTCGATGGCGGCGTCCAGCAGGCGAGCGAAGCCCCAGCCGAACAGCACCCCGACCAGCGGTCCGAGGGTCAATTGCAGCAGGGCGAAGGTCCAGAGGTTATCCGGTGCGCCGGCGACCTCGGTGCCGGTGGCGGCCACCGCCAGCAGTGCCGAGGCAAGAATGACCGGCACCGCCAGACCATCATTGAGCCCACTTTCGACGTTGATCGACTGGCGGATACGCTCCGGCACGCTGGGGCTCGACACTACCGCCTGGCCCAAGGCCGCATCGGTCGGGGTGAGAATCGCTGCCACCAGCATGGCGGTGCCCCAGGCCGCCTCAGGCGAGACCCACTTGGCCATCAGCGTGCCCAGCAATACCGTCAGGGGCATGCCGATCAACAGCATGCGCAGCGGAATCGCCAGATTCTGGCGCAGGGACTTCAGCTTGACCACCGAGGCATCGGCAAACAGCACGATGATCAGGGTGATCTCGGCGATCACCTGGGTCAGCTCCTGCTGCATGTCCATGGGTACCAGATCGGGCGTCAGCGCGCCCAGCCCCATTCCCGCAGCCATGAACACCATGGGCAGACTGATCAGCGAGGCCGAGATGCGCCGCGACAGCAGGGCAAAGGCGATGATGATCAGGAGGATCAGCAGCAGGGCGGTGTGATGCATGGCAGGCGACACTCCGAAAATGCATGGGAGCTACGGTTGTACCATAGC
>DJIP01000163.1:6450-10254 GCA_002433675.1 Halomonas halophila
GGCGGTTTGGGAACGTTGCTCATGGGGCCTGGGTCAGTGATCGGGCGAGTCAGGGGACTGACAGAGGCGCTGTTGGCGGGTAATCTCACAGACACCGTTTTTCAGTGTGCCCCGGAGCCTGCCATGGATTGCCTGTTCTGCAAGATCATCAACCGCGAGATTCCCGCCGATATCGTCTACGAGGACGATCAGGTGCTGGCCTTCAACGATATCGATCCCAAGGCCCCGACCCATATGCTGGTCATCCCCAAGAAGCATATTGCCACCCTCAACGACATCACCGAGGAAGACCAGGCACTGGTGGGGCGCCTGCCGCTGACCGCCTCGCGTCTGGCCAAGGACCTGGGGTTTGCCGAAGACGGCTTCAGGGTGGTGATGAATTGCAATGAAGACGGCGGCCAGACGGTCTATCATATTCACATGCACGTGATGGGCGGTCGTCGCTTTACATGGCCGGCTGGCTAGCCGGCGCGCGACGGAGACTCTTCCGGCAATTCAAGCGCTCGACGCATCCGTGCATTCTCCGGCGTCGCCTGGTGTCCCCCAGGCGGCGCCGATCGGTTTTGGTGTGTGTTGAGCGTCGAGGCGTCGCCGCCCTGCATAATGAGCCGGCGCCGATCGGTTTTGGTGTGTGTTAAGCGTCGAGGCGTCGCTGATCGTCTGGTGCCAAGGCGCTGTCGCTTGAGTGCCGCCGACGCTTGCGTAGAATAATCCCTTGATGCGAACGTTCACCGTTTCACCCATGTTCGCTGGCTTACTTAGTCGTACAAGGATCGCGCCATGTCCCGCTCCCTCAGCCCCGCCGATCGGGCCATCCATCAGTTCGACAATGTGCTGCGCACCCTGGTGCCGGGGGCGGCGCGGGCGTCACGGCCGACGCCTGCGGTCGACACGGTAACGGACGGCGAGATGAGCCCCGATGAGCGCCATCACGCCGCCGGCCTGATGCGCATCAACCACACCGGCGAGGTGTGTGCCCAGGCGCTGTACCAGGGACAGGGCCTGACCGCCAAGTTGCCGGAGGTTCGCGGCCAGATGGAGGAAGCCGCCCAGGAAGAGATCGATCACCTGGCCTGGTGCGAGGAACGGCTCAGGGAGTTGAATGCGTCGACCAGTCGACTCAATCCGCTGTTCTATGCGGCGTCCTTCGGCATGGGGGCGCTGGCGGGTGCGGTGGGGGATCGCGTCAGCCTGGGCTTTGTCGCCGCCACCGAGGAGCAGGTGGGCAAGCATCTGGATGAGCACCTCGAGACCTTGCCCGAGGGGGACAAGCGCTCCCGAGCGGTGCTCAGGCAGATGGCCATCGACGAGGCTCACCACGCTCAGCAGGCGCTGGAGGCCGGTGGCGCCAGGTTCCCAGGCCCGGTCAAGGCCGGCATGACGCTGATGTCCAAGGTGATGACCAAGAGCGTCTATCGCGTCTGAGCGTAGGCCGGTGGCCAGCGCCCGATGCTGCGATGGCCTCACCCGGACAACAAAAGCCCCTGCCAGTCGGCGGGGGCTTTTGCGTTTTGGCGGCTGTGCGTCGGGGCTGATTCGTGCTGCGAGGCGCTCGAAGCGGCCTCAGGACTCGACGATGGTGTACGAGTGGGTGACCTCGACGCCGCCCTTGGCCAGCATGATGGAGGCGCTGCAGTACTTGTCGGCGGACAGTTCCACCGCGCGCTGGACCTGCTTTTCCTTGAGCCCCTTGCCGGTGACGGTGAAGTGCACGTGGATTTTGGTAAACACCGACGGCACGCTGTCGGCGCGTTCGGCCTCGATGTCGGCGACGCAGTCTTCCACCGGGGCGCGGGACTTCTCGAGGATCTCCAGCACGTCGAAGGAGGTGCAGGCGCCCATGCCCATCAGCAGCATCTCCATCGGGCGCGGGCCGGTGTTGCGGCCACCGTGATCGGGTGGGCCGTCGATGACCACGGCGTGGCCACTACCGGATTCGGCCACGAACTGACGGCCGTCGGTCCATTTGACGCTGGCTTTCATGGGGATTCCTTCTTTTTCTGCGATAGGGATGTCGGTGGTGTTTTGATGCGGTCTGCAGGACGCGGTCTGCAGGACGCGGTCTGCAGGATGCGGTCTGCTGGACGCGGTCAGCGTTCGCCGGCAGCGCTGCCGAGTCGGCGGTTCAACGCCTCGAGGCGCTCGGGCGTGCCCACGTCGACCCAGTCTCCGCGATGGTGGGTGCCGGCGACGAGATCGCGGGCCATGGCCTCGCGAAGCAGTGGAGCGACAGGATAGCAGGGAGCGGGCAGCTCATTCACCAGACGCGGGTCGATCAGCGCTATCCCCGAGTAGGTCAGCTTTGGCGAGCCGTCGCTCGAGACCCTGCCGCCAGCCGCCAGGTGGAAGTCGCCGTGCGGGTTGTGGACGGGGTTGTCGACCAGCACCAGATGGGCCAGATCGCCCTCCAGAGAGGGCAGGGCGCTGGGGTCGATGTCGCAGAAGGCGTCGGCGCTGACCAGCACAAAGGGCTCCTCGCCGAGCAGTGGGCGAGCCCTGGCGATACCGCCGGCGGTCTCCAGCGGCTCGTCCTCGCGACTGTAGGCGATCGATACCCCGTAGCGCTCACCGTCGCCCAGGGTCTCGATGATCTGGTCGGCGCGGTAGCTGACGTTGATCACCACCTGTTCGATACCGCAGCTGGCCAGGCGCCTGAGGTGGTGGCCAATCAGTGGCTCTCCGGCTACCGGCAGCAGGGGTTTGGGGCAGTGGTCGGTCAGTGGACGCATGCGTTTGCCGAGCCCGGCGGCCAGAATCATGGCTTTCATGGGCGTACCTCGGCGACGCGGGCTTCGATCAGCGGGCGCAGGCTGGCTTCGACCCAGGCGCTGAAGTCGGCGTGTCCCTCGAGCCCCTCGAGGCTGTCCTGAAGGTGGGCAAGAAAGTGAGGCAGTCGCGCCAGGTAGCCGTCACGCTGGTCGCGCAGGGTCAGGCGACAGAAGATGCCAAGCACCTTGAGCGCTCGCTGGGCGGCCATGGCATTGACCCAGCGCAGGAACACGTCGTTATCCACCGAGTCGGACAGGCGTCTGTCGGTTATTGCGCGCTGACGAAAGGCCTCGCTCCAGGCCGCCCGGGTGGCCGTGTCGAAGCGCCGATAGCGCCCATGCAACAGCGAGATCAGGTCATAGGTGATGGGACCGGCCAGGGCGTCCTGGAAGTCGATCAACCAGAGGTCGTCTGCATGACGCATCAGGTTCATGGCGTCGAAGTCGCGGTGCACGGTGACCACCGGCTGGGCCAGCGCCTGATCGATCAGCGCCTGGCGCAGCGCTGGCCAGCCTGGCGCCTCGGCGTCTATCCCAAGCCACTGGCCGAGGCACCAGTCGGGGAACAGGTCCAGCTCCCGGGCCAGCGTCTCGGCATCGTAGGGCGGCAGGCGATCGTTCGGAGCCTTCCGCTGAAGCCGCTCGAGCAGCGTGATGGCGGCGTCGAAATGGGCGAGGGTGGTGGCCTCGTCGGCACCGTCGAGGGCCAGGTGCAGCGGTTCATCGCCGAGGTCCTCAAGCTCCACGAAGCCTTGGCCTGCGTCCACGGCATAGACCCGGGGCACCGGTAGGCCCGCTGCGTGCCAGTCACGGGCGATGGCGACGAAGGGGCCGACGTCCTCCTGGGGGGGCGGGGCGTCCATCAGCATGCGGGTTTCGCCACCTTCCAGGGTGAGGCGGTAGTAACGCCTGAAGCTGGCGTCGCCGGCGGCCAGCACGAGATCACTCGAGCCCTCGATGGACGGGTGCTGTGCCTGTGCCCATAGGCGCAGTTGCTCGAGTCGGCGGGGGCTTTCAGCCTGGGACATCGGGGGGA
>DJIP01000301.1:0-485 GCA_002433675.1 Halomonas halophila
TCGGCGTTCAGGGTCAGGCTACCGACCCCCTCGATGGTGGCAGATTCGCCCGCAGCGAAGCTACCCGCCATTCCCTCGACGCTGAAGCTGCTGACGCTCAGGCTATCCCCTTCCAGGTCAGTGTCGTTGGCCAGTACCCCCTTGTCCTTGGCGACTTCAAGCGTGGTGTCTTCGTCGGTCTCGGCCTTGTCATCCACCACCGTCGGGGCATCATTGACCGGCGTCACCGAGACGCTGACCTCGACGGTGACGGTTCCCCCGTTGCCGTCGGATACGGTCACGCTGAAGGTAATGTCACCGCTGATGTTGGCGTCGGGGGTAAAGGTGAAGCTGCCGTCCTCGCTCAGGCTGACGGTACCCCCTTCCGGTTGGGCGACCAGGCCATAGGACAGACTATCGCCATCCACGTCCTCGGTCACGATGCTGCCGTCTACCGGCGTATCTTCCGACGTGGTCAAGGCGTCGACCGAGGCGGTCGGTGCATC
>DJIP01000301.1:814-16508 GCA_002433675.1 Halomonas halophila
CCCCCTTGATGGTGATCGTCAGGGTTGTCGTGCTGGAATCACCATCGGCGTCAGTGATCTGGTAGGTATAGGTTTCGGTAAGGGTCTCGCCCTTCTGCAGGGCATTGACCATGGCGTTGGTGTTATCCAGCGCATAGACGTAGCTGCCATCGGCATTGAGCGTCAGAGTACCGAAGCTGCCCGCAAGGCCGCTGCCGACGGCACCCCCATCGGCGGATACGGCGACGCCCACCTTCGACACCTTGCTGCCATCGGCGCCTTGACGGTCGTTGCCCAGCACGTTACCGCTCAAGGCAGCGCCATCCTCGCTCACCGCACCGGTATCGGCGGTGGCCGTCGGGGCATCATCGATGATACGAATCGCCAAGGCACCGATGCCCTCGGTGGTATCTCCCTCCACATCGGTCACATCGATGGCAAAGCTGTCCTCCGCCGAGCCGCTTGCGTGGTCGGCGGCGGACGTCAGGGTGTAGCGATAGCTCACCGTACCGGTCTTGCGATCATAGCCCTTGATCGTCAGGGCCCCGTGGATGCCGGTCACCTCGATCGGGGTCGTGGCGCTGGCCTCGAGCTGGGCCAGGGAGATGGAGGTGCCGCCCAGGGTAAGGCTCGCCAGGCTGTCCGCAGGACCCAGCGTAAAGGTGCCATCGTGGGTCAGTCCGGCGCCGTCGGCATCGACCAGACCCGATTCCTTGACCTCGCCATCGACGCCGTCCCCGCCATCACCGAGCCCCGCCACTGACAGGCTGTCATCGACCGCATCGACCGTGATGCTCAGCATGGCGGTGTCGCTGACGCGTCCATCGCTGAGCACATAGGTTACCTTGGGCACGCTGCCATGGTAGTTGGGGGCGGGATCGAAGCGGTAGGAACCATCGGCGTTCAAGGTCAGCTCGCCGACGCCGGCAATGGTGGCGGTTTCCCCCGCCTTGAAGCTGCCCGTCGCCCCTTCGATGCTGAAGCCCGATACCGACAAGGCATCGCTGTCGATATCGCTGTCATTGGCAAGAACACCCTTGTCCTTGCCGACGATCAGCGGCGTGTCCTCCACTGTACTGGCGCTGTCGTCTGACGCCTCGGGCACATCATTGACCGGACTTACCTTGACCGTCACCTCCACCTGGGTCTTGCCACCCTCGCCGTCGTCGACCGTTACGCTGAAGGTGATGTCACCATTGACGTTGGCATCCGGTATGAACACGAAAGCGCCGGTGTCCTTGTCGAGGGTGACGGTCCCACCTTCGGGCTGAGCGTCCAGGGTAAAGCTCAGGGAGTCATCTTCCGGGTCCTTGCCGACGATGGTGCCCGTGGTTTCGGCGTCTTCCGCGCTATAGACGGTAACATCGTCGGCCGTCGGTACGTCGTTGGCCCCCTTGATGGTGATGGTCAGGGTCGCCGAGCTGGTGTCGCCATCGGCGTCGGTAATCTGATAAGTAAAGGTCTCGGTCAGGGTCTCACCCTTCTGCAGGGCATTGACCGCGGCGTTGGTGTTATCCAGGGTGTAGAGGTACTTGCCATCGGCCTGCATCAGCAAACTGCCGTAGTCGCCGGCGATGCTACCACCGACCCCACCTGAAGGCGTCGCCTCGCCCTTGCCGACCGCGCTGAGCGCACCGCTGTCGGCGGCGCCATCGGCACCCAGGGTGTCATTGGTCACCACATTGCCCGTCAACGAGCTGCCACCGGCAGCGTCCTCGCTGACGCTGCCCTTGTCGGCGGTGGCGGCAGGGACGTCGTCGACTACCAGGATGGCCAGCGTACCGGCGTTGGCAGTCGCGTCTCCATCGGTGTCCTTGGTGCCGATGGTGAAACTGTCCTTGACCGGATCCGAGCCGTGATCTGCAGCCGACGTCAGGGTATAGCGGTAGGACACGGTACCAGTGTCGCTATCAAAGCCGGTAATTGTCAGATCACCGTAGCGGCCGGTGATGGTGATCGCGTTAGTATCGCAGGCCTCCAGTTCTGCCAGTGATATCTTCGTTACGCCGATAGTCAGGCTATCGAGGCTCGTGGCGGGCCCGAGCGTGAAGCTGCCCGAGTGAACACCACCACTGTCAGCGGCGGCCGAGCCACCGGTCAAGGCCGATTCGTTGACGCTGCCATCGCAACCGTCACTGCCATCCCCCAGATCGCCCAGCGACACGATGTCCTCTACAGAGGCAACCGTAATGGTCAGGGTCGCGCTGGCGGTCCCCCCCTCGCCGTCGCTGACGGTATAGGTGATCACGGGGACGCTGCCGTTGTAATTGGGTGCTGGAACGAAGGTATAGGAGCCATCGGCGTAGAGCGTTATTCTCCCTTTGCCAGGAATGTCGGCGGTTTCGCCTGCCTTGAAGCTGCCGGTGAGGTCAGCCACGCTGAAACCGGAGACGACAAGGCTATCTCCATCTACGTCGCTGTCATTGGCCAGCAGCCCTTCGCTCTTGTCGACGCTGAGCGTCTCGTCTTCCTTGGCACTGCCCTTGTCATTGGCGACGACAGGCGCATCGTTGACATTGGTCACCGTAATCGTGAGCGTCGAGCTGGCGTATCCTCCGGACCCCTTGAGGGTGTAGCTGATGATCGGCAGTGCTCCGAAAAAGTTCTTCACCGGATCAAAGCGGTAGGAGCCATCCTTCGACAGCGTCAATTTGCCGAGCACATTGCCGTCGCTGTCCTTGACGGTGTTGACTTGCCCCAGCACCAGAGCGCTGTCGGCCACGCCGTCACCGTCGGTGTCGATGGCCGCCGAGGCAATCTCGGTGGCGCCTGCCAGCGTATCGTTGGACAGCAAACCGCTGCCCTTGGCAACCTCCAACGCCACTTCCTCACTGGTTTCCCCGGCGTCCTCCACCGCCGTCGGAGGATCGATGGTGTCGCGGTAGTCCAGATCGAAACCGGGAGGTGCGGCGTCGCTGCCGTCAGGCGCGATATCGTTGTCGCTGTCGGACAGCGAGAAGTTGCCGCCTACCAGGTTTTCATCGTTGCTATCGTAGCCATCGTTGGTATCCGATCCCTCGAAGATGTCGAGCAGGCCATCGCCATCGGTGTCGGCACTGTCACTGATCGACGTCGGCCCATCGTCTCGCTCGGCGATATCCAGCTTGCCGTCGTTGTCGGAGTCGCTGTCGAGGTAGTCCTTGGTGCCGTCTCGGTCGCTATCGATCGGCTGCAGCCCGACACTGACGGACGCCGCTGCATTGCCAGGTCGAGCATCATAGGCGTCATCCAGCCCGTCGCCGTCGGCATCGACACCCGTCGGCGCGGTATAGTCCCCGGTGGTCTGGGCTTCGACATTATCGGTAATGCCGTCGTTGTCACTGTCGATATCCAGATGATCGGCGATATTATCGTGATCGCTGTCCTTGGTTACGCCGCCGATCCCCAGCCTGACGCAGGCCCCCTTGTTTCCTGCGGTCACCTTGCCGCTGGCAGTGGACATGCTGAGGCTCACCTCCTTGACGTCGACGACCCTGACCGCCCAGGGTAGGCCGAACGGGTTGCCGCCGCCTCTAACGCTGAAGGTGAGCGAGTTCATGTAGACGCCCTGGGCGACGTTCAAGACATTGTTGGGGTCGTAGACCATGATGTAGGCGCCAGGACTCGCCACAGTAAGAACATCCCCACTATTAAATGCGTCAGCTCTTTGGTACCTCTTGCTGTTGATGACAAAGTCCACGACGGTATCCATTGTCAGATCTATTGATGCGACCTGGTCACCGGATGCGGGATAGTTGAAATTGACGGCACCGGGATCCTGGCCATAGCTAAGGCTGCCTGAGGTAGTCTCGGCGGTGAATTTGATGGTTGTTTTCTCTTTATCTGTTGCCGTGTAAGTAAAATCTGGAATCTTGTCGTTGGCAATATTGGTCGTATCGAATGAAAGTCGTATGGAGACATCCTTTCCTTCAGCGGAATCCAGGATGCCATCATTATCCTTGTCGATATCATCATTATCCATGACACCGTCGCCGTCACCATCGGCGGCAGGATTTTCCCGGTAGTCAAGATCGACGACAAGAGGCTTCGCGCCCTTGCCGTCCGTTGGTACATCATCGTCTGAGTCTGACAGTGCAAAGCCTGCTTGCGTAATATTTTCATCGTTGGCGTCAAAGCCATCATTGGCATCCACACCCTCGAAGATATCGAGCAGGCCATCATGATCGGTATCGGTTGCGTCCGTGATGGATGAGGTACCATCGTCGCGCTCAGCGATGTCCAGCTTGCCGTCATTATCGGAGTCGCTATCGCGGTAGTCTGCCGTACCGTCCCTTTCGCTATCGACCGGCGCCAGCCCCTTGCTGGCGCCCGCAGTGGTATCGGCGGTGGCGGCGTCGTAGACGTCGTCCAGACCGTCCTTGTCTCTATCTACGCCGCCGGGCGCTACGTAATCGCTGGTGGCCTGGGCCTCCACATTGTCGGTGATACCGTCGTTGTCGCTATCGAGGTCCAGGGAATCGACGATATTGTCGTTGTCGGAATCTGCGTATACGCCGCCGATCAGCACGCGCATGGCGCCCGCACCATTTACGCTATTGTAATGGTGAGCGGTATTCTCCATGTTCAGGGTCAGTTGCTTTACGCCAACGATCCGTATGGACCAGGACCTGGTTTTGGCATCCACCTTCGTCTTGTCGTGAAAATCCAGCGGACCAAGATAGACTCCGGAGTCGATATCCAATTCATTTTTTGGGTCATCCACGATTATCATGGCACCGGGACAGTCGATGGTCACAACATCCTTGTAATCCAGCAGTGGCCCTCCGAGCCCGTATTTTGCCTTGATCACAAAATCAACAAAGTTATCAGAGGTAAAGGTGATCGATGTTGACCCCGATGTCGTATTTGGATACTCAAACCTGAATTCTCCCGGAGTATCGCCAGCGGTAAATTTTCCGTCAACGCTTGACTCCAGCTTGACGGCCGTACCGTTGTAGTCGATATCGGGAAACTTACCCGTTGTTCCGATGTTTCCACTATTGAAACCGGCCAACTTCGAACCATCATATCCATCATTGGCATCGATGATGCCGTCGTTGTCGTCATCGATATCGACATGATTCATCACACCATCGCCATCGGTATCGAGACGAGCACTATCGCGAAAATCCAGGTCGGCGAACCCCGCCACCGCACTTGCGCCATCGGCGCTGAGATCATTATCGCTATCCGCGAGGCTAAAATTGCCACCCGAGACCTGCTCATCGTTGACGTCGAAACCGTCGTCCTTGTCGCTACCCTCGAAGATGTCCAGCAGGCCATCGCCGTCGGTATCGCTCCTGTCGGTGATTCGCGAAGGAGCACTATCGCCACGTTCGGCGATATCGTGGATACCGTCCTCATCGCTGTCGACGTCAACGATATCGGCTGTATCATCCTTGTCGGTATCCACCGGGACCAGACCACCACTTCCCGCTACCGATCCATCCGCACTGTCCTTGTCGTAAGCATCGTTCAGGCCATCACCATCGGCGTCGATTCCACCCGGGGCGATATAGTCGCCGGTAGCTAGGGCCTCGACGTTGTCGGTGATACCGTCGTTGTCGCTGTCCAGGTCCTGCTGGTCGATGATGCCGTCACCGTCACTGTCACGCACACCGCCGACAGCGATACGCAGCGCGCCTCCGAGGGCATCGCCATCCTCTGACGCCGGTGTCTTCATGGCCACGCTGACCTGCTGGACGTTGACTACGCGGATCGACCACGCCTGATCGTAGGCGTCGTGGTGACTGTGCTTGACCGAAAAGGTGATGCTGTCTGCAAAGATTCCTGCGGTGGCCTCCAGCTGGCCCTCGGGATCATCGACAATAATTACGGCTCCCGGACTGGAGATAGTGATCTTGTCCGGAAAATCGAGCCAATGTCCTTCGCTCCCCAGCTTCGAGGTGATGACAAAGTCCACCGGAGCATCGGCCGTCAGGCTCACCGAGGCCTCTCCGTCCTCGTCACAGGTGAAATCGATCTCGCCACTGTCGTCGATGGCTTTGACGCTGCCGGTGTGGCTGACATCGAACGATACGGTCGTGCCGTTAAGCTCAAGATCGGCCACCTCGTCGCTACCGATGGAACTGGTGCCCAGCCCTGCACCATCACTGGCTTCACGTTCGTTGGTGTCGACCACGCCGTCGTTGTCGTCATCGATATCATCGCTATCGGCGACACCGTCTCCGTCGCTATCCTTGCCGGCGTCCCGACTCGCCGACTGTTCCGAAGCCACCGCAGAAAGCGCATGGGTCAGGGCGTCACTGGATTCAGCGCTGTTTTCTGATGCCGCAGCGCCTTCGCTTCCGGCCGGCGCCGTCTGGTCGGCGTGCTGATCCACCGCCTTTACCGTAGCCACGCCTGCGGCGTCCAGCAGTACACGGGATTCGAGTTCACGAAACAGCAGGTCATCCTTGGACATTGTCTTCTCCTTCCCTTGGCATCAGTTCTGGCGAGCGCATCGGTGCGCCCTGGGGAGTGTCTTTCGAGGTCAGGCGCTCCACTCGCGCACCAGGACCTGGGCGATGCGTCGTGCCGCCTTGACCGCCAGGCTGACGGGCTCACCGTTCAATCGAATCTCTCCACGCAGCTCGGTCAGCGGGGGAACCTGCGGACGCCCTGTCAGGGCAGTCACCTCGAAGGCCGCTTGTTCCGGGATGGCTCTGCCCTTATCAAGCCTGGACGCTACCGGGCCGCCATACACCGATGCCAACAGGCCTTCGTCCAGGTAGGACGATGCAGCCGACGCGATGCTGGACAGCTGCATGCTGATAGGCTTCAGACGACGCTGATCGTCAACGAACTCACAGGTATCGCCGGGAGCTACCAAACGCAGATCGTCGCTGTCCAGATAGCCCCTGGCCTCGAGCGCGGTGGATGACGCCACCAACGCCAACTGGGTGTCGACGCCGACCCAACGCCCGGGGTGCAGCGGACGCGCCATTTCGACCACGACACCATCGATGGCCGCGACCACCTCCAGCTGCTGCTGGGTGCGTTTCAGACCCGACAGTCGCTCTCGCTCCATTTCCTGCTGGCTGGCAAGCACCAGGCTCTGAGACAGGTCTTCGCTGTCGGCACTGCGACGATCGAGCCGCCGCCCCACCAGGGCCAGCCGTTCCTGTGTGGTGCGCTGCATCTGTTCGAGCTCTGGTGCCACCAGCGTCATCAGCACTTGCCCCCGCTGCACGACCTCGCCGACCTCGACCAGAACGTGACTTACCCTGGCGGGCCTCGGCGCATAGGACGGCGCCTGTCGGGCGGCGCCAAGCACTGCGGGGATACGCACCTGATGGGGCAATGGCAGAGCAAGAAAGCCGGCCAGCAGTGCTAGCACCAGCGCAGCGCCCAGTGCGCGCCAGCCGGTATCGCGTCTTCGCGTCCACCACACCTTGAGTTCGCGCAGGACCGGCAGCGCGATGAAGCAGGCCACTTCCACGGAAAATAACAGCACCCCGAGAAGCTTGAAGAAGAGGTGATAGACCACCAGGGCGATACCCAGGAAAAGAAAGAATCGATAGGTCCAGACGGCAAAGGCGTAGACGATCAAAAGTCGGCGTCGAGCTACCGGCATTGACTCTGGGACAGCATCGCCGAACCCAAATAGCGACTCTCTCAACCACCAGCGTCCCATGGCAAAGGCCCGCTCCTGCAGGTTGGCCACGCCAACCAGATCACTGAACAGGTAGTAGCCGTCGAACCGCATCAGCGGGTTCAGGTTCACCGCCAGACTCATTACCCAGCCGGTGGTGGCCAGAGCAAAGGCCACGAAGCGCAGTGCGCCATCGGGCAGAAACACCCAGGCCAGGGTGGCGTAAACGGCAATGATCAGCTCTACCGCCACCCCGGCCAGATCAATCAGGACACGCTTGCGACGAGAGGAAAGGCGCCAGGCATCGGTGGTGTCGGTGAACAGCACCGGCATCATCACGATCAAGGCCACCCCCATGCTGCCGACTCGGACCCCCTGTCGAGTGGCGCAGAAGCCGTGGCCCAGTTCATGCAGGGTCTTGACCAGTGCAAGACTCCCGCCAAACGCCACCACACCGGCAACACTGAACATATCCGGCAGCGTGGTGAGAAAGCTCTCCCACTGGCGCGAGACCAGATACCCGCCGCCGATCGCCATCAGCAACGTCAACAGCCAGAAGGTACGGGAGAAGAAGATCCCGACCCAGGGCAGCCAGCGCTGAAGTGCGCGTGCTGGATGAACCAACGGAATCCTCACGAACAGATAGTGATGCAGCAGCCAGCTCCACCAGCTCGGTCGGCGTGCACAATGTAGTCGCCACGCCTTTCGGTAGCTGTGGTTCGGCCGGCAGGCCAGCAGGTCATGCTGATCGAGAAATGCGATCAATCGCTCGATGTCCTGTTGGCTGACATCATCGATTCCCTCGATATGCAGTCTTGCCAGGAGCGCTTCCTGGGTACCTTCCCCCCAGTGGTTCAATACCGCCACCACCCGGTGTTCCACCTCGAAGAACCGATTGGCCAGGGGGTCATGAATCTTCCAGCGACGAGACCCGACGCCCTCCGCGCCACCCGCTATCAGCTCCAGGTCCTGGCGCAGCGGGGGCAGTGGTTTCACTCCATCGCCTGCTTCGGGGGTACCGGCATCGTGGTCCATGATTCACAATCCTGTGAGCTGACGAGCAGCAACGAGGGGACGACGAAACAGGTAGTAAAACAGCGATACCGGGGCGCCCTGGATTCTGGCCGTTCCCCTGAGCCCCATGCGCGGACTCCTGCCATCGTGGGTTTTCGGCGTAGCCAGCACCTCGAATCTGGCGACCCCGCTGGCATCCGGAACAGCTTTGTAAGACGCCCGTTCGAGTGATGCCTCCAGGGGGTCCAGCGGCGCCGCATCCAGAAAGACACTTACCTTGGCTCCGGCAACAAGATTGACCGCATCGGCCGCGGCGACGTCCAGTCTGAAGGCGATCGACGTCGCGTCGGCCACCTGCATCAAGGACTCCCCCACCTTGACCGGTCGACCGACCCAATCCTGCGGATCACCGTAGAGTGCAACGCCGGAACGTTCGGCCCGGATGACCGCTTCACCCAGCCGCTGTCGGGCATAGTCACGTTCGGCCTCCGCCAGCCGCAACTCGCTCTGGGCGGTAGCCAGTTCACGTTTGGCCTCCGCACGTGAGATCGCCGCCTGCTGGAGCCGCAAGGCACGAGACCGAGCGACCTGGACCTTGCGTTCGGCGACTTCGAAGTCGTTTCTCAAGCCAAGATCCACCAGTTGCACCAGTGGATCACCGCGCGATACCCGCGCGCCCGGTGCCACCAGAATCTTCTCGACCACGCCTGCCAGAGGCGCAGCCACCACGAAGGGGGCCTGGGGTATCACTTCCGCCGGCGCAAGCACCGACAAGGGCACCCTGACCATGGCCAGCGCGGTCACCAGGCCGACACTCACCAAGGCAGCTAACCAGGGGCCCTTGCGTTTCCACGCATGCAGGTTGCGTCGACTCCCGAGCAGAGCACAGACACCGTGGCCATAGGCGTTGGCGAGACGTCGCGCCAATGTCAGATGCGCCTCCTCCCAGGGCGAACGTCGCACCAGCAACCAGCCGGCTCCGATACAACGTCCCCCCTGTGTCAGCGGTACCCAGAGTCCATGCCCGGTCATTGGCAAAACACCATCACTCCCCGGCTCGATCCGAACATCCAGACACCGGGGCTCGCTCCCCGACTCTGCTCCAAGCCGGCAAACCAGCCGCTCATAGTCACGTACCAGAGCGCTGTCCCGGGCCGGTCGGCTGACGCCTCCCACCGCCTGCACCCGCCAGCGCCTTCCACCACCGCGACTCAGCACCAGAGACTGATCGGCATCCAGCAGGCCATGCCCCTCGTTGGCCAGATGGCACCACAACTGATCGAAACTGTTGCACTGGCGCAACTCCCCTTCGACACGCAGCAGCCTGATTGCCCCCGCCTGCACCCCACCTTCGGACGCTGCTTGCCTGGCGTCACCCGTGGGGGACGGACTACCCTCGATGCGCACCCCTTCGGGCACCGCCGGAAGACAGCCTGGTACGAGCGTCATGCCGACGCCCTCCCCCGACAGACTCCAGTATCCGATGCCGGCGATTGACCACCATCGGCCTTCCAGCGTGCAAGGCCGCTCATGCCTGGCAGCACTCTGGGTGGCACATCCGTGACCCGACTAATGACCTTTACCGTCTGGCTGACAGGATCCACCGCTGCCGAGATGCGAGACACCTCGGCCGTCAGGTGATCGCCGGTTTCATCCACGACAAAGGTGAAATCGCTGCCTGGAGCCAGCCAGGCCAGCCAGCAGGAAGGCACGACCATCTGCAACTGCAGGGCTCCATCGCTGACGATGTGAATCAAGGGGGCATTGGCTTGAGGTGTTTCGTTGGTCCTGACCAACGGCTCCACGACACGTCCGGCAAAGGGCGCCTTGAGTTGGCACCCACGCTGCTGTTCGTGAATCGCTTCAACACTGGCGCGCAGTTCGCGCACCTTGTAAGTGGCGATGTCCACGTCGGCCCGACCTGTCGCGCCCATCTCCAGCAGTTCGCGTTGAACCGCCGCGTTACGAGACTCTGCTGCCACCTGCGCCTGGGCGGCATGCAGTTCCGCTTCCAGCCTGGCGCAATCGAACCTCACCAGCACATCGTCCCGGGCAAAGTGACTACCTTCCAGGTAGGGCACCGCGATGACTGGAGCCGAGACCCAGCTGGACAGCACCGCCTGCTGCTCGGCTTCGAGAATGCCGCGGACTTCCTCGCCTTCCGCCTGGACGTCACCACCGACCATGGCCAGCACCAGCAGCACCAGACGAACCGCTGTGTAACGTGGCAAGGAGAAACGCCTCGGCAATGATGGTCGGCTCGAGCGCGTGTTCATGAACGCCCCACCCGTTCAAGGGCCAAGGCATCACCTCGGCTTGCCCACAAACGACGAAGATCTGCCGACAGCTCGGCCACACTTTCGTCACTGCTCATTCCAGCGTCCACCGCATCTATACCTGTCGCGGTATAGACATTGGCATAGGCTCCCTGAAGATCAGACAGCGCCTGATCCATACGGACCTCGGCCAGCAGCGTATTCATCTGTTCACGAATCAGTGTCTGTTCGCTGACATGCTGAGCCTGATATCCCGCTAACACCTGGTCCTCGATCGCTCGCTGCACTTCCAGGAAGCGACGCGCGGTATCAAGCTCTCCACGACGCAGCTGGTAACGCGCGCGCGTCACCGACACCTGGGTGGCCACCGCCATGGTCAGCGCCAGGCCACGCGCATCCAGCAATTCGCTCTGGGCCTCGATACGCTCCTGGCGGGCCGGCAGACTGAATACCTTGAGAAGGTTCCAGCTGGCGTGGGCCCCCCAGGTCAGCCAGTCACTGTTGTACAGAAAGTCGTCATCGCTGTAGTTGGCGCTGGCAAACAGCTTCAGACTTGGCAGCGTCTCGAGAATTGCCGCGGTCCCCTCCCGCTGATTGTTGCGCAACTGATAGGCGACTTCTCGTAGCTCGGGACGGTTCATCACCGCCAGCTTCAACATCGCATCGTAGGACAGGTCGATCCCGGCCCAGGCCAGGTCACGCGATGGCAATACCAATTCGTAATGCTGCTCGGGCGAGAAGTTCATCAATGCCGCGAGCTGCTGCTTGGCTACCTTCAATTCTCGCGTCAGAGATTCTAGATCGCGGCGAATTGTCAGCAATTCCCGTTCATAGCTCAGCGCCGGCAATGGTGCCGTCAAATGACTGTGTTGCTGTCTGTGCGCATGCTGCAACGCCCGCTCGGTACTGGCCTCCAGTGAGCGGGTCTTGGTCAGCAGTCTTTCGGCACTGACGGCACGCCAGTAGGCGGCTCGAACATCCTCGATGATCCTCTGGATTACCCTGCGCTTGCTTTCTTCCGCGAGCATCACACTGTCGGCACGCTGCTGAGCCCTGACGTAGGAAAGACCAAAGTCGAGCACGTCCCAGCTCATGGTCAAATCCGTTGCCAACTGGTTGCGTTCGCTTGAAGACGATGGTTCCAGCGAGGTCTTCCCGGTCAACAGCGACTTGCTTCGACTTCCCGGTTCGTTGGAGCGACCATTGTAATTGAGGTTACCCACCACCTTCGGCAGCATGTCGTAGTGGGCAAGGTCGAGTTCCTTGACTCTCAGGGCATGCTCCATCACCTCGACGCGGTAGTCGAGGTTGTACTTGATCGCCCGTGCCATGGCGGAATACAGATCGATGGGGGCAACAACCGGTTCCTGATCCGACGTCACCTGGGCAAGCAGTTGATCCGCCCTGAGTTGGCGAGCCTCGGGTGATATAGGTTGCGGTGATACGGCGCAGCCTGACAACATCGTGACCACGGCCATCCCCAGCAATACTGCCCCTTTCCTGACAGGCTGTGGTGACAACTTCCTGCTCTGGATCTGTGACCCTTTGTCGATCATCCTCGAATCCCTCAAACCGTATTGTGACGTTGAATTGTGAGACTCCATCGTCGATGGCTGCCCTTCACCGGTTATAACCTTCGTCCCTTTGTGCCCCGAAGCGCTGGCCGAACAAAACGAATCTGCACACCTTCGTAAAGATTTGTTGTCGATGTGTAAGCAACTATGTTCTTTGATGCTCAAGCCAGTCAATCGCACACGCACCAAATACTTCGGGCAGCCATTGCTTTAACTGACGCAGATCAAGCACGGCAAATATGGTGCAGTATCACCACGGAAACGGTGCTAACTCGAACTTGATGACATGCAATATATCGGCACGAAATAGCAGTACGTATTTAGCGTATTTGCGGACTTCAGATCCGTAATAACTAACCAATTAACCTAGGATATGACTGAGTGAAAGGCGTAGTTAAGCTACTTTTATTACGCACACAACAGGCAAGAGAGGAGGTAGGTTTCCTGTAACACATGTGCCGACGACAAGATTTTTTCCATGGGCTCGCGACGATAGATGGCAAGGGGCCAAGGAGTGAAGTTTCCTTGGGCGTGTCGGGCAGGGTGTGAAGAGTCACAGCATGGACAGCCAGCCCCGCGTGCGGGGGCATGTCGATACGGAATAAGAAGGAGAGGTGCGAGCGCCGAAGGAACTATCAGCGTTTCGTCTGACCGAAGCGCCCGAACGAACGCCCGTCGAGAACAGCGATACAACGCCAGGCGAGTCCTGAACAGGAAGCGCTACCGGTAGATGAAGATCAGAAGGCCCTTGTCATAAGGGCTTTTTTCAATAGGCAACGGCCATCAGGCTTCGAGAAAATCTTGCGGCAGCTTCATCATCTGGCGCCACAGTTTTTCGACGCCGGGCTTACTGAATGACACCAGGAGTAGCGAACAGCGATGCAGTGCGTTGCCGACAGTGGGGGGGCCATCGCAGCTACATCAGGCCTCGAGAAAATCTCGCGGCAGCTTCATCATCTGGCGCCACAGTTTTTCGACGCCGGGCTTATGCACCAGTGAGCAGCGATACAGGCGAATCTCCAGCGGGACATCCCACTGCTCACCGCCGGCACGCACCACCGCCCCGCTCTTCAACTCCTGCCTGAGGCAGAAGTCGGGTATCCAGGCCATGCCCACGCCCTGCATGACCATGGCCTTGAGCCCCTCGGCCATGGCGGTCTCGTAGACGGTGCGAAGGCGCATGCGCAGCGGGTCATTCTTCAACAGCATCCGCACGCTGCGCCCGAGAAAGGCACCCTGGGTGTAGGCCAGGTACGGCAAGGAGTCGTCACCCTCTAGAGGGAAGCGCGGCGCCCCCTGCTCATCCGGCAGGCTCACCGGTATCATCTTGACCCGCCCGATGGAAAAGGAGGGGAAAACTTCCCCATCCAACTGCATGCTGGCGTAGGGATCGTAGTAGGCCAGCATCAGGTCGCAGTTGCCTTCGCGCAGCACATGGATGGCCTCCCCCACGTTCATCGCCACCAGCCGCGTCGGCAACTCCCCGAGCCCTTTCTGCAGGCGCGAGATCCATTGCGGGAAGAAGCTCAATGCCAGTGAATGGGCCGCCACCACGTCGAGCGCCTCGTTGGCCATGGCCAGGCCGCGCAGATGACCGAGTGACTCATTGAGCTGCTCGACGATATTGCGAGCGGTGACCAGAAACAGCTGACCCTGAGGGGTCAGGTCGATGGGGGTGGTCGAGCGATCCACCAGGGTGACGCCCACCGCCTGTTCAAGGGAACGAATACGCCGACTGAAAGCCGGCTGGGTGACGTGGCGCTGGCGTGCGGAGGCCGAGAAGCTGCGGGTGTTGGACAGCGCAACGAAGTCCTCGAGCCATTTCGTTTCTAGATTCACCAGCACTCCTTGTAAAGACACCAACCGCACGGGTGGCCATCGCCGGGGACGTGACCCAAGGCCACGTTCGACCGCCCGATAAAACGGCTAAATGTACCGGAAAGCACTCACCTTCCCAAGGGAATAGTGACGCTTTATTGCTCCGCCACGCTGCGCACCACCGGGCCGGACTATGACCAGCCTCTCGTTCGAGCCATGATCTTTCCGCCTCGGAGGGATGGCACGGCCGGACTGCGCAGGCTATTGCACAGGCGCCAGCAGGTAGGCGGCTCGGGATACCAGTTTGCGCCACAGCGGACGCGAACGCAGCTCGTCGAGGCTGACCTCGCGGCAGTTGGCGAAGTCCTCTTCCAGCATGTCCGCCACCTCCAGGGCGAACGCCTGATGTGGTACCAGGGCGGTGATCTCGAAGTTCAATCGGAAGGAGCGGTTGTCCAGATTGACGGTCCCGACGCTGGCGGCGCTGTCATCGATCAGCATGACCTTCTGGTGGAGAAATCCCGGCTGATAGCGGTAGACCTTGACCCCGGCGCGGATCATGTCAGGCAGGAAGGCGAAGGCCGACAGGAACACCAGCAGATGGTCGGGACGTTCGGGCATCATGATGCGCACATCCACGCCGCGCATGGCGGCCAGACGCAATGCGTCCTGGACGCCTTCGTCGGGAACGAAGTAGGGACTGGTCACCCACAGGCGCTGATGGGCGCTGTGGATCAGGTGCTGGACCAGCAGGCTCGCGGTCTCCTGGGGATCCGCCGGACCCGAGGGGACGATCACCACGTGGCGACCGTTGCCTTCATCGAGCGTGCGCTGATCCACCTGGGGTGCCCAGGAAAGACTCAGCATGGTGCCGGTGGCCCAGTGCCAGTCCTCCCAGAAGGCCTCCTGCAGCCCCAGCACACTGGGTCCGACCAGCTTCAGGTGCGTATCGCGCCAGGGGCCATGGCGAGGATCCTGGCCGAGATACTCCACCCCCACGTTTAGCCCACCGAGCCAGCCCTCGCGACCGTCCACCACCAGGATCTTGCGATGGTTGCGGAAATTGAGCTGAAAACGGTGACGCCAGCCGCGTGAAGAGTGAAAGGCGCTGACGTGGATGCCCGCCTCACGCAGGTCGCGCAGATACCCCTCGCCAAGCTGCCGGCTGCCGATCTCGTCATACAGGAAATAGACCCGCACCTGGCGACGGGCGGCTCGCACCAGATGGTCATGGAGCCGCCGCCCCAGCGCATCGTCGCGCACGATAAAGAACTGAATGAGGATATAGGAGCGGGCCGCATCGATACCGGCAAACAGGCTGTCGAAGGTCTGATCGCCATCCACCAGCAACTCCGTCGAGTTGGCTCGGGTCAGCGGCATCATGGCAAGCTTTTCGACCGCCTTGACGTCGGCGTCGGTGGCCCCGACCAGATAGGAATCGAAGCGATCTCGATAGCGCA
>DJIP01000301.1:16902-19306 GCA_002433675.1 Halomonas halophila
GGTCGGCCGAAGACCCAGTAGGCCGGCAACGCCAGATACGGCATGGCGACCAGCGAAATGATCCAGGCAATCGCCCCCTGAGAGGTTCGACTCGACATCAGCGCGAGCACGGCGGAGATGGCCCCGCCCAGGTGAATCAGAAAGATGGCCAGGCCAAGCAGCCATGAGGTCATCGAAGGTCTCCATCCGTGTGACACCGCACCACATCGAGCGCTGAGCGTCGGGGCGCACTTGCTAGCGTTATTGCGGACTTCAGCATACCCGTAACGCAGGCGGCCCCGCCAGATGACGGGGCCGCCTATCGCGTCTCGCTGTTCACCAGCGCGAGACATGGCGATGGTAGATCAGACGCTCTCGGCGATGATCTCCTTCCACTTGGCCGGGCCGGTCTGGTGCACCGATGAGCCCTTGCTGTCGACCGCCACGGTCACCGGCATGTCTTCCACCTCGAACTCGTAGATGGCTTCCATGCCCAGGTCCTCGAAACCGACGACCCTGGAGGCCTTGATCGCCTGGGACACCAGATAGGCCGCGCCACCCACCGCCATCAGGTACACCGCCTGGTTGTCACGAATGGCCTCGATCGCGATCTGACCACGTTCGGCCTTGCCGACCATGCCCAACAGGCCGGTCTGCTCGAGCATCGTGCGGGTAAACTTGTCCATGCGCGTGGCGGTGGTCGGCCCAGCCGGCCCCACGACTTCGTCGCCAACCGGATCCACGGGCCCCACGTAGTAGATGAAGCGGCCCTTCAGATCCACCGGCAGCGACTCGCCCTTGCCCAGCATGTCGACCATGCGCTTGTGGGCCGCGTCACGCCCGGTCAGCAACTTGCCGTTGAGCAACAGGGTGTCGCCCGGCTGCCAGGTCTTCACCTCTTCCGGGGTGATCTCGTCGAGATTGACGCGCTTGACGTTGCCACCGGCTTCACGGGTGATCTCGGGCCAATCCTCGAGCTTGGGCGCCTTGAGGGCCGCCGGGCCGCTGCCGTCCAGGGTAAAGTGCGCATGACGGGTCGCTGCACAGTTGGGGATGATCGCGACCGGCTTGTTGGCAGCGTGGGTCGGGTAGTCCTTGACCTTGATGTCGAGTACCGTGGTCAGGCCGCCCAGCCCCTGGGCACCAATGCCGCTACGGTTGACCTTGTCGAACAGCTCGAGGCGCAGCTCCTCGGCGCGGTTGGCGGCGCCCCTGGCCTGCAGGTCCTGGATGTCGATGGGATCGAGCAGGGCTTCCTTGGCCAGTTCCATGGCCTTCTCGGCGGTTCCGCCGATGCCGATGCCGAGCATGCCGGGCGGACACCAGCCGGCGCCCATCTTGGGGAGCTGTTCCATGACCCAGTCGACCACCGAGTCGGAGGGATTGAGCATGGCGAACTTGGACTTGGCCTCGCTGCCGCCGCCCTTGGCCGCCACGTGGACCTCAACGGTGTCGCCAGGCACCAGCTTGTGGTGGATCACCGCCGGAGTGTTGTCCTTGGTGTTCTGACGCTTGCCGTCGGGGTCGGCCAGCACCGAGGCACGCAGCACATTGTCCGGGAAGTTGTAAGCCCGGCGCACCCCTTCGTTGATCATGTCGTCGAGGCTCATGTCGGCCTCGAAGCGCACGTTCATGCCCACATGGACGAAGACCGTGACGATACCGGTGTCCTGGCAGATGGGACGATGGCCGGTGGCACACATCCGCGAGTTGATCAGGATCTGGGCGATGGCATCCTTCGCCGCCGGATTCTCCTCCCGCTCGTAGGCGGCCGCCATGGCGTCGATGAAGTCCTTGGGGTGGTAGTAGGAGATGTACTGCAGGGCATCGGCGACACTCGTGATGAGGTCGTCCTGGCGGATCACGGTCATGGCAGACTCCTTGGCTGGGTCGATACGCCCGCTCTCTTGGCGTCCCGTAGGCGTCATGGCGGGCTTGCGAGGGCCCGTAGTGTAGCGCATTACGCCACGGCTCGGCAGCCGTCTGTGCCGGTTCGTCGAAGGTGGCGCAGTCCCGGCGTCGTGATGCCAGTTGCCTGTTACCCTCTCCACGCTTCGATACAACGCCTGCACAACATCAATGCACCAAGATCAAGTAGTGGAAACGTGACGTCAGTCATGAAAGATAACGGTATAACATCCAGATAAAAAGTCCAGGCGTGCGGGAACGACAGGACCGAACGTCAGATCCTGCCGCCCTGCCGACACCGCTTCCCTTACACCGTCCCGAGCGCCAACTGACGCTCTCTCAAGGCATGGAGGCGATCGCGCAGGCGCGCTGCTTCTTCGAACTCCAGATTGGCGGCGGCCTCGCTCATGGCGTCCTCGAGCCGCGTCATCTCCTTGCGCAGCTCTTCCGGCGACAGGCTGGCGGGATCATAGACCGCTTCCGGCTCGGCCACCTTGCGCTCGCCCTTGCGTCCACG
>DJIP01000301.1:19686-19829 GCA_002433675.1 Halomonas halophila
CGGGTCACCGTCTGCGGCGTGATGCCGTGTTCCTCGTTGTGTGCCGTCTGCTTGGCGCGGCGCCGCTCGGTCTCGTCGATGGTCTTGCGCATCGAGTCGGTGATGCGATCGCCGTAGAGGATCGCCTTGCCGTTGGCGTTACG
>DJIP01000241.1 GCA_002433675.1 Halomonas halophila
GTCGTCGGCCAGCACACCGGCCTCCTCGAGCTCGTGATCGACGAAGCCGGCTCCCTTGGCCGCCCGGATGACTTCGGGAAGCCTGAGCAACTGGGCGAGAATGAACATCGCCGCACCGATCGGAATCACCGACTGGGTGAACTGCACCGAGATGCTGGGCAGGCTCACCAGCGTGGACCCCTCGAGGATCTGCACCACCTGAAAACCGGTTACGCCGAGCAGCACGAAGAAGCCGATGGTGATCGCCTCGGCGAGCAGCGCGATGGGCAGGCGAATGGACGGCGAGACCATGTTGATCACGCTGGGACAGGCGATATGGGCGCCCTTCAAGGCGGCCAGGGCGGCGCCGTAGTAGGTCAGCCAGGCCAGTCCGATCGAGGCGACCTCGTCGTACCAGCTGAAAGGAGAGCCCAACAGGCGTGACGCGAACCCGATGGTCACCACCAGGGTCAGCGCCAGCACATTGAGAAAGACGATGACCTCCAGAATCTTCTGGTAGGCCGCGGAAATGGTGGTAAGCACAGAGCATCCCTCCGAAGGTGGATGCGGCCTCACCGAAGGTGGCGAGGCCGCAGTGGACAGGCGTTATTCGCGCAGTGCTTCCACCCGCGACAACAGTTCCTCACCACCTTCCACCTCGGCGGCGAACTTCTCGTAGATCCCGCGAGAGCCCTCGACGAAGGCGTCGGTGTCGACCTCGTTCACCTCCATGCCTTCCTCTTCCATGGTGCTGACCAGGCTTTCGTCAAGCGAGGCGCCCTGCTCCAGTGCGAAGGCCTCGACCTCTTCGGCGGTCTCGATCAGCACTTCGCGGACGTGCTCGGGCAGGCGGGTCCAGCTGGCACCGGCCAGCACATAGGCCGGGGAATAGACGTGATTGGACAGCGACAGGTAGTCCTGGACCTCCTGGAAGCGCTGGGAATAGATCTGTACCAGCGGGTTTTCCTGACCGTCCATGGCGCCGGTCTGCAGCGCGACGAAGGCCTCGGACAGCGCCATGGGCGCCGGTGATGCGCCGTAGCTCTTGAACATCTCGACCCGCCACACACCGTTGGGGGTACGCAGCTTGATGCCATCGAGATCCTCAGGGACCACGATCGGGCGGACGTTGTTGGTGATCTGACGGAAGCCGTTCTCCCAGATGCCGATGATGCGGTAGCGCTTGTCTTCGGCGACCGGATACAGGACATCACGCAGCACCTCGTCGCGGACTCGGGCGAGGTGCTCCCGATCCTCGATCAGGTAGGGCATCTCGAACAGCGAGAACTCCGGCGCCACGCTGCTCATGATCGAGGACGGCAGCGACAGATCGATGGTGCCGAGCTTGAGCTTGTTGAGCATCTGCTCGTCGGAACCCAGCTGGCTGGAGCCATAGGTCACCACCTCGGCCTCGCCTTCCAGGCGCTCGTTGGCCAGACGGGCGAACTCGTTGGCGGTCTTCTCGAACAGCGATCCCGGGCCACCGACGTGGCCGAACTTGATCTGCACCTCGTCGGCCTGAGCGGCACCGACGCCAAGCGCCAGTACGGATGCGGCCAGTACGGTCTTCAGCAGTTTCATAACCCTCACTCCGATTGTTGTTGTCCATCGTGGTCTGGCGGTGGGCACCGACTGGCACCCTGGAGGAAGCCTCAACGGGAGCTGGCGTGCTCTTCACGTAACGGTTCCGTCAGTCGCGGTTTCCGTCACTTGAGCTTTCCGTTTCCAGGGCGTTCAGGGCCTGGGAACTGGAGTCGTTTCCCGCTGGGTCAGGGTCAATATGGATACATAATTCAAAATTAGGTATTAGACTTTTGTCTTTCGCAAACTCGCCTTAGAGAATATTTATTTCAATTTTTTCAATATCTTACGATTACTCAGCAGCCATGCCCACGCATGCCTTCCCTTGCTGCATCCCGGGGGACATACACAAAAAAAGCGAGCTCGAAGGCTCGCTCTGTCGCTTGCTGGTCGGTCCAGCACCCATCCCTGTTGCCAGACAGTTGCCAGACCGGAATCAGGGACCAGGGACCGTCTCGGGCTCCAGCCCGGCTTGCCAGCCTGCCGCCTCGATGCCGGCAATGGCGGCGGCCTGATCGTCGGCCGAAGAGGCGCCGCTGACACCGACCGCACCCAGGATGCGCTGATCGTCATCGAGGATCAGCACGCCCCCGGCCACCGGCACGAAGCGGCCACCGGAGGCCTCGGCCACCGCCGCCAGGAAAGCGGGACGCTCGCGGTTACGCTCGCCGGTGGTACCACTGGATACCCCGATACCCAACGCCGCGTAGGCCTTGCCGTTGGCCACCGGCCAGCGCAGCGGGCTGCAGCCGTCTTCACGCTCGGCCGCCACCGGATTGCCGCCGGCGTCCAGCACCACCGCGGTCAGAGGAGGCAGTTCGCCCTTGCGGGCAAAGGCAAAGGCGGCGTCGAGCAATTGCCGCGCCGACTGACGCGACAATTGTACCTGTGCAAGAAATACGTTTCCGGCCATAGCAACTCCAGCGCAAGATATGAGAGAAGACAGAAAGGGAAAGGCAGGCAGGCAGGCAGCGGTCGGAATCCGATCGATGCCATTCGGCCCCACCCTCCGCTGCCTCACAGGGTTACCCGAGTGCCTGGCCAAATACGTTCACCAACACTCGCATAATTTGAATAATGAATTCATAATACGGAAAAGTTGAACCGTCAAGCGTTCGACCGTCAATCGATGATGAGCCCGGGAAATCCGCCATGGAAAAGATTCAGCCGCGCAGCCTGTACCTGGAAGTCGCCGACAGGATCCGCGACCTGATCGAGCAAGGCAGCCTGCTGCCCGGCGAGAAGATCGCCGAAAAGGCCCTGTGTGAAACCTTCGGTGTGTCACGCACCCCGCTCAGAGAAGCCCTCAAGGTGCTGACCTCGGAAGGGCTGGTCGAGAACCTGCCCAACCGAGGTTCCCGCGTGGTGCGCCTGACCCGGCGTGGGGTCAAGAACACCTACGACGTCATGGGCGCCCTGGAAGGCCTGTCCGGTGAGCTGGCCTGCCAGCACCTGACAGACGCCGACGTCGAGGAGATCCGTCGTCTGCATCAGCTGATGGTGGGCCACTACCAGCGCCAGGAGCTGGCTCCCTACTTCGAGGTCAACCAGCAGATCCACGAGTGCATCCTGGCCGCGTCGAACAACGACGTGCTGATCGAGATGTACAACAACCTGAGCCAAAGGGTGAAGCGCATTCGCTACAGCGTCGAGATGGGCCCGGCCAACTGGGCCAAGGCCGTCGCCGATCACGAGGCCATACTGGAGGCGATCGAGGCCCGAGACGGCAAGCGCCTGGGCGATATCCTGCGCGCACACCTCGGCCACAAGCTCGAGGTAGCCGCCGTCAGCGGCATCATCGACGAAGAATAGGTGGCTCCTGGACGGCGCGCAGAAGTGTCTGCCGTCGTCCCGGCGCTTACCACTCTTCCAGCCGCATGGCCGAGCGCTCCAGACGCTGATCCTCGGCCTCGATCTCGCGCAGCATGTCACCGATGGTGGACAGGTGCTCCAGCGCCACCCGCCGCGCCAGTTGTGGCTTGCCCTCTACCACGGCGCGGTGCAGCCGGGCGTGCTGGCGGTTGATCATGTCCCTGGCGTCAGGACGATGGTAGAGGTGCTTGACCGAGGCGAACACCGAACTCAGCAGCAGATCGGTCAGGCTCTGCAGCGTATGCGCCAGCACCGGGTTATGCGACGCCTGGCAGATGGCCAGGTGGAAGGCGTGATCGAGTCGAGCCAGACGCTCCACCTCGAGCGGGTCCGCCTTTTCCACGTAGTCCGCCATCTCTCGGTAGCGTCGGGTGATCAGCACCCTGTCTGACGCGGTGCCGCGGCTCGCAGCCAGACTCGCCGACTCTCCTTCCAGCAGCGCACGCACCTCGAGCAGGTCGTAGAGGGTGCGCGGGTGCTCGCGAAACAGGTGCATCAAGGGCGTGGCATGGGGCGCCTCCACCAGCGGCGCCACCTCGGAACCACGCCCCTGGCGAGTCACGATGACCCCCTTGCTGCGCAGACTGCCGAGCGCCTCGCGCAGCGACGAACGTCCCACCCCCAGCCGTTCGCACAGCCGCCGTTCCGAGGGCAATAGCTGGCCCGGGCGGAAGACGCCGTCGAGGATCAGCGTCTCGAGCTTCGAGGCGATGGCCTGGGAGGTGCTGCTCGGTGCCAGTCGTTCTTCGTTGTCCCACATGTCCGGCCTCCCGCAGCGTGCGTAGTTCGTCGTCCATATTGATGCCCTGAACCGAGCACATCTGCCAATAACTGGTCAGACCAGCAAACCAAAATCTGGACACTGAGGTCAAGACGACGCAGATTGTAGTGCAGATAATAACCATCATTAGCCGCACGACCGTGCTAGCTCAACCGAGGAAGCGTCATGAACATCCTCTATGACGAACGCCTGGACGGCGCCTTGCCACGGCGCGACAAGAACGAGGTGCTCGCCGAACTCACCCGCGTGGTCCCCGACCTCACCCTGCTGCACCGAGAGGAAGACCTGCGCCCCTTCGAATGCGACGGCCTGTCGGCCTACCGCGTACTGCCCATGCTGGTGGCCCTGCCCGAACGCCTGGACCAGGTCGAGGCGCTGCTCAAGCAGTGCCGTAAACTCGGCGTGCCGGTGGTGACCCGCGGCGCTGGCACCGGTCTTTCCGGCGGTGCCCTGCCGCTGGAGCAAGGCGTGCTGCTGGTCATGTCACGCTTCAACCGCATTCTCGACATCGACGCAGACGCCCGCATCGCCCGGGTCCAGCCCGGGGTGCGCAACCTGGCCATTTCCGAGGCGGCGTCACCCTACGGGCTCTACTATGCGCCGGACCCCTCTTCCCAGATCGCCTGCTCGATCGGCGGCAACGTGGCCGAGAACGCCGGCGGTGTGCACTGCCTCAAGTACGGCCTCACCGTACACAACGTGCTGAGGCTCGAGGTGATGACCATCGAGGGCGAGCGCATGACCATCGGTTCCGAGGCCCTCGACAGCCCCGGTTTCGACCTGCTGGCGCTGATGATGGGCTCCGAGGGCATGCTCGGTGTGGTCACCGAGATTACCGTCAAGCTGCTGCCCAAGCCCGAGACCGCCAAGGTGCTGATGGCCAGTTTCGATGACGTGGAAAAGGCCGGCGCCGCGGTCGGTGACATCATCGCCGCCGGTATCATCCCCGGTGGCCTGGAGATGATGGACAACCTGGCCATCCGCGCCGCCGAAGACTTCATCCGTGCCGGCTACCCGGTGGACGCCGAGGCGATCCTGCTGTGCGAGCTCGACGGCGTCGAGGCCGATGTGGACGACGATATCGAGACCGTGCGTGAGGTGCTGGCCAAGGCCGGCGCCAGCGACGTTCAGCTCGCCCGCGACGAGGCCGAACGCGCCAAGTTCTGGGCCGGTCGCAAGAACGCCTTCCCTGCGGTAGGCCGCATGTCGCCGGACTACTACTGCATGGACGGCACCATTCCTCGCCGCGAGCTGCCGAGGGTGCTCAAGGGCATCAGCGATCTGTCAGCGCAGTACGGGCTCAAGGTGGCCAACGTCTTCCACGCCGGCGACGGCAACATGCACCCCTTGATCCTGTTCGATGCCAACCGCGAAGGGGAGCTCGAAACCGCCGAGGCGCTGGGCGGCAAGATCCTCGAGCTGTGTGTGGAGGCCGGCGGTTCGATCACCGGTGAACACGGCGTCGGCCGCGAGAAGATCAACCAGATGTGTGCCCAGTTCGACAGCCTGGAGATCACCGCCTTCCACGC
>DJIP01000272.1:0-243 GCA_002433675.1 Halomonas halophila
GCGAAGATCCTGCAGCTGGAGCCCTTGCTCGAGCGCAAGCCCAAGGCGCTCTCCGGCGGTCAGCGCCAGCGCGTGGCGATCGGCCGCGCCATCGTGCGCAACCCGAGCATCTTCCTGTTCGATGAGCCCTTGTCCAACCTGGACGCGGCGCTGCGGGTACAGATGCGCATCGAACTGGCGCGTCTGCACGAAGAGCTCAAGGCGACCATGATCTATGTGACCCACGACCAGATCGAGGCCATG
>DJIP01000272.1:571-2517 GCA_002433675.1 Halomonas halophila
GACCATGGCCGACAAGATCGTGGTGCTCCAGGGCGGCGTGGTGGAGCAGGTCGGCTCGCCGATGGAGCTGTATCACCATCCGCGCAACCGTTTCGTGGCCGGCTTCATCGGCTCGCCCAAGATGAACTTCCTGAAGGTTGAGGCCGTTGCCGGCGACGCCCAGGGGGTCGAGGTGCGTGTGCCAGGCGGCGATACCGTCAAGGTGCCGGTGGAAGGCGATGAGGTGGTCCAGGGGCAGGCGCTGGAGCTAGGCATCCGTCCCGAGCATCTGATGCTCGACGACCAGGGACCGCTGAAGGCCCGCGTCAGCGTGATCGAGCGACTGGGTGGACAGACCTCGCTGTACGTGGAGATGGACGGCGACTTGCTGACGCTGATGGTGGATGGCGACGTGACCCACCGGGTGGGAGACGAGATTCGCTTCGGCTTCGAGCCGGGCCGGGCTCACCTGTTCGGTGAGCAGGGGCTGGCACTGGCAAGCCTTAAGCGTCACCCGCTGGCCTCGCTGACCCGCCAGGACAATCGTGCCGCCAGTACCGCGGAGGCCTGAGGAGCGACCATGACGACCCTGATCTTCGACTGCGATGGCGTGCTGGTGGACAGTGAGGTGATCGCCGAGGCGACCCTGGCCGAGCGGCTGGCCGAGTGGCTGCCCGACCTCGACGTCGAGGCGGCCCTGAATGATGCCCTGGGCCGCACCACCGCGGCGATTCTCGAACTTCTCGACGACCAGAGTGCCCATGCGCTGCCCAGGGACGCGCTGGCCCTGCTCGACGACGAGATCGAAGCCCGCCTCGCCCGCGAACTCACCGCCATCGATGGGGTGGCACAGGCGCTGTCGGCGATTCCCGGTGCCAAGGCGGTGGTCTCCAACAGTCGTCGTCAGCGGGTCGTCGCCTCGTTGTCGCGTACCGGCCTGGACCGGGTACTGGGCACGGCGCCGATCTTCTGTGCCGAGCAGGTCGACAAGCCCAAGCCGGATCCCGGCGTCTACCTGCTGGCCGCCGAGACCCTGGGGGTCCGTCCTGCCAACTGCCTGGTGGTCGAGGACTCCATCGCTGGCGCCAGCGCTGCCCTGGCCGCCGGGATGACGGTCATCGGCTTCGTCGGGGCAAGCCATCTGCCTGCCGATCACGCCGAACGGCTCAGCCAGCTCGGAGTGTGGCAGGTGATGACCCATATGGCGCAATTGCCCGCCCTGGTGTCCAGCTGGCAGCAGCGTCAGCAGGCCAGCGCATGAAGCACGGCGCTGTTGGCCCGTTGGCGGGCAAGCTTCAGGACAAGACCGCCGTAATCACCGGTGGTGCACGCGGGATCGGGCTTGCCATCGCGCGGCGTTACGCCGAGGAAGGGGCTCGTGTGGTGATCGCCGATGTCGACAGCGAGGCGATCGACCAGGCGCTGGAAGGCTTCGACCGCGAGCGCGCGATGGGGGCTTCGCTGGATGTCCGCGACAACACCGCCATCGCTGCTATGGTTCGAAAGGTAGAGAAACGTTTTGGCGGTATCGATGTGCTGGTCAATAATGCAGCGGTATTTGGCATGGCGCCGGTGCTCGAGGTGGAAGAGGCCGACTTCGAGCGCCAGTTTGCGGTCAACGTCAAGGGGCTGTTCTTCACCCTGCAGGCGGTGGCCAAGGCGATGGTCGAGGCGAATCGTGGCGGTGTCATCATCAATATGGCCTCCCAGGCCGGGCGGCGTGGCGAGCCTCTGGTCAGCACCTACTGCGCCACCAAGGCAGCGGTGATCAGTCTGACCCAGTCCTGTGCGCTGGATCTGATTCGCCACGGTATCCGCGTCAACGCGATCGCCCCGGGGGTGGTCGATACCCCCATGTGGGACGAGGTCGATGCCCTGTTCGCCCGCTACGAGGGACGCCCCCTCGGCGAGAAGAAGCGACTGGTCGGCGAGGCGGTGCCCTGTGGCCGCATGGGGCGACCGGACGA
>DJIP01000271.1 GCA_002433675.1 Halomonas halophila
TCGAGGCTGTCGACACGCACCACGCACAGCACCGGGCCGAAGATCTCCTCGCGATAGATGGTCATCTCCGGGGTGACCCGGTCGAACAGGCAGCCGCCGACGAAGAAGCCGTTCTCGTGGCCCGGGACCACCAGCTCGCGGCCATCGGCCACCAGGGTGGCACCTTCCTGCACGCCCTTCTCGATATAGCCGAGTACCTTGTCGCGATGCTGGGCGGTGACCAGGGCGCCCATGTCCAGGCCCTTGTCGGTGCCGGGGCCGATCTTCAGCGCGGCGATCTTGGGACCCATGGCCTCGATCAGACGGTCGGCGGTGTCGTCGCCGACGCACACCGCCACCGAGATCGCCATGCAGCGCTCGCCGGCGCTGCCGTAGGCGGCCCCCATCAGGGTGTTGGCGGCGTTGTCGATATCGGCGTCGGCCAGCACCACGGCGTGGTTCTTGGCACCACCGAGGGCCTGCACCCGCTTGCCGCTCTCGGCGCCACGCCGGTAAATGGTCTCGGCGATGGGGGTCGAGCCGACGAAGGACACGGCCTTGACCTCGGGGGCGTCGAGCAGCGCCTCGACGGTCTCGCGGCCGCCCTGGACCACGTTCATGATGCCCTGGGGCAGGCCGGCTTCCTCGAGCAGGCGGGCGACCGCCAGGGCGGCGGACGGGTCCTTCTCGGAGGGCTTGAGCACGAAGGCGTTGCCGCAGGCGATGGCCATCGGGTACATCCACAGCGGCACCATCGCCGGGAAGTTGAACGGGGTGATGCCGGCCACCACGCCCAGCGGCTGGAAGTTGGAGAAGGCGTCGATGGACGGCCCCACGTTGTGAGAGTACTCACCCTTGAGCAGCTCCGGCACGCCGCAGGCGTACTCGACGTTCTCGATGCCGCGCTTGAGCTCGCCCATGGCGTCCTCGAGGGTCTTGCCGTGCTCCTCGCTGATCAGCTGCACCAGGCGATCGGCGTCACGCTCCAGCAGCGCCTTGAAGCGGTACATCACCTGGGCGCGCTTGGCCGGCGGGGTGTCGCGCCAGGCCGGGAAGGCCGCCTGGGCGGCGTCGATGGCGGCCTTGACGGTGTCGGCGTCGCCGTCGGCGACCTGGCGAATGGTCTCGCCGGAGGCCGGGTTGGTGACCGGCAGGTGGCGGCTCGCCTCGAGATCCTGACCGTTGATCCAGTGATTGACGTTGTCCATCGAGGGTCCTCAAGTGTCGAAAGGGCGGACGGGCCTGGCCCGTCCGCGCTGTGGATAAGGCTGTGAACTGTGGGTGTAAAGGTTGTCCACAGGCTGTCGGTTTCGGGTGGATAAACCGGGCGCTCGGCGCCAGTGAGCGGCGCCGGTGAGCGGGCTCAGGCAAGCGGTCTTGGTCGAGCGGTCTTAGTCGAGCCGGTCGAGGGTCTCGGCGACGGCGTCGAACAGGCGCTCAAGTTCGGCCTCGGTGGTGGCGAAGGGAGGGCCGAACTGCAGGGTGTCGCCGCCGAAGCGCACGTAGAAGCCGGCCTCCCACAGCGCCAGGTGGGCGTCGCGCGGGCGGATGCCCGGATCACCGTCACGCGGGGCCAGCTGGATCGCGCCGGCCAGGCCGTAGTTGCGGATGTCGACCACATGGGGGCGGCCCTTCAAGGCGTGCAGGCGATCCTCGAAGGCCGGGGCGATGGCCCTGACCTGGGCCGGGAAGTCCTCGCGCTCGAGCAGGTCCAGCGCGGCCAGGGCGGCGGCGCAGGCCACCGGATGCCCGCTGTAGGTGTAGCCGTGGGGAAATTCGATGGCGTGCCCCGGGCCGCCGGCGTGCATGAAGGTGTCATGGATCTCGCCAGAGGCGATCACCGCGCCCATCGGCACGCAGCCGTTGGTGATCTGCTTGGCCACCGTCATCAGATCCGGGGTGACGCCGAAGGCCTCGGCACCGGTGCGCGCGCCGCTGCGACCGAAGGCGGTGATCACCTCGTCGAAGATCAACAGGATGTCGTGGGCCGAGCAGATCTCGCGCAGCCGCTCGAGATAGCCCCTGGGCGGCACGATGACCCCGGCGGAACCGGACATCGGCTCGACGATCACCGCCGCGATGTTGGAGGCGTCGTGCAGCGCGATCTGCTCGAGCAGCGCATCGGCAAGCTCGGCCCCGGTCTCGGCCTGGCCCCGGGTGAAGGCCTGGTTCGGCTGCAGGGTGTGGGGCAGGTGGCTCGAGTCCAGCAACTGGCCGAAGTGCTTGCGGTTGCCGCCGATGCCGCCAAGGCTGGTGCCGCCGATGTTGACCCCGTGGTAGCCCTTGGCGCGGCCGATCATGCGGGTCTTTTCCGGGCGACCCTTGAGTCGCCAGTAGGCCTTGGCCATCTTCAGCGCGGTGTCGGCGGACTCGGAGCCTGAGTCGGTGAAGAACACATGGTCGAGCCCCGCCGGAGTCAGGCTCGCGACCTTCTCGGCCAGCTTGAAGGCCAGCGGATGGGACACCTGAAAGCTCGGCGCGAAGTCGAGACTGCCGAGCTGGCGGGCCACCGCCTCGCGGATCTCTTCACGGTTGTGGCCGGCGCCGCTGGTCCATAGCCCCGACAGCGAATCGAACACCCGGCGGCCGCGGTCGTCGATAAAGTAGCGGCCCTCGGCGCCGTGGATCATCCGCGGGTGCTGGTGGAAGTCCTGGTGGGCGGTGAACGGCATCCAGTAGTGATGGTTGAGCTCGGCTCCCGCAGGGCGCTCGGCGTGAGCGTCGGGACGGGTATCGAGGGTGTCGAAGGTCAGCATGGCGAGTCTCCAGTCAGGGGCCGCAGGGCGGGCATGGGCTCAGCATGGACAGAGGCTAAGGTTTGTAAAAGCACTCTTTGTTGTCGTTCACGTGAGTAAAGGCAAACGTTTAATGCCGTCGATTTCTTTTCTTGACCAATTCACGCGGCGGGTCTAATCCTTATATTTATTCGAATAAATGACCGAGGCGACCCGTGCCGACTCCCTTTCCCCAGCGCCGACAGAAACTCGCGGACCTGATCTGCGAGGACATCAAGCAGAAGATCGTGATGGAGAACCTGTCGCCGGGTGACCGCCTGCCCAACGAGAAGGCCCTGATGGAGCGCTATGAATGCGCCAAGGGCACCATCCGTGAGGCGCTGCGGGTGCTCGAGGTGGAAGGTCTGGTCGCGCTCAAGACCGGCCCCGGCGGCGGCGCCATCATTCGCGAGGTGACCGTCGATCCCGCCTGCCGCGCGCTGCGCAATTTTCTGCACTTCCAGCACGTGGACGGCAGCCAGGTGTATCAGCTGCGGCGGATGGTGGAGGTCGAGGTGGCGGTCTCGGCCATGGACCGGCTCGATGCGGCGGGTCTGACCCGGCTGCGGGACAACATCGATCAGTGCCAGCGGCCCCACGAGGACGAACTCAGCCAGCGCCAGCACCGCATGCTGGAGCTCGAGTTTCACAACATCCTGGCCGAGTACTGCCCCAATCCGCTGCTGCGCTTCATGAGCACCTTCCTCAACGACCTGCTGCGCGATCTGGTCGTCATCAAGAAGGCCTACAAGCCGGAGCGCCACGCCTTCGATGAATCGAACATCCGCTATCACATCGCCCTGCTGGAGGCCTTCGAGGCCGGCGACCGCGAGGCGGTGCGCCGCCTGATGTACGAGCACATGTGTGACGCCGAGCACCATATGTCGGCGCTGGAGGGCGAGATGGCCAAGCAGTTTCTGGTCTCGCCGGACGCCCTCGGCGAGGCGGGCGGCTAGCCTCCTGGCCCCCGACCTGCGGCAAACCAACCAACAATGACAACAACTGCCACCCCCACGCCAGCGACCCCTCATCCACTCCGATGACGTCGAAAAAAGAGGAATAACAATGACTGTGCGCAAGACCTCCCTGATGCTTTCCGCCCTGGCCCTTGGCCTGGTGACCCAACCGCTGCTGGCCCAGGAGCAGGAGCCGCTCACCTTCTACGGGGTCAAGTCCCTGTCTGGTGCCTTCGCCAGCTACGGCAAGTACGCCGAGATGGGCTCCCGGCTGGCGGTGGAAGAGGCCAGAGAAACCCTCGGCCGTGATATCGAGTACGTCAGCCTGGACACCGAGGGCAATGCCGGTCGCGCCATCCGCAAGGTGCAGGAAGCGATCAACCAGGACGGCGGGCGACTGTTCAACGGTGCCACCCTGTCATCCACGGCGCTGGCGGTGGGCAAGGAAGTCGCCGGCGTCGAGGGGGTGTTCATGACCCCGGCCGGTGCCGACGAGCTGACCGGCAGCGAGTGCAACGCCTCCACCTTCCGCTGGTCGGTGCCGACCTACGGGGCCATCCGCGAGACCCTGGTGCCGCTGATCGAGGCGCTGCCCGAGGCCAAGCGCTTCTACACCATCACCCCCGAGTACGTGTTCGGCGAGGCGCTGCTGGACAACGCCAAGGCGGTGTTCGAGGAGTACGGCGTCGAGCACGTCGGCAACAGCTATCACTCGCTGCAGGAGCAGGAATTCTCCGGCTACCTGACCAACGCCATGTCGGCGGCGCCGGACGTGCTGGTGCTGTTGAACTTCGGCTCCCAGTCCTCCAACGCCCTGCGCCAGGCGCGCAACTTCGGCCTCAACGAGCAGATGGACATCCTGATGGTGTGGTCGGCGGGCCTCGACCAGTTCGAGGAGCTCGGCGCCGCCAACGTCGACGGCATCTACTTCGGCGCCCAGTACTGGCACGAGGTCGACACCCCCTTCAACCAGCAGCTGGTGGCCTCGGTGCGTGAGGCTTACGACATCACCCCGACCTACCCCCTGGCCGCCGACTACACCATGACCCGGGTGATGCTTGAAGTGGCCGACGCCAGCGGGGCCAGCGAAGGCCCGACCTTGATCGAGGCGCTGGAAGGCTACACCTACCAGGGCCCCACCGGTGAGGAGACCATCCGCGCCTCCGACCATCAGGTGATCAAGGACTACTACCTGCTCAAGGGCAAGGCCGAGGGCGAGATGGAAGACCCCGACGACTACGCCGACGTGATCAGCGCCGGGCGCTCCTTCGTCACCCCTGAGGACTCGCCCTGCCAGCTTTAAGGCTGACAGCTTGCCAATCTGCCGGGGACGCTGTCCCCGGCACGACAGGAGTCGGGACCATGCTTAACGTCTATCTGTTCCAGATCCTCAACGGTCTGGGGCTCGGGATGATCTATTTCCTGATTTCGGTGGGATTGACGCTGATCTTCGGACTGTTGAACTTCGTCAACTTCGCCCACGGGGCCTTCTTCCTGGTGGGCTCCTACCTCTGCTACACCCTGGTCAGCCTGACCGGCAACTTCTGGCTGGCGCTGATCGCAGGCCCCTTGCTGGTGGCGCTGCTGGCTTGGGCGCTGGAGCGTAGCCTGATCCAGCGCATCTACCACCTGCCGCATACCTTCCAGATTCTGGTCACCCTGGGCATCGCGCTGATCATCCAGGAGCTGTCGATCATGATCTGGGGCCCGGTGGGCAAGAGCATTCCCACCCCGGAGGCGCTGCAGGGCGTGGTGCGCATCGGCAACTTCGCCTACCCCTACTACCGGCTGTTTCTGATCGGCTTCAGCGCCCTGGTGGCGGTGGTGCTGTGGCTGCTGCTCGAACGCACCCGCTTCGGCGCGCTGGTGCGCGCCGGCAGCGAGTCCACCGAGATGGTATCGCTGCTGGGTTCCAACATCTTTCGCCTGTTCTCCATCACCTTCGCCCTCGGGGTGGGCCTGGCGGGCCTTGCCGGGGTGCTGTCGGCGCCGCTGCGCGGGGCGCACCCCTTCATCGGGCCGGAGGTGCTGGGGCTGGCCTTCGTGGTGGTGGTGATCGGTGGCATGGGGTCCTTCACCGGCGCCCTGGTGGCGGGGCTGATCGTCGGCGTGGTGCAGAGCCTGATGACCTCGCTGTGGCCCCAGGGCGCCAGCCTGATGATCTACGCCGCCATGGCGGTGGTGATTCTGCTGCGTCCCCACGGACTGTTCGGGAGAGCATAAGATGACGACCAAGACACTCGATACCGTCGCTGCCAGTCCAGGCCGGCGCCGCTTCAAGGGGCGTCTCGGCGCCGGCACCACCCTGGCGATGCTGGCGGTGATGGTGCTGCTGCCGCTGGTGCTGCCCTCCGCCACCCTGGCCACCGAGATCCTGATCTTCGCCATGGCCGCACTGGCCTGCAATCTGCTGCTCGGCTTCACCGGACTTCTGTCCTTCGGCCAGGCGATCTTCTTCGGCGCCGGTGCCTACATCAGCGCCCTGGCGATGATCCACCTCAACGCAGGGCTGATCGGCGCGCTGCTGATCGCCGTGGTGTCAGGCTGTGTGCTGGCACTCGGCGTGGGCATGCTGTGCATCCGGCGCAAGGGCATCTACTTCGTGATGCTGACCCTGGCGCTGACCCAGATGGCCTACTTCCTGGCCTACACCCTGAGCGACTGGACCGGCGGCGACAATGGCCTGCTGGACGTGCCGCGCCCGCCGCTGGCGGTGGGCGAGACGACCCTGATCAGCTTTGCCTCGCCGCTGGCCTTCTACGCCCTGGTGGCCAGCCTGTTCGCGCTGATCTACGTGGTGGCCCGGCGTATCACCGACTCGCCGTTCGGCAGCACCCTGCTGGCGATCCGCGAAAACGAGCAGCGCGCCTCGGCGCTGGGCTACGACACCCGTCTGTTCAAGATCATGGTGTTCGTGCTGTCCGGCGGCATCACCGCCCTGGCCGGGGCGCTCTACGGCATGCTGCTGAACTTTGTGCCGCTGTCCAACATCGAGCTGTTGATGTCCGAGCAGATCCTGATCATGACCATCATCGGCGGGACCGGCTCGCTGTTTGGCTCGCTGCTGGGGGCCGGCGCCATCGTGCTGCTGGGCGACCTGCTGTCGTCGATCTGGCCGCGCTGGATGCTGCTGCTGGGCGTGGCGCTGATCGCGGTGGTGATCTTCATGCGCGGCGGTCTGTGGGGCGGGCTGTCGAGCCTGCTGGAGCGACGCCGTGGTAGCCACACCAAACCGCACAAGGAGGCCGGCCATGACTGACGTACTGCTGGAAACCCGCGACCTGGCCCTGGCCTACGGCGCCTTTCGGGCGGTGGACGGGGTCAGCCTGCGCATCGCCCGCGGCAGCATCCATACCGTGATCGGGCCCAATGGCGCGGGCAAGACCAGCCTGTTCCATTGCCTGACCGGTGAGCGCCGGCCCACCGCCGGGCGCATCCTGCTCGATGGCCGCGAGATCACCCGGGAGCCGCCCCACGGCCGGGTCGGCCTGGGCATGTCGCGCTCCTTCCAGGTTACCAGCCTGTTCCAGGAGTTGAGCGTCCACGAAAACCTGCGCCTGGCCGCCCAGGGCATCGACGGCTGGCGTGCGCTCAACTTCTGGCAACGCCTGAACAAGCGCCGCGAACACCTGGCCCGGGCCGACGAGATCCTCGAGCGCATCGGTCTTGCCGAGCGCGCCGGGGTGGCGGCAGGGGAGCTGTCCCACGGCCAGCAGCGCATCCTCGAGGTGGGCATGGCGATCTGCCCAAGGCCCAAGCTGCTGCTGCTGGACGAGCCCACCTCGGGCATGGGCATCGATGACATCCCCAGCATGACCTCGCTGATCGGCGAGCTGGGCGAGGACCACAGCATCCTGTTGATCGAGCACAACATGAGCATCGTGATGTCGATCAGCGACACCATCACCGTCATGAACCGCGGGCAGGTGCTGGTCGAGGGTGACCCCGAGACCGTGCGCAGCGACGCCCGCGTACGTGACGCCTATCTGGGGGAGGCCGCCTGATGCTCGAGATCAAGGATATCCACAGCTACTACGGCAAGAGCCATGTGCTCGAAGGCGTCTCGCTGAAGGTGGGCGAGGGCGAGCTGGTGACCCTGCTGGGGCGCAACGGTGCCGGCAAGACCACCACCCTGAAGAGCATCATGGGGCTGGTCGACACCCCCGCCGGCAGCATCGAACTCAACGGTCAGTCGCTGCTTGGCCAGCCGCCGTTTCGCATCGCCCGCCAGGGCGTGGCGCTGGTGCCGGAGCACCGCGGCATCTTCAGCATCCTCAGCGTGGAGGAAAACCTGCAGATCGCGGTGCGCGCCGGCAGTCGCTGGCAGATGGCCGATATCTATCGCTGGTTTCCGCGCCTCGAGGAGCGCCGTCGCAACCGCGGCAACGCCCTGTCCGGCGGCGAGCAGCAGATGCTGGCGATCGCCCGGGCGCTGCTCAACGACCCGCGGATCCTGCTGCTCGACGAGCCCACCGAGGGCCTGGCCCCGGTCATCGTCGACGAGATCGTCAAGATCTTGAAGGCGATCCGCGAGGAGGGCCTGTCGGTGCTGCTGGTCGAGCAGAACCTGCGGGTCTGCGAGGCGGTGGCCGACCGCCACTACATCCTCGAGCAGGGCCACATCGTCTACACCGCCAGCGCCGATGACTTCCGCGACGATCCCGGCGTGCGTGATCGCTACCTGGCCCTGAGCGCCTGAGACCACCCTTTTGCAAGGACGATACCCATGACCGTTACCCTGACCCCATCCGACGCTGCCGTGCTCAAGAGCGACGGCGAGCGCCTGTGGCAATCATTGATGACCCTGGCCGAGCTGGGCGCGACCCCCAAGGGCGGCGTCAATCGCCAGGCGCTGACCGAACTCGACCGTCAGGCCCGTGACCTGTTTATCGACTGGTGCCGGGCCGAGGGCTGCCAGATCCGCATCGACGCCATCGGCAACATCTTCGCCCGACGGGAGGGCAGCGACCCCGGCATGCCGGCGGTGATGACCGGCAGTCATATCGACACCCAGCCCACCGGCGGCAAGTACGACGGCTGCTTCGGCGTGCTGGCCGGGCTCGAGGTCATCCGCACCCTCAACCAGCACGCCATCACCACCCGGGCTCCGGTCGAGGTGGTGGCCTGGACCAACGAGGAAGGCTGCCGTTTTCCGCCCTGCATGATGGGCTCCGGGGTGTTCACCGGCGAGCTTGGCCTCGACGAGATGCTGGCCCGCTGCGACGACGAGGGGGTCAGTGTCGGTGAGGCGCTGGACGCCATCGGCTATCGCGGCAGTGACCGTGTGGACATCGACGAGGTGAAGGCCTACTTCGAGGCCCATATCGAGCAGGGACCGCTGCTCGAGGATACCGCCACCACCCTGGGCGTGGTGATCGGCGCGCTGGGGCAGAAGTGGTTCGATGTCACCCTGACCGGCGTCGAGGCCCACGCCGGCCCCACCCCCATGCACCTGCGCAAGGACGCCCTGGTCGGCGCCGCCGAGATCACCCTGGCGGTCAACCGCATGGCCAACGAGGCAGCGCCCCACGGGCGCGGCACCGTCGGCGTACTGACGCCCCACCCGGGCTCGCGCAATGTGATCCCCGGCCAGGTGCGGATGACTGTCGACCTGCGGCATCTGGAACCGGACGCCCTCGAGGACATGGCCGCCCGGCTCGCCGAGGTGGTGGCCGAGGTCAGCCAGCGCCACGGTCTCCGGGCGGAGCTCACGCCCACCGCGGACTTCCCGCCGGAGGCCTTCGACGAGACCTGCGTCAAGGCGGTGCGTGCCGGTGCCGAGGCCCATGGTCTGTCGCACATGGACATCGTCAGCGGCGCCGGTCACGACGCTATCTTCCTCGGCCGGGTGGCACCCACCGCCATGATCTTCGTGCCCTGCGAAGGCGGCATCAGTCACAACGAGATCGAGTACGCCACGCCGGAGGACCTGCACGCCGGCTGCAACGTGCTGCTGCATGCAGTACTGGACAGCGCCGGCGTCGCCGATCGGGCCGAGGGAGGGCCGCGATGAGTCAGGCCACGCCTTCCCCCGAGCGCCAGGCCAGCGACGAGCCGGCCCTGGCCGAGCTGGGCGCCTGCCAGGCGCTCGAGGCCTTTCGCAAGCGACGACTGACCCCGAGTCAGGTGATCGAGGACTGCCTTGCGCGGATCGCCCGGGACAACCCTCGGTTCAACGCCTTCGCCCATGTCGCCAGCGACGAGGCACTGCGTGCCGCCGAGGCCTCCACTCGGCGCTGGCGCGAGGGCACACCATGCGGCCCGCTGGATGGCATCCCGGTCACCATCAAGGATTTGACGCTGACCCGCGGCATGCCGACCCGCATGGGCTCGCGCACCAGCGACCCGGACGCCGCGATGGAGGTGGACGCCCCTGTCAGCGGCTTTCTGCGCCAGGCCGGTGCGATCATCGTCGGCAAGACCCTGTCGCCGGAGTTCGGCTGGAAGGGGGTGACCGACAATCCGCTCCACGGCATCGCTCGCAACCCCTGGAATCCTGCGCTGACCCCGGGGGGCTCCTCCGGGGGCGCCGGAGCGGCGGCGGCGCTCAACCTGGGCATGCTGCACCAGGGCAGCGACGCCGGCGGTTCCATCCGCATCCCGTGCAGCTTCACCGGCACCTTCGGCATCAAGCCGACCTTCGGCTGGGTGCCCCAGTGGCCGGCCAGCGCCATGAGCACCCTGTCACATCTGGGACCGATGACCCGCAGTGTCGAGGACAGCGCCCTGATGATGAGCCTGCTGGCGCAGCCGGACGCTCGCGACGGCTACCTTGGCGGCCCCTGTCCCATCGACTGGCGCGCGCCGCCGCCGCAGGACCTGCGCGGCTGGCGCATCGCCCTGAGCCTGGATCTGGGCTACGTCCAGGTGGCGCCGGATATCCGCGCCAGGGTGGAACAGGCCGCCGGTGAGCTCGAGGCGCTGGGGGCTCGGGTCGAGCGACTCGACCCGGGCTTCGAGGATCCCATCGACACCTTCAATACGCTGTGGTTCTCAGGCGCTTCCCAGGCGCTTTCGAGGCTGTCGCCACAGCAGCAGGCGCTGCTGGACCCCGGCTTTCTCGAGATCGCCCGTCGCGGCGCCGACATTCCCCTGGGCGAGTACCTCGACGCCCGCCGCCGGCGCGCCGAGCTGACCGCTTCCCTGGCCGACTTTCATCGGCGCTTCGATCTGCTGGTGACGCCGACGATGCCGATCTCGCCCTTCGAGGCCGGGCACAACGTGCCGCCGGGTGGTCCCTATCGGGAATGGATGGACTGGACCCCCTTCACCTATCCGTTCAACCTGACCCAGCAGCCGGCGGCCTCGCTGCCCTGCGGGCTGGATGACCAGGGGCTGCCGGTGGGTCTGCATCTGGTGGGGCCGAAGTTCCGCGATGACAGGGTCATGCAGGCGGCCGCGCTGCTGCAGGCGCGTCTGCCTCGGCTGAGCCCGCCGGGGCTCGGTTAAAGCGCTCCGTCCTTCGAGGCGGATACAACGGACGATGCGGCGAGGGTGGTAGAGAATCGACCGCACACGACAGCGGGGCCGATCGGCCCCGCTGTCGTTTTTCGTGGCGCCCGATTGACGATGCGCCTTCTTTACGGCGCCCAGTGCAGCGCCTGCTTACGGCGCCCGATACGGCGCCGTTGGGCCGACAGACGGATATCCCTCACTAAAGTCGCATTTCGCAGTCGTCTTGCTCTGGCTATCTTGGTTACACGAATACTTTGTATGATGTAATACCTTAGGGCGCGAAAGCCGAAGTAGTCGTCACAAGCGCGGCAATCAAAAGAGCAGCACCCCCTACAGGAACGGCCATACCGCGTTGTGGCGGCCGTCCCCGCAAGCCAACAACAAGCACTGCCCCGACGGTGGCAAGGAGTGGAAGAGATGCGCAAGTCGATGAGCATGACCCTGGGTGGCCTGGCGCTGGTCGTCAGTGCCTCGGTCGCGGCGGACTATCCAGAGCGCGACGTTCGCATGATCGTGCCCTGGGGCGCCGGCGGCGGTACCGACGGTATCGTGCGCAAGATCTCCAACCTTGCCGAGGAGCCGCTGGGGGGCACCGTCTACGTCGAGAACATCGAAGGCGGCATGAGCGCCAACGGCCTGGTGCAGGCGCTGGGCGCGCGCCCCGATGGCTACACCCTGATCGCGCTGACCTACGACAGCGTCGTCACCATCCCGTGGCAGGGAATGCTGGCCGGCTACGATATCGACAAGCTGGATCTGATCGCGCGAATCACCAGCGAGCCGGACGCCGTCGTGGTGCCGGAGGATTCGCGCTTCGATAGCCTCGAGGCGCTGATCGAAGCCGCCAAGGCCGCGCCGGGGGAGATCCGCGCCGGTATCCAGAACATGGGCTCGCGAACCCACCTGACGCTGCTGCAGCTGCAGGACCAGGCCGAGGTGGAGTTCAAGATCGTCTCCTATCCCGGTGGTGCGGCGCCCCAGAAGGAAGCCCTGCTCAATGGCGAGGTGGACCTGGCGCTGACCAGCCTGGGTGACTTCGAGTCGTTGATCTCGGCGGGTGACGCCCGTGGCCTGGTGGAGTTCACCGACGTCCAGAGCGAGAGCTTCCCCGACGTGCCCCCGGCATCCGAACTGGGCTACGACATCCAGATGGGCAGTTTCGTGATCCTGGCGGCGCCTGCCAATACGCCGGACGAAGCCGTGACGGCCCTCGAGGCCGCCTACCAGCAGGCCTATGACAGCGAGGAATTCCAGAGCTGGCTGGTCGACGTCGGTGTCACCCCCAACTGGCTGGGCACCGATGAGGTCGAAGACTGGGCCGAACAGACCCAGGATGAGCTGTTCGCGCGCATGGACGAACTGAAGGAAGCCGGCCTGATCGGCCAGTAAGCCCGCGCCGCCACCGCGGTGGCGGCTATTTTCCGGAGGACTCCCGATGAAATCGCTTTCCCGCCTGGGGAGCTGGCTGACGGGGCCAACAGGTGTCGTTGTCTGCCTGCTGGCCCTGACCCTGATCTATCTGCTCGAGGCGTTCAAGATCGCCCCGCCCATCAAGAACGGGGCCCTGACCGCCTCCTTCTTTCCGGTGGCGCTCGCCGTGGTCATGCTGCTGGCGCTGGGGGGGGTGATCCTCTCCGATCGACGCGAGGCGGCCAGTGGCGAGGCAAGCACCGAGGAAAGCGAAGAGGAAAGCGACAACCGCGACGAGACAACGGGGGCGGCGTGGCGGGGACCGGTGGCGGTCACCCTGCTCACCGCCGGCTATATCGCCCTGTTTGCCCACCTTGGCTACTTTATCGCCACCTTCATCTACGCCTTTACCATGACGCTGGCCTTCGCCACCGGGCGGCCCTCGCCGCAGGCGCTTGCGTTCAAGGCGCTGGTGGCCGGCGTGATCACCCTGCTGGGATACGGGCTCTTCGAGCTGGTGTTCCAGGTTCGACTGCCGACGCCCTGGACCTGACCCATGGACTATCTGATCGAACTTTCCAAGGGCCTTGCCGTGCTGATGCAGCCCGACATCCTGCCCTACCTGATCGGCGGCTACCTGATCGGCACCTTCTTTGGTGCCGTGCCGGGGCTCACCTCGATGCTGGCCATCGCGCTGTTGCTGCCGTTGACCTACAGCCTGGATATCACTGCGGCGCTGGTCGCCTGCGCTGCCATCTTCATGGCCGGCATGTGCAGCGGCAGTATTACCGCGACCACCATCAATATTCCTGGTGCCCCGGCCTCGATGATGACCGCCATCGAGGGCTACCCCATGCAGCAGCGGGGCGAGGGCGCCAAGGCGCTGGGCCACGCCGCCCTGGCCTCGATGATCGGTGGTGCCCTGGGCGCCATCATGCTGATGGTGATGGCGCCGCTGGCTACCGAGGCGGCGCTGCTGATCCGCACGCCGGGCAAGTTCTCGCTGATTGCCTTCGCCCTGATCGTGATCGTCATCTCCCAGCGCGGGGCCATCTCCAAGGGCCTGGTCGCCACCACCCTAGGGGTGATGGTGGCCACCGTGGGCATCGACGTGATGCAGCCGGTCACCCGGTTCACCTTCGGCACCGGCGTGCTGATGCAGGGCATCGACATCATGCCGCTGGTCATCGGCGCCTTCGCCGTCAGTGAACTGCTGGTGCAGTCGCAGAATCGCGCCTCGCGTACCGTCGAGGTCGATGCCATCAAGGCCAGCGCCATTCGCCGTCGGGACTTTATTCCGCCCTGGAGCGAGGTGCGCGAGATCGGCGTCTACCGCTACGTCAAGACCGCCATCATCGGCTACGGCGTCGGCGTGCTGCCGGGCGCCGGTGGCTCCATGGCGGCCTTTGTCGCCTACGCCGAGTCGATGCGCAGCTCTCGCCACCCGGAAAAGTACGGCAAGGGGTCGGTGGAAGGTATCGCGGCGGCAGAGGGCGCCAACAACGCCATGTGCAGCGGCGCCTTCGTGCCGATGCTGTCGTTCGGCATTCCCGGCGATCCCACCACCGCCATCGTGCTGGGCGTGCTGGTGATCAACGGTCTGCAGCCCGGACCGCAGTTCCTCGACAGCCAGCTTGCGCTGGTGGCGCCGATGTTCATGGCGCTGCTGGTGGCGGCCCTGGTGATGGTGCCGCTGACGCTCTACGTGCTGGGGCCCTGGTTCGTGCGGATCGTCTCGATCCGCCGCGATGTGCTTTACGCCAGCATCGCGGTGATCGCGCTGGTCGGCTGCTATGTGGCCACCTACTCGATCTTCCAGATGGGGCTGGCGCTGGTGTTCGGTGTGCTCGCCTTCCTGCTGCGGCGTCAGGGCTATCCGGTGGCCTGCCTGCTGCTCGGTTTCGTGCTCGGCCCGAGTCTGGAGGAATACTGCCGTCGCTCGCTGTCGCTGTCTGATGGCAACCCGCTGATCTTCCTCACCAGTCCCGACAGCCTGTTCTTCCTGGCGCTGACCGGGGTGTTCTACTACTTCATGGTGGTGAGAAAGCCCGAGGCGCGACAGCACGCCTGATCTCCTGGCGGTGAGTGACCGCCGCAAGACGCGACAAGGCCGCGCCCGAGGGCGCGGCCTTGTCGTGATAGCGAGATAAAGGTGCTTGTCAGGCGACGCTCTTGCTATGGTCGAGCGGCCGTGAGGGACCGAAGTTCTCATGACGACGGCGCAGCGCAGACACGTCGAACAAGATAGCCAGCTGCGGCTCAGGCGGCACTCTTGCTGTGGTCGAGCGGACGCGAGGGCCCGAAATGCTCGTAGTGACGGCGCTGCTCGGGGATGCCCAGCTCTGCCAGATGACTGTCGATGGCGCTCATGAAGGGCTGCGGGCCGACGAAGTAGCACTGGGCGTCGCCGCCGGGCAGCAGGCGGGCCAGCAGCTCGCGCTCGAGGCGGCCCTTGATGTCGCCGCCGTCGCCTTCCTCGTAGGCGCAGACCCGGGTCATCAGCTGCGGATACTCCTGGGCAAGGGCGTCGACCTCGCCACGGAAGGCGTGGTGGTCGATGTTCCTTGCCGCGTGGACGTAGCAGACCCGACGTCCCTGGGCCAGCGCCTGACGCGCCAGCGGCAGCATCGGCGTCTGGCCGACGCCGCCGCTGATCAGCATCACCGGCGCGTCGCCATCGTCCAGGGTCAGCTCACCGGCGGGGGGCAGCAGTTCCAGGGTGTCGCCGACGCGCATCTGCTGATGCAGGAAGTTGCTGACCAGGCCGCCCGGCTCCTGTTTCACCGAGATCCGATAGTCGCGGCCGTTGGGGCTGCCGGACAGGCTGTAGTGGCGATGCACGATCTCCTCGTCCACCGCCAGGCGCAGGCCGATGTACTGGCCAGGCTCGGCATCGGCCACCGGCTGGCCATCGACCGGCTCCAGGGTGAAGGAGCGGATCACCTCGCACTCGCGCTGGATCTGGGCGACACGGAACGCGCGCAGTCCACGCCAGCCGCCGGGGCGCTCGGCGAAGGCCTGATAGCGTTCGGCTTCGGCGGCGATCAAGAGCGCGGCCAGATCGTTGTACAGGGCCGCCCAGGCGTCGGCGATCTCCGGCGTCACCACCTCGCCCAGCACCTCGCCGATGGCGGCCATCAGGCATTCGCCGACGATGGGGTACTGCTCGGGCTGGATGCCCAGCGAGACGTGCTTGCTGATCACTGTCTGCATCGAGTCGATGACCTCCTGGGGCTGGCGGCGCAGGCCGACGTAGGCCAGCACCCCTCGTGCCAGCGCCTTCGGCTGGCCGCCGTCGGCCTGATGGGCCTGGTTGAACACCGCCTTGACCTCCGGATAGCGCTCGAACATCAGCGGATAGAAGCGGGCGGTGATGGCATCGAGGTGCTCGGCGACCAGAGGGGCGGTGGCATCGATGATGGCGTCCTGGGCAGCGGTGGTCATGGCGTCTCCTGTCAGGGATATGGCGCAGCGCGCTCCCACTGTGGCAAAAAACCTTCACCGCGTCGGAGGGCTGGCTCGTTTGGGCTTACTTTGCTCTATGGCTTGGGTTCAGAGGAGCAGTTGATGTGCCACAACGCCTGTGCTCCTTCCACGGGCTCGGGGCGTATCGCTCGTCTCCCTTCTGTACCTTGTATAGAGCAAGCGATATGCCGCTTCGCCAGGGGTGTGCCAAGTTGCCGCAGTGCTGGCATCGCTGTGCTGGTAGAAAAGGGGGCGGGTCGCGTGGGAGCGCAGGGTGCTTGGCGACGGCGCTGGTCAGGGGACTAGGCTTGTTCCTGGCCCGTTTTCGGCCACGCGTCAGACCCGCTTCTGGCCGGTTTCTGTCCCGCTTCTGGCCCGTTTCTGGCCCGGCATTCGCCCAGGGCGGTGGCACCTCACGCGGTCACCATCGAGGGTGGATGTCGATCTGACACTATAAGTGCTATCGTTTTGACACTGTTGATAGTCAAAAGGACATTCTGGTGGTCAGCTTTCTACGACGCCTACGCGCCCTGCTGCAGCGCCTGGGCGATGAGCAGGGGCCCGAGCTCGCCGAGGCCTGGCAGGGCGTGCTCGAATCGCTGGTGGCTCCCACCGCGGCAGATGCCAGCGCGCTGCTGGTGGCGCAGGGCTCCGGTCTCAGGCCGGTGGCCACCATCGGTCTGCCCGAGGGCGTGGCCGGCAGGACCTTCGCCCTGGGCGAGCATCCCCGCCTCGCCGCCATCGCCGAGGCGCCGGGGGTCTGCCGCTTTGCCGCGGACTCGCCCCTTCCCGACCCCTATGACGGGCTGCTGGATGACGGTCTTAGCCCGGTCCATGATTGCCTGGGGGTGGCGTTGCGTGACGGCGATGAGCTGATCGGCATGGTCACCCTCGACGCCCTGACCCCGGGGGCGCTGGCCGAACTGGACGACCAGGGCCTGCTGGCGGCGGCCGAGTTGCTGGGCACCTGTCTGCGGCTGTCCCGGCGTCTGGACGGCGCCCGCCTGCAGCTCGCCCTGCAGCGCGATGACGACGGCCAGTTGCCGCGTCGGCTGACCGGCTGGCGCAGTGGCGCCATGCGCAAGCTGATGGCCTCGGTGGAGCTGGTAGCCGCCACCGACATGAGTGTGCTGGTGCTGGGCGAGACCGGCGTCGGCAAGGAACGCATCGCCCATGCCCTCCATCACGGCTCGCGACGTGCCGATGGGCCCCTGGTGGTGGTGAACTGCGCTGCGCTGCCGGCCTCGTTGATCGAGAGCGCCCTGTTCGGCCATCGGCGCGGCGCGTTCTCCGGGGCAACCAGCGACCATCGCGGGCACTTCCAGATGGCCGACGGCGGCACCCTGGTGCTGGACGAGGTAGGGGAGTTGCCGCTGGAGCTGCAGCCAAAGCTGCTGCGGGTACTGCAGGAAGGCGAGGTCCAGCCGCTGGGCAGCGATCGGCTTCAGCATGTCGACGTTCGGGTGGTCGCGGTGACCAACCGGGATCTGGCCCTGGAGGTGGCCCAGGGGCGCTTTCGCGAGGATCTCTATCATCGGCTCAGCGCCTTCCCGCTGGAGGTACCACCGCTGCGACAGCGTCCCGAGGACCTGGCGCTGCTGGTCGGACACTTCCTGGAAGAGAATCGGGTGCGTCTCGGCGTCGGCAACCTGCGCCTGAGCGAGGCCGCGCGGGTGTCGCTGGCGGGCTGGCACTGGCCAGGCAATGTGCGCGAGCTGGAGTCGCTGCTGGCACGTGCCTCGCTGCTGGCATTGGCCTCCGTGGACGTGCTGGGGACGCCCGATGCTCGCCGCCGTAGCGTACGTATCGAGGTCGAACACCTGGGGCTGGCGCCGGCGACAGCCCGGGCCACCGAGGCGCCCACAGTGCAAGGCGACACGTCTCGAAGCGTCGTGTCGCCGGCCGATCGGCCAGTGGACGAGACGCTGGGTCGAGGGTCCTCGCTGCGAGATGGCAAGCAGCAAGATGCCCTGCCGCAAGATGCCCTGCCGCCAGAGCCCTCGCTGCGGGAGGCCACCGAGGCCTTTCAGCGCGAGCGTATTCGGCAGGCGCTGGACGCCGAGGGCAACTGGGCGGGGGCGGCTCGCCGGCTGGGCCTGGATTCCGGCAATCTGCATCGCCTGGCGCGGCGGCTGGGGCTAAAGTCCTGATCCCGTAGCCTGGATCGTCGCCATGGGCGTGGGGGAGCGTCAGCCCGAGGGCTGGCGCCTTGAACAGCGCCGCCATCGACCCTCGGCCGAAGGCGGGGCTGTCGTGGAGCTGGGGCTGGCCGACGTCGAGTCGAGTTTGCGGCATCGGCAGTGCCTTTGATGTGCATCATGGTGATGTTGACCAAAGCGGGCCAGACTTCCCAAGACCAAGTGAATTACTCAGGTACTCGCCATGTCATCCGTCGCCGCTCGTCTGCCCCTTGCGCGCCTCGCCTTCCGTCCCTTCTTCCTGTTGGCGGCGGCCTTCAGCGTGGTGGCTCTGCTGGTGTGGCTCGCTTTCTGGCACGGCATCTTCGTGCTGTCGCCCCGGGCGGGCATGCTGTGGTGGCATCAGCACGAGATGCTGTTCGGTGTGGTGGGGGCGGTGGTGTCGGGGTTTCTGTTGACCGCGGTGCAGACCTGGACCGGCCTCAGGGGGCTCCATGGCGCCCCGCTGCTGGGGCTCGTCGCACTGTGGCTGATGGCCCGGCTGGGGCTGGCCTTTGCCGTCCTGCCCCAGGCGCTGGTGATGGCCCTGGACGTGGGCTTTCTGCTGATCGTCTGCGCTGTGATGGCGGTGATGGTGATCCGGGCGAAGCGCTGGCGCAACCTGATCTTCGTGCCGGTGCTGGCGATTCTGGCCGGTGCCAACCTGGGCAGCCACCTGGGCGTGCTCCAGGGTGACCCTGAGCTGGTGCGCCAGTCGTCCTACCTGGCGGTGCTGCTGGTAACGCTGATCATGGGGGTGCTGGGCGGTCGGGTGATCCCGATGTTCACCGCCAACCGGCTGGGCTTGAAGCGCCGCCCGGCGCTGCCCTGGCTCGAGGGGCTGGCGCTCGGCAGCCTGGCGCTGGCGGTGGTGCTGCAGCTGGTGCGCACCCTGGGGGGCGAGCTGTCCGACAGCGTGCTGGCGCTGGCGCTGCTGGTGGCGGCGCTGGCCCACCCGCTGCGCCTGATGCGCTGGCAGGGCCGCGCCACCGGGCGTGAACCCCTGCTGTGGAGCCTTCACCTGAGCTACGCCTTCGTGCCGCTGGGTCTTTTGTTGTGGGCCCTGGGGCTGTGGGGCGTCGGCCGGGCAGAGCTGGGTGTCCACGCCATCACCGTGGGTGCCATGGGCACCATGATGCTGTCGATGATGTCGCGGGTATCGCTTGGCCATACCGGCCGCCCCATGCGCTGCCTGCCGGGCATCGGCGTGGCCCTGGGCCTGCTGGTCGCGGCGGGACTGTCGCGCTCACTGGTGCTGGCGCTGTGGCCCTCGGTGACCCACTGGGTCTACAGCCTGAGCATCCTCCTGTGGTGTCTGGGCTACGCCATCTTTCTGGCCCATTACGTGCCGATTCTCGGCAGCCCCCGTGTCGATGGTCAGGATGGCTAGGCCGAGATGTTACCGCTCTACCTCACCCTCAAGTCCCTGCACGTGTCGCTGGCGCTGGTCAGCGGTGCACTCTTTGCCCTGCGCGCCCTGTGGTCGGTGACCGAGTCGCCCTGGCTCAAGCGCCCCTGGGTGCGTGTCCTTCCCCATCTGCTCGATACCCTGCTGCTGGCGGTGGGACTTGCGCTGATGGTGCTCACCGCCCAGTGGCCCCACCAGACCCCATGGCTTGCCGCCAAGCTGACCGCCCTGCTGGCCTATATCGGCTTCGGCAGTCTGGCGATACGGCGAGCCGCCAGCGTTCGAACTCGGGCGCTGGCGGCCTGCCTGGCCTTGGCGATCTTCGTCTATATGCTTGGCGCCGCCCACCGACATAGCGTTCTTTCCTGGCTGACATAGCCCTTTTTTTCAATACCTTGATTTACCTCAACGGCATGGGTCTTTCCTCATGACGGCGGCGATATTGCCGTCATTTTTCCTCGCCAATTTGATCGCTCATCACCGGAAGTCTTGTTAGCTCTTTAAGTAGTTGATGGGGCGAATCAATCAAGAAATTTGGTGATGCATGTCATAGTCCGAGTGTTTAGCTCAGGTATAGAGGAGCGCTCCTCCATACAATAGTCATTGGGGCCAGGGAGGTCTGACTCTCCGGCACCATGGGCCAAATAATGAGGAGACGTGGTCATGGCCGAGGGTCTGACAAAATCCGCAGCACGCAATATCTTCTACGGGGGCTCACTGTTCTTTTTCCTGATCTTTGTGGCGCTGACGGCTCACAGTCACTGGTACATCGTGACGGAGTCCACCAGCGCACTTCCGCTGACCGAATCGGTGCGCGAAGGCAAGCATGTGTGGGAAAAGAACATGTGTATCAACTGTCACAGCATCATGGGTGAGGGGGCCTATTTTGCGCCCGAACTGTCCAACGTCTGGACCCGCTATCACGGGCGCGAGAACCCCGAGGCCGCAAGAGCGGGGCTGGCAGCCTGGATGCGCGCTCAGCCGCTGGCCGTCCCCGGTCGGCGCAAGATGCCGCACTTCGATCTGAGCGACGAGGAGATGACCTCGCTGATCGATTTCCTCGAGTGGACCGACGCCATCGATGACCAGAACTGGCCGCCCCACGTATCGGGATAGGTCGGTGGGTTCGCGTGATATATCGACGAGATCGCAATGGCGTACGCGTCGCATGAGGGGAAACCGTGGAGGAACATGAAAAATGAAATATGAAACACAGAAGGTGGCCTACGCCTTCTTCCTGGTGGCGATGGGGCTTTTTGCCCTTCAGCTGGTGTTTGGCATCATGGCGGCGCTGGTCTACGTCTTTCCAGACTT
>DJIP01000323.1 GCA_002433675.1 Halomonas halophila
GATGGCGGTGCCAAACCCTGCCCATAGAGCGATGCAGGGCAGCCCCACCAATTCCGCCACGCCCGCCAGCAGCAGGGCGTTGACCCAGGGGTTGCCACCGTCCGGCAGAAATCCCGCCATCAACGCGATGCCCATGACCCAGGCCTTGGGGTTGGCAAACTGGAACGCCGCCGCCTGCACGAAGGTCAGCGGGCGGGCATCGCCTACCCGCAGGTCCGGCGGCGGGGCCGTCGCGATCTTCCAGGCCAGGTACAGGAGGTACAGGCTACCGACCAGCTTGAGCCCGCCCTGCACCACCGGGTAGCGCTCGAACACCACCCCGAGGCCGAGCGCGATCGAGGCGAACAGCACAAAACAGCCGCCCAGGATGCCGAACAGGTGCGGCAGCGTGCGCAGGAAGCCGTAGTTGGCGCCGGAGGCGGTCAGCATCACGTTGTTGGGACCCGGCGTGATGGTCATGGACACCATGAACAGCGCCGCCGGTAGCAGGAAGGCGAGCTGACTAGCGGTCTCTTCCACAATTGTACCCCTACACTTTTTGCACTATGGTGTAAATCAAGGCGAATTGCCCCCGTGTCTGAAAGCATACTCAGGCCACAATTGTCGTCAAAGAGTTTATTGTCACCATGACAATCTGGACCCCCTCCCTCGAATTCGACTCCCGATCGGCCCGCTATCGGCAGATCGCCTCGGCTATCGGCGACGCCATCGACCAGGGCCGACTCGCTGCCGGCGACCGCCTGCCGCCCCAACGAGCTCTGGCCGACGCGCTGGGTGTCACCGTGGGTACCATCACCCGCGCCTACAGCGAGGCCCAGCAGCGAGGCTGGGTATCGTCCAGGGTCGGCAGTGGCACCTACGTCAATGACGCCGCCGGCGGCAACAGCCCCTTCGATGTACAGGTCGCCAGCGACTCCGACGGCGTGGTCGACATGAGCCTGAGCTTTGCTCCGCCGCACCCCTGGCGTCACCAGTGTCTGCAGCAGGCCCTGGCGGAGGTCACCGAGGACCCGGCCTGCCTTGCCATGGTCGCCGCCTACCAGCCCGACATCGGCACCCGGCAGCACAGAGAGGCGCTGTCGGGATGGCTTGAGGATCTCGGCTTCCCCCTGCACGAGGTGCTGGCGGTCACCCAGGGCGGCCAGCACGGTATCGACCTGTGTCTGCGGGCCTTGACCCGCCCCGGCGACAGCGTGGCCGCCGACGCCCTCACCTATCCCGGGTTCAACGCCGCCACCCGTCACGCTCACCTCAAGCCGATGGCGGTGCCGCTGGACGACGACGGCATGGACGTCGATGCGCTGGCACGCCTGTGCCAGCGCCAGGTGCCCCGGCTGGTCTACCTGACTCCGGACCAGAACAATCCCACCAGCGCGGTGCTTTCACCGCAGCGCAGGGAACGGCTCGCCGCTCTGGCGCGCCACCATGACTTCTGGCTGATCGAGGATGCCGTCCAGTACCTGCCGCGGGAGGATCGCGGCGTGTCTTTGCTGGAGCTGGCACCGGAGCGGACCCTGCATATCTTCAGCACTTCCAAGGTGCTTTCCGGCGGCCTCAGGGTCGGCACGCTGCAGATGCCGGCCACCCTGCGCGAACGCATCGGCAGCCTGTTGCGGGCGCAGTCGTGGATGTGCCCGCCACTGATGGCCGAGGTAGCCCGGCGCTGGGTCGCCTCATCCTGCTACCACGAACTGCTGGCCTGGCAGACCGCAGAGCTGGCCGCTCGGCAGCGCCTGGCACGGGCAAGCTTCGAGGCCCTGGCGCCCCGCCATCTCGCCCATGGGGCCAACTTCTGGCTACCGCTGCCCGAGGGTCGCCGGGCCAGCGAGGTACAGGCCCTGCTGAAGAGCGAAGGCGTGCTGGTGGCAACGCCTGAACCCTTCTGTACCGGCAGCGAGCCGGCGCCCCAGGCCATTCGCCTGTGCGTGGGCGCCCCCGACAGCCGCGAGTCCCTGGCCCAGGCCCTCTCCACCGTGCGACGTGTGCTGGAGCAGGGGGACACCAGTCCCTGGGCAACCCTGTAAGACCGCAGGGAGGGTCCGACCCTTAGCTGCCTTCGCTGACGCTACGGGCCAAGTCCAGGCGTCCATCGTTCCATCCTTGCCTAGCCGATGCGGTCGCCCACCCCGACCATGTCTGTGGCAAATCTGTATAGAATAGTCGGCACAGTCTGTGACACACCCCGTCACTGCTCCCTTGCGATCCTTGCCAGGCTTACGACGATAGCTGCCTTGACGTCACTCCATCGCCCTGCTGTTAATGTATATACATTAAAGACTTTGCCACCATCATTTCGCCAAGTCTCGGGAGGTCTCCACCATGCAGCGGCTCGTCATCACCCCTGGCAAACTCACCCTCCAGGACATGCGACAGCTCCTCACGTCGCCGACGGCGGTATCTCTGGAGTCCTCGGCACGCGGGGGCATCGACGCCTCGGTGGCGACGGTGGCCGGCGTCATCGATGAGGGACGTACCGCCTACGGGGTCAATACCGGCTTCGGCCTGCTGGCCCAGACACGCATCGAGCGCGAACGCCTGGAGGACCTGCAGCGCTCGCTGGTGCTGTCCCACGCCACCGGCGTCGGCGAACGCCTGGATGACGAGCTGGTAAGGCTGATCATGGTGCTCAAAGTGGCAAGCCTGGCACGCGGCTACTCCGGCATTCGCGGCGAGGTCCTCGACGCCCTGATCACCCTGATCAACACCGAGGTCTGGCCGGTGATCCCCGCCAAGGGCTCGGTGGGCGCCTCGGGCGACCTGGCACCACTGGCCCATATGAGCCTGATACTGCTGGGCGAAGGCCAGGCACGCCACCATGGCGAGACCCTCACGGGACGCGACGCCCTGGACGTGGCCGGCCTGTCGCCCCTGACCCTGGCCCCCAAGGAGGGCTTGGCGCTGCTCAACGGCACACAGGTTTCCACCGCGCTGGCGTTGCGTGGTCTGTTCGAGGCCGAAGACCTGTTCGCCAGCGCCACCGTGTGCGGCGCCCTGAGCGTGGAGGCGAGCCTGGCCTCGCGGGTTCCCTTCGACGCTCGCATCCACGAACTGCGCGGCCAGCCCGGACAGATCGACGTTGCCAGGACCTATCGTCATCTGCTCGAGGACACCAGTGAAGTGGGGGCCTCCCACGCCGACTGTGATCGCGTCCAGGACCCCTACTCGTTGCGCTGCCAGCCACAGGTCATGGGCGCGGTGCTCGATCAGATCCGCCATGCCGCCAGGGTGCTCGAGATCGAGGCCAACGCCGTCACCGACAATCCGCTGGTGTTCGCCGACAACGGCGACATTCTCTCGGGCGGCAACTTCCACGCCGAGCCGGTTGCCCTGGTGGCCGACAATCTGGCGCTGGCGCTGGCGGAGATCGGGGCCCTGTCGGAGCGACGCATCTCGCTGATGATGGACACCCACATGTCCCGGCTTCCCCCCTTCCTGGTGGAAAACGGCGGTGTGAACTCCGGTTTCATGATTGCCCAGGTGTCTGCCGCGGCGCTGGCCAGCGAGAACAAGGCCCTGGCCCACCCCCACAGTGTCGACAGCCTGCCCACCTCGGCCAATCAGGAGGACCATGTGTCCATGGCGCCGGCGGCGGGACGGCGACTCAACGAGATGGCGGCCAATGTACGCGGCGTGCTGGCCATCGAATGGCTGGCCAGCTGCCAGGGCCTCGACATGCGCGAGGGGCTCGCCTCGACCCCATTGCTGGAGCAGGCACGCCAGCGACTGCGTCGCCGGGTGGCCCACTATGACCACGATCGCTACTTCGCACCGGACATCGAGGCCGCCACCCATCTGCTGGCCGAGGGCGCTCTGTGTGACCTCGTTCTCGCCGATCTTCTGCCCAGCCGCGCGCCCAGACTCGACAGGCTTCGCTGGTACGGGCTAAACCGAAAGGATCAATGAACTCAGCCCCAGGTGCCACAAACCCGCCAGCCGCGAGAGTCAGCCGATGAATCATGACAAGATGGCCGCCAGACCACACGTCGAGCAACAGAGGCCGCTCCCTCACGCCTTCGTTATCCTTTTCTTTCTCGCCCTGCTGGCGGCCATCGTCACCTGGTTTGTCCCCAGCGGAAGCTTCGAGCGCACCACCAACGCCGACGGGCGATCGGTCATCGTCGCCGGCACCTATCACGCCATCGATTCCCCGGGCATCGGTCCCTTCGACTTCTTCAACGCCTTCTTCGAGGGCATGAAGAGCGGCTCGTCGATCATCTTCTTTCTGATCATCGTCGGCGGTACCTTCGGGGTCCTGCGACGCTCCCGCGCCATCGAAGGGCTGGTCCACTTCCTGCTGGTGAAGCTAAAGGGCCGCGAGATCCTGATCATCCCCCTGATGATGACCTTCTTCGCCCTGTGTTCCGGTACCTACGGCATGATCGAGGGCAGCATCGTCTACATCTTCATTCTGCTGCCGCTGGCGCGGCGTATCGGCTACGACGCCGTGGTCGCCGCCGCCATCCCGCTGATCGGTACCGCCATCGGTTACACCGGCTCCTTTCTCAACCCCTTCAATGTCGGCGTGGCCCAGAGCATCGCCGAGTTGCCGCTGTTCTCCGGCATGGGCTATCGCTTCGTCTGCTGGCTTGCGTTCGTCGCCCTGAGCATCGGCTACGTGATGTTCTACGCCCGCCGGGTGCAGGCAAGGCCGGAGCGCAGCGTGGTCTATGGCCTGGCCCCGCCCGACGAAGAAGGACCAGGCGATCACGTCGACCTGACCCCTCGCCACCTGCTGATCCTGGGCGCTTTTGCGCTGGCCCTGGTGGCGATCATCGCCGGGGTCAGTGCCTTTGGCTGGTACCTCAAGGAGATGGCCGGCGTCTTCCTGCTGCTGGGTATCGTCACCGGGCTGCTCGCCAACATGCGAGCCAATACCATCGCCGGGGCCTTTTCCACCGGCTGCAAGGACATGATGGATGGCGCCCTGGCGGTGGGCCTGGCCTTCACTATCGTGGTCATCGTGCAGCACAGCGAGATCATCGACACCATCATCCATTCGCTTTCCACGCTGATCGGCGATACCTCCGCCTCGGCCGCTGCGCTGGGCATGTTCGCCATGCAAAGCGCGATGAACTTCATCGTCACCTCGGGCAGCGGCCAGGCGGCGTTGACCATGCCCATCATGACGCCCATCGCGGACCTCGCCGAGGTACACCGCCAGGTCGCGGTGCTGGCCTTCCAGTTCGGCGACGGCATCTCCAATGCCTTTACTCCCACCGCCGGCTGGTTGATGGCGGGACTCACCATCGCCGGCATTCCCTGGAGCCGCTGGATGCGCTTCATGCTGCCGCTGATCGCCCTGCTCTATGCCCTCGGCGCCGCGCTTATCCTGCTGGCGACCCTGGTGATCTGGCCACTTGCCTGATGGCGTGCACTCACGGAGCCTCGTCTTGACCCGCAACACTACACCTTCGAGCCTTGCGATGATCGAACGCCTGGTGGCCTTCGACACCACCAGTCATCGCTCCAACCTCGAACTGATCAACGACGTCGCCGGCTGGCTCGAGGCGCGTGGGGTAGCGGTGACCCTGCTAGGCAACGACGGCGGCGACAAGGCCAACCTGATCGCCGAATTAGGCCCCCGCGACGCGCCAGCGCTGGTGATCTCCGGCCACACCGACGTGGTGCCGGCGAGCGCCGCAGACTGGCGCATCACCGCCCCCTTCACGCCGAAACGCCACGCACAACGACTGTATGGCCGCGGTGCGGCGGACATGAAGGGCTTCATCGGCGTGGCCCTGACGAAACTGGCCGCCTGGCAGGCCGAGCACTCGCGTCACTCGGTGTTGCTGGCGCTGTCCTTCGACGAGGAGGTCGGCTGCCTGGGAGCCCCGCTGATGCTGCCGTTTCTCGAGGCCCACAAGGAGCGCCTGCGTGGCATCATCGTCGGCGAGCCCACCGAGATGTGCATCGCCAACGCCCACAAGGGCCACGTCGGCATGCGCGCCACCATTGCGGGTGTCGGCGGCCACTCGGGCTACCCGGGGCGCGGTGTCAACGCCATCGACGTCGGCGCGGGCGTGGTTGCGCAGATCCGCCAACTGGCACGGGAAAAGCGCCTGCTGTCACTCACCGATACGCGCTTCGATCCCCCCTACTCCACGGTACACGTCGGGCTGATCGAGGGTGGCAGCGCGTTGAATCAGATTCCCGAGCACTGCCGCATCGACTTCGAGATGCGCCCGCTCCCCGGGCAGCCCGCCATGGAAATCCTCGAGCGGCTGCGCAAGGACTTTCCCGGCGGCCTGGAGCGCGACCTGATCGGCCTGGGCCGTCGCACCAGGCTGACCCTTGAGTGTCGTGGTCAGTACCCGCCACTGGACGAACGCTGCCGACACTACTTGTCATGGATCGCCGAACTGGCCGGTTGCAGCGCCGAGCCGTTGGCACTCGGCTTCGGTTGCGAGGCAGGGCTGTTCGCCCAACTGGGTGTCCCTACCGTGATCTGCGGCCCCGGCAGTATCCATCAGGCCCATCAGCCAGACGAGTTCATCACCTTCGATCAGATCGCAAGGTGCGAGGACTTCTTCGACCGACTGCTGCCTCGGCTGTCCTCTCCTCTTCCTGACTTCCACCGCCCGGAGGCCCCATGAACCTGCGCATCCATCCCGACATCATGGTCAGCGACGAAGACGTCGCCGCCTTCCAGCGTGACGGCGCCATCTGTCTACGCGGCATCTTCTGCCCTCAGGAGCTCAAGCGGCTTGCAGAGGGCATCGAGGACAACCTGCGCCATCCCAGCCCCAGGGCAAAGGTCGCCAGTCGACCCGACGACCCCGGCTGGTTCTTCGAGGACTTCTGCAACTGGCAGACCAACGAGGCGTATCGGCGGTTCATCTTCGACTCGCCACTGGGACTTATCGGGCGACGCCTGATGGGCTCACGCCAGGTACGCCTCTACCACGACCATCTGCTGGTCAAGGAACCGGGCACGCGCCAACGCACCCCCTGGCATCAGGACCAGCCCTACTACAACGTGGAAGGCAGTCAGAACGTCAGCATGTGGCTACCGGTGGATCCGGTATCCCGGGCGGCCACCCTGGAATTTGTCGCCGGATCCCACAAGGGGCCCTGGCTGATGCCGCGAACCTTCATGGATCACCAGGCCAGCTGGTTCCCCGAGGGCAGTCTGGCCGAGCTGCCTGACATCGAGGCTAAGCGTGAGCGCTACTCCATCCTTGGCTGGGCGCTGGAACCCGGCGACGCCGTCTTCTTCAACATGCTGACCCTGCACGCCTCAGGCGGCGTCAGTGGCCCCCATCGCCGTCGCGCCTTTTCGGTACGCCTGCTGGGCGACGACATGGTCCACGCGCCGCGGGCCTGGACCACCTCGCCGCCCTTTCCCGGCCTCGCCGATGAACTGCCCGCGGGCAGCCCGATGGATCACCCGCTGTTTCCGCTGCTGGCGGGATGAGCCTGCCCGCCGGCCAGCCTGGCTGGGCACAGGGACACGACGCCGTCGTCGACCAGCGCGGGACATTTTCGGTCGAGCCAAAAGGCGTTACTCCACCGGGAAGGCGAACGCCAGCGCGATCCGGTTCCAGGCGTTGATGGAGACCACCAGCGCCGTCACGTTGACCTGCTCTTCGGGGGTGAATTCCGCGGCCAGGCGGGTGTAGTCGTCGCTGCCGATCTCCTGGCCGCTGACCAGCGTCAACGCTTCTGTCCAGGCCAGCGCTGCCTGCTCGCGCCGATTGAAGACGTGGGTCTCTCGCCACGCCGACAGTACATCGAGGCGCGCCTGCTGCTCACCGTCCTCTCGGGCCTCCTGGCTGTGCATGCGCAGACAGAAGGCGCAACCGTTGAGCTGGGAGGCGCGCAGCTTGATCAGGTGCACCAGCTCAGACTCAATGCCCGCTTCGGCCACGGCTCGCTCGAGTTCCACCAGGGCTTTCGCCAGCATCGGCTGGTGGCGAAAGACGTCGGCCCGGGACAGACGCTGATCTTTCATTGGGGACTCCTCACAGGACGGTAAAGAAGGTAGTCTTTGCGCGTTTGAATTCCTTACCGCTGGTCGCTGTTGGCGCCTGTCTGCCCCATGCGTTAGTCCTGCTGAGCAAGGGCTTTCCTGCGCAAGGGGCTTTCTGCGTACAGGGGCTTTCCTGTACAGGGGCCTTCCTGTGCAAGGGCTTCGCCATGCCATGGCCTCCAGCGTCAACGCCGACAACGAGACCGTCCCAGATGTGGTTCCAGAGCACCCTTCGCCTCGCTGCCCGCTCCCGGGGCTTTCACCTGATCACCGATGAGGTCGTTCAGGCACTGCCGGACCTGCCGAGCATGCGCATCGGCCTACTCCACGTCTTTATCCAGCACACCTCGGCGTCGCTGACCATCAACGAGGACGCCGATCCCACGGTACGTGGCGACTTCGAGCGTCACTTCAATGTGATGGTGCCGGAAGATGCGCCCTACTACCGCCATACTCAGGAGGGCAGCGACGACATGCCGGCCCACCTCAAGGCCAGCCTGCTGGGGCCTTCACTCTCCATTCCCATCAGCGAAGGATGTCTGGCGATGGGCACCTGGCAGGGTATCTATCTGTGCGAGCACCGCGACCACGCCGGGCCACGCCAACTGGTGCTGACCTTGAACGGTGAGCGCACTCGCTGGCGCCCGGAACAGGCGATGCCCGACCCCTACCGCCGTCGCGACTGAGCCATCCTGCGAGCCCCATCAGCGGGCGCCGCGCTTGGGGCAACGGCCGCGACCCCTGCACGGCTGTCGCCGGTCATCCTCGCTGCCGTTTCCGTGCCTTGCTTGCACTGACTCAGGACTTCGCCAGGCGTCGGTAATCCGGTTGTTCGTTGCAACGCCACAGGTACCAGGACGCCACCGAGCGCCACGGCCGGCAGGGTTCGCACAGCTCGCGGGTCTCCCTTGGCGTCGGCATGCGTTCCCAGCCGAACAGATAGCGCGCGCCGTCACGGATGCCGAAGTCGTCCACCGGCAGGATATCAGGGCGTCCAAGGGTGTTGATCAGCATCATCTCGACGGTCCAGCGGCCGATACCCTTGATGGCGGTGAAGCGCTTGATCAGTTCCTCGTCCTCCATCTCGGCGGCCTGCTCGCGGTCTGGGATCCGGCCGTCCAGCGCAGCCTCGGCGAGGCCCTTGAGGGTCGCCTGCTTGCGCGCCGAGAAACCACAGGCCCGCAACTCCTCCGAAGGGAGCTCGAACAGTTGCCGCGGCCTGGGGAAATCCTGCCCCGGGAACAGCGCCGTCAGGCGGCCGACGATGGCCGCCGCCGCCTTGCCGTGGAGTTGCTGATAGGCCACCGCTCGGGACAACGACTCGTAGGGACTGCGCTCGACGGCGGTGGTCAGGCGGCAGTCACCCACCCGATCGATCAGCCCCGCCCAGTCGTCGTCCAACTGGCGCAGATGAGCCTGGGCGGGGCCCAGGTGTACGGCGATATCGTGCACTTGCATAGAGATTCCTTGTCGTCAGGGCGCTCGCTTGAACCGAGCGGCACACGCCAGGGTTGCAGACCTTTGTCGTAGACAAGCCAGGCGGCTGTCAATCCTCGCCCACGCGCTTCAAAAAAAGCGACATCCGGGATGTACCCGCACCGCGACCCGCGTATACTTTGTTGCACTGCGAAACGCCGATATAGCCGACTCGCGTCTCACTCGTCGAAGGCCTGGACGCCTGTCTTCAGCGCCTCCGAGCGTGACGCCGCAGATGCTGGCCGCCGGGACGTCCGTCTCCGTGGCACAGGCGCTATTCGCAAGCCCAATGTGCAAGACCTTTTCGCAAGCCCTATCCGCTTCCCCTGGTCAACCGGCCGGGGCGAAGCACACCACGCTCAGGACCGAACTCCCGCGATGGATACGTCACAATCGCCTCCCCCGTCATACCAGCGCCTGAGCTCCTCGGGTGATGCGACGGGCCGAGCCGATGTGCCTGCTGCTGCCCCCCTTTTACAGCCTCGAGCCAGCGCTCGAGCCGACACGACTCACCCATCCTACCTAGAGGCCTCCCTCCATGTCGGTGTACGACACCCTTTGCCTGCTCGCCGCGATGGCGATGGTGATCTCCCTGATCAACGGCAAGATCGGAAAATTTCAGACCACCATCGCGATCACCGCTGGCGCCCTGATACTGTCGCTGGCCATCGTCATCGCCGGTCACGCGGGCTGGTTCGCCCTCGACGAGACCGCTAAAACCGCCATCAACCAGTTGAATTTCGAGGATTTCCTGCTGAAGGGCATCCTCGGATTTCTGCTGTTTGCCGGCGCATTGGGGATCAAGCTCCCCCACCTGCGTGACCAGAAGTGGGAAATCGCCATCCTTGCCATGGGCAGCACCCTGTTCTCGACCTTCTTCATCGGCTACAGCCTGTGGCTGCTGGTGGGCTGGCTGGGGATCGACTTCGATCTGATCTACTGCCTGCTGTTCGGCGCCCTGATCTCTCCCACCGACCCCATCGCGGTGCTCGCCATCGTCAAGAAGATGAACGCGCCCCGGCGCATCTCGACCCAGATCGAGGGCGAGTCGCTGTTCAACGACGGCTTCGGTCTGGTGCTCTTCGTCACCCTGTTCGCCGTCGCCTTCGGCGGCACCACCCCCACGGTGACCAGCGTCGGCCACCTGTTTCTGCAGGAGGCGCTGGGCGGCATCGTTTATGGCTTCGTGCTCGGTCAGCTGTTTCACCAGTTGATCCGGCACACCGACGACCACTCCATGGAACTGATGCTGACCTTGCTGGTGCCCACCACCGGCTACGTGTTCGCCGAGTTTCTCGAGGTCTCCGGGCCCCTGGCCATGGTGGTGGCCGGCATCATCATCGGCAACCGTACCCGTCGCAAGGGCTTCTCCGAGGAGTCCCGACAGCATCTCGACCACTTCTGGGAGCTGGTCGACGAGTTCCTCAACGGCGTGCTGTTCTTGCTGATCGGCATGACCATGCTGTCATTCAGCTTCCACCCGGAGGACTGGGTGCTGATGATCGCCGCCGTGCCGCTGGTGCTGCTGTCGCGCTACCTGAGCGTGCGCCTGGCCTACCTCGGCTTCCGGCGCTTTCGTCGCTACAACCCCTACTCGGTGCGCATCCTGACCTGGGGCGGACTGCGGGGTGGTCTGGCGCTGGCCATGGCGATGTCGATTCCGTCCGGGATCACCGTGATTCCCGAAAAGAACATCGACGTGCGCGAGATCATCCTGGTGATGACCTACTCGGTGGTGGTGTTCTCGATCCTGATCCAGGGATCCAGCATCACCCCCTTGATCAAGCGCGCCAAGGTCTGGGAAACCGAGCAGTTCCGACGCAGCAAGCGCAACTGATCCGGCGCGCGGCAGCGGGCCGCCCCCTACCCTGAAGAAAACAAGGCCCTGGACGGTGTCCAGGGCCTTCTCGTCTCGACCTCCACGGCAGCACCCGTGCCCGGGCTTGCCGCTGCCGTGCAGCGCCAGGTCCCGTTGGCGTTCCCGCGGCCTTACGCCGGCTGCGCCACCAGGGCAAGGTTGCGCGGGGTCAGCGCGCGCGGGCAGAACTGGCTCAGGTCGACCTCGAACCCGGCCTCCTCGAGCCACAGGGCCCGGTCCAGCACCAGCCAGAGCTCCAGCGGCCGGCGAAACAGGTGACGCACCAGCTCAAGCCGGTTGACCCTCTGTAGACACGCTTCGCCACGGCGTCGATACGACTCCCAGTCGATCCCCTCGGGCACTGTCAGCCCCTTCTCCCGAGCGGCCCAACGGCAGAAGTCCTCGAAGCGCTCTGGCATCCTGCCGTAGGCCAGACTCGGCACCGCCAGATAGTCGTCGACTCCGCGCAGTCGGCGCTGAAGGGCATCGAAACCCAGTCGCCAGGCGTTCGCACGTTCACGCTTGCGTCGCTCGCCCTGACTGGCGGTCACGGTCTCCTGCACCGACAGCGACAGCGCCTCTCGATCCAGCGTCAGACCATGGTGCTCTGCCTGTCGTTGCGCCTGATCCGACAGGGGGCGATAGATCTCGTCCCGGGTACGCTGGTAGCAACAGGGAGCCAGACTGATCGCTACTTTCTGTTCACGAGCAAGCGCCAGCAGGCGTACGTGAAGATCACCACAGGCATGCAGCGCCACCACCCGATCGGTATCTTCAAGGTGCCGGCTCACGCTCGGCGCCATCACGTCCTGCTCGACCAGCGTCACCTCCAGTCCCTGCCGCTCGGCCAGCGCCTGGCCGCTTTCACACAGCGCCGGCTGCCACTCCAGCGCGCGAATGGAGCCGTCATGCCGCCGTGCCAGCAGGCGCGACAGGTGCCCCTTGCCGGCGCACCACTCGACAAGCCGCTGCCCCTGGCCGATGGCCACCTGGGGCGCAAAGGCCAGCATCTGCTGCCACTTGCGACCTCCCACGTGGGCCGCCCACGCCTCGGGCGCCTGAATCGGTGGCGCTCCAGCCGGCACCCTGACCAGGTGCGCCAGTTCATCCACCGGTAGCCAGGCGGCCAGCGGCGAGGCATCGAAGGGGCGCTGCTGAAGGCGATGGCACCAATCGTCATCTAGCCCCTGCAGGCAGGCGGCGATAGCTCCGGCGGGCCCCCGCTCGGGCCAGGGATTCCCGGCATGGGTAAAGGGCGCCGGCGACCACAGCCAGTGCCAGTCGGCGAGCAGACGGGTCAACGCCTCGAGGCGCTCGGTGTGGGACGAGGGAGTGTTCATGCAGTCGCGACGATCATGACGGGTGATGGAAAAGGTGATGGGTGGTGGATAGAGGGCAGTGAACGGCGTGGGTCATGGTACCAGCAGGGCGTCGTCGGGACATCGATCAAATGATGGGCACGCCACGCTGGATCGACGGTGTCGGGGCGGCTAGCCTGAACCTTTCCGTCTGTGCTGCTACTCTGGCCCCGCCCATGACCCTCCTGCGATTTCGACCATCACATCGCTGCTGCCCCCCACGCCGGTGGACGCCACCGAGGTGGACCACCCTGGCGGTGCTACTGGTGCTCGGCCTCGAAGCCCAGGCTTCCTGCAGCGACGCTGCAACGGGTGCTGGCCTGGCGCCCGGTGACTGGGTCACGCCCGGTGACACGCGCGTCCACAAGGCGCCGGCGATGGGTTGGCCGACGCTTGCCCGTCGGCAGGTGGTACTGCTGGGTGAACAGCACGATCGCCCCAGCCATCATCGTTTCCAGCTGGCGAGCCTGGCCGCCCTGCACGCCCATCAGCCGGATCTGGCCATCGGCCTGGAGATGCTGCCAAGGGAAAGCCAACCGGCGCTGGACGCCTGGATCGCCGGTGACCTCGATGAGGCCGACCTGCTCGAGCAGAGCCAGTGGTACCGCTACTGGGGCTTCGACCCCGAGCTGTACCTGCCGCTGCTGCGCTTTGCCAGGGACCAGGCCCTGCCGCTGAAGGCGCTGAACGTCACCCCGGAACTGCGCCGACGGCTGGTCGAGGATGGCGTCTCCACGTTGCCGCCGGCAATGCGCCACGGCATTCCCGAACCCGTACCGGCCACCCCGCCCTACCGTGCGCGGCTCGAGGCGAGTCTCGAGGAGCACGCCCTGGAGCTCGGCGGCGAAGGCTTTGGCCAGGGCTTCGACGACGACATGATCGATGGCTTCGTCTACGCCCAGCAGGTGTGGGACATGGCCATGGCCCACGGACTCGCCTCCCTGGTCGAGGATGGCTACCTGGCGGTGGGCCTGGTGGGAATGGGACACGCCAGTCACGGCGAGGGTATCGACGCCCAGCTCGAGAGCCTGGGTATCACCGCTGTCGCGAGCCTCTTGCCGCTGTCTGCCGACGACGCCTCAGAGGCCGAAGCGGGGCTCGCCGACGCCGTCTTTGTGGTGCGCGAAGACAAGCAGAGCGAGGGACCGCGACTCGGGGTCGGCGTCGAAGCAAGCGAGGACGAGCCCGGCCTGATGGTGACCGAGGTGGCACCTGACAGTCCCGCCCACGCGGTGGGACTGCGCGTCGGTGACCTCATCCTGAGCTTTGCCGGGCGTGGGGTCGCGCATCCGTACGAGCTCAAGGCGTTGGTGTCTCGCATACTGCCAGGGACCCAGGCCAGCATCACGGTGACGCGCGATCACCAGCGCCAGACGCTGACGGTGCGTTTCCCGATCGTGACACCTGGCCCGGACGCAGAGCGAGGAGATGGGACTCGACCGCACCAGCGACCAGCAGTGCAGCAAGAGCAGCAACAAGAGCAGCAACAAGAGCAGGAACAGGAAAAAGGACAGGAGCACGAGCCCCAGGAATAGCGCACCGATGCTCAGCGCCGCCGTTCGGTATCCAGCTCACCCAGACGGCGGGCCAGTGCATCGATCTGATGCGGCGCAAAGACCTCGATGCCTGCGTCGCGCAACAGCGCGGCGGTCACGCCTTCACCGGCGATCCTGGTGCCGCTGAAGCTGCCGTCGTACACCTGGGTGCTGCCGCAGGACGGACTTGCTTCGGTCAACAGCGCCAGCCGGCAGTGATAGCGCAGGGCGGTGGCAAGCGCTAGCCTTGCGCCCGCCACAAAGGCCTCGGTGGGATCACCGCCGTCGATATCGACGATCCTGAGCTCGCCTGCCAGCACCTGGGCGCCGCTGCCTCCCGCGATCTCCGCAGCCGGTCGCGGTGTGGGCAGGCCTCCCGCCACCTCGGGGCATACCGGCACCAGTCGTCCCTGGTCACGCCACAGCGCCAACCGCTCGTCGCCGAGCCACTTGTGCCCGGCGTCGTATCGTACCGGATCGCCGAGCAGGCAGGCGCTGACCAGGAGTGGGGTCAGTTCTGCTGCGGCGGAAGATGATCTCGGGACCATGGGGTCGACTCGTTCTAGACAAGAGAGGGAGCAAGGGCGACGACGGCCGTCTTATGGTGCACTGGACCTGGACACAAACCAAGCCCGGTGCCGCCTCGGCGGCACCCGTGGTAAGCTCGCGTCTCGCAACATCAGCCAACCTTCAGTGAAGTTCAGGAGTCATCCCATGGTCCAGGCCACCGCCCGCCACATCCTCGTCGACAGCGAAGAAAAGTGCCAAACCCTCAAGACCGAGATCGAGAACGGTCGTGATTTCGCCGAGGTTGCCCGCGAGCACTCCTCCTGCCCGTCCGGCCGCCAGGGCGGCGACCTGGGCAGCTTCGGCCCCGGCCAGATGGTGCGTGAGTTCGACGAAGTCGTCTTCTCCGCCGAACTCAACAAGGTTCAGGGCCCGGTGAAGACCCAGTTTGGTTATCACCTGCTGGAAGTCACCAGCCGCGGCTAGGCTTGCCGAAAAGGCGCCTGCGCTTGGCGCGCTTTCAACCGAGCCTTAGGCCCGCCTGAGCAGCAACGACAACGCCGCGAGAGATCGCGGCGTTGTCGTGTCGGCGTATCGAATAATCCGCAGGGCACGATCCGAGCGGGGCTATCAGAGCGATACCGTCAGAGTGATGCCGTTAGAGCGATGCCGTTAGAGCGATGCCGTCGGAACGTCGCTATCAGAGCGACGCTTACAGCGTCATTCCACCCGGGTCAGGGGTTCGCCACGGGTGTGGATCATCACCACGATCAACTCCGCCGGTTTGTCGTCGCTGGCATTGACCAGCTTCACATGGCGTACCCCCTCGGGCTCTCGCCATTCGTCTCCGGGGCCAAAGCGTTCTTCTTCCCCGCCGTCGAGCTGCGAGATCACCTCGCCGGTGGCCACCTTGACGTAGGCCGGCCCGGCATGGCGATGAGGCGGCAGGCTGGCACCCGGGTCCAGGGTCACCAGCACCATGGTCGAAATCAGGTTCGAGTCATCGGACACCCACTTCTGCTGCATGATGTTCTGGGACACACTCGGCGTCACCTGCTCGGGTGCCTGGGCCGATGCTCGGGGTGCTACCGCGACCATCAACGCCAGTCCGAGTCCCACCAGCAACAGCGAGCGCCAGGGCGACTGCGCAAGCGCCACTGCCCTGCTTGCGATTGCACTGCTTGCCATTGCTTCAGCCACATTTTTTTTATACGTCAGGGGGGACACTCGAGCCATGGATCGATCCTCTTGCCGATGACGCCGTCGAATTGGGAATCCTTGAGTGGCGCTGCCACTGCCTTCCTTACATAAGTCTGTCCACCCCACATCCTCGAACGAGGCGTTCCACGCTTGGCTGCCGGTTTTTGCACAGTCTGCTGGGAGAATTCCCCCGCCAGGCACGCTGGGCTGGGTTAGCCTAGGCAAAAAAACA
>DJIP01000261.1 GCA_002433675.1 Halomonas halophila
TTCGGCCTCTTCCTGTGCCTTGCGCTCAGCTTCCTCGCGGGCCTGACGTTCGGCCTCTTCCTGTGCCTTGCGCTCTGCCTCTTCGCGGGCCTGACGTTCGGCCTCTTCCTGTGCCTTGCGCTCTGCCTCCTCGCGAGCCTGGCGTTCGGCCTCCTGCTGACGCGCCGCCTCTTCCTGACGACGTCGCTCGGCTTCTGCCTGGCGTTCCTGCTCGGCCTGCTGGCGAGCGGCTTCACGCTGGGCTTCCTCATCGGCCTTGCGCTGGGCGGCGGCTTCGGCCTCGGCGGCGCGGCGCTCGGCTTCCGCCTGGGCCTGTTCGGCAGCTTCTTCCCTTGCCTGCTGCTCCGCTTCCTGCTGCGCCTGCTGCTCTGCCGCCGCTCGCTCGGCCTCTTCGGCAGCCTGCTGCTCGGCGGCCTCACGGGCCTGACGTTCGGCTTCTTCCTGAGCCTGGCGCTCGGCTTCTTCCTGAGCCTGGCGCTCGGCTTCTTCCTGAGCCTGGCGCTCGGCTTCTTCCTGAGCCTGACGTTCGGCCGCGCGTGTGCGCGCCTCGGCCGCCTGCTGAGCCTGATCGGTACGTGTCTCGGTGCTGATCAGGGTAGCCTGCACGATGGCGTTGTTGGGCGCCTCGGGTTCACTGCTCGGCCACTTGATCACACTGATGACCAGAATGCCCAGGTGCAGCGCAACGGCCAGCACCGTCGGCAGACCATAGCCAACTCGCCCGGCGGAACGCTTGAGTGTCTTTCGCCGCTGTGGTTTCGCCATGAGCGCTCCTAACCGTCCTGGGGCGGGGGTTCGGAGATCAACCCGACGTTGGCGACGCCGGCCACCTGCAGCGTGCTCATCAAGGTAACCACCTGGCCGTAGGAGACGTTGCGATCACCCCGCACCATGACCGGGGTACCGGGCTTGCGCTCGAGCAGAATGACCACGCGGTCACTCAATTCGTCCAGGCTGACCTGGGTCTCGTCGCCGCCGAGGCTGATGAAGTACTGCCCTTCCTTGTCCACCGAGACGATGATCGGATCGGTGTCCTCGGTATCCTCGATCGGCTCCGAGGTCACCTGAGGCAGGTCGACATTGACCCCCTGGGTCAGCATCGGCGCGGTGATCATGAAGATCACCAGCAGCACCAGCATGACGTCGATAAAGGGGACCACATTGATTTCCCCCATGGGCTTGCTGCGCCCACGGCGATTGAAGGGTCCAAGCATGCGGCGTCTCCTTGATCAGGCGGCGCCGGCGTCGGGCCGGCCCTGCAGGTTGCGGTGCAGGATGGAGTGGAACTCCTCGGCGAAGTCTTCGTACTTGCCCAGCAGGCGCGACGATTCGGCCGACAGACGGTTGTAGAAGATCACCGCGGGGATCGCTGCGAACAGGCCCATGGCGGTCGCCACAAGCGCTTCCGCGATCCATGGCGCCACCGTGGCAAGGGTCGCCTGCTGGGCCATCGACAGCGACTGGAAGGAGCCCATGATGCCCCAGACGGTGCCGAACAGGCCGATATAGGGGCTCGCCGAGGCCACCGTGGCGAGGAACACCAGGTGCAGGTTCAGACGCTCTTCTTCACGCGACCAGGCCACTCGCATGCTGCGTTGCACGCCGTCGAGGATCGCCTGGGGGCTACGGGTCTTCGGCATCAATCGATTGAACTCGCGAAAGCCGGCACGAAAGATGTGCTCGGCGCCCTGGGTCTCGCCCTCGGCCGGTGCGTCACGGTACAGCTCGTTGAGGTCGACGCCGGACCAGAAACGGTCCTCGAAGGCGCGATGGGCCTTGCGTGCACGGCGCATCACGAAGCTGCGCTGGAACACCACGATCCAGGAAAGCACGGAACCGATCAGCAACAGCAGCATGACAAATTGCACCACGCCGCTGGCGTTCATGATCAGATGGGGAATGGACATGGAGTCGTTCACGGAAATCCTCGTCTCGGGTCAGTCGTTGGAAGCGTCGAAGGCCTGGTCGTCAGGGGCCATGCCGAAATGGGTCCAGGCCTGGCGCGTCACCACCCGGCCTCGTGCGGTGCGCATCATCAGACCTTGCTGAATCAGATAGGGTTCGATCACGTCCTCGATGGTGTCGCGCTCCTCGCCGATGGCCGCCGACAGCGAATCCACGCCCACCGGGCCACCGTCGAACTTCTCGAGCATCGCCAGCAGCAGGCGACGGTCCATATGGTCGAGGCCATGGTGGTCGACGTGCAGCATGTTGAGCGCCTGATCGGCCACCTCGGCGGTGATGTGCCCTGCCGCCTTGACCTCGGCAAAGTCACGAACCCGCCGCAGCAGCCGGTTGGCGATACGAGGCGTGCCACGGGAGCGCCGGGCCACCTCACGGGCGCCGTCCGAGTCGGTGTGCACCTCGAGCAGGCGCGCCGAGCGTGCCACGATCTCGGTCAGCTCGTCGATGGCGTAGAACTCGAGACGCTGAACGATCCCGAAACGGTCGCGCAACGGTGACGTCAGACGCCCGGCTCGGGTGGTCGCCCCGACCAGTGTGAAGGGTGGCAGATCGAGCTTGATCGAACGTGCGGCCGGGCCCTCACCGATGACGATGTCCAGCTGAAAGTCTTCCATCGCGGGATAGAGGATCTCCTCCACCACCGGCGACAGTCGATGGATCTCGTCGATGAACAGCACATCGCCAGCCTTGAGATTGGTGAGCATGGCGGCCAGGTCGCCGGCACGCTCGAGCACTGGCCCAGAGGTCGAGGTCAGGCCCACACCCATCTCGGTGGCGATGATGTTGGCCAGGGTGGTCTTGCCGAGTCCGGGCGGGCCGAACACCAGGGTGTGATCGAGACTCTCGTCACGGGCCCGAGCGGCGTGAATGAAGATCTCGAGCTGCTCCCTGACCCGGGGCTGGCCGATATAGTCCGCCAGGCGCCTGGGGCGGATGGCGTGGTCCACCCGCCCTTCTCCTTCCTGCGGATCGGCGGCGATCAATCGGTCGGTATCGATCATGGTCAGCCCGCCATGCGGCGCGCCAACGCCGCCTTGATCATGGCTTCGGTGCTGGCCTCATCCTCGAGGCCGGACAGCATGCGGCTGGCCTCGGTGGGCTTGTAGCCCAGGCTGACCAGCGCTGCCTCGGCGTCAGCCAATGCCGTCTTGCCGGACGCCGGCGTGGACGGCTGAGCGCTGCCTTCAAGCGGCAGGCTGTCGGGGTGCTGCCAGTGGGGAAAGCGATCGCGCATCTCGATCACCAGACGTTCGGCGGTCTTCTTGCCGACGCCGGGCAGACGTGTCAGCGCCTTGACGTCGTCTTCCATCACGCAGCGAATGAAGGCGTCCTCGTCCATGCCGGAGAGAATCGCCAGAGCCAGCTTGGGGCCGATCCCGTTGACCTTGATCAGGGCGCGAAACAGCGCGCGCTCCTGCTCGCGGGCAAAGGCGTACAGCAGATGGGCATCGTCGCGCACGGTCAGATGGGTGTACAGCGACACCCGCTCCCCAGCGCCCGGCAAGGCGACCAGGGTAGTCATGGAGGCTTCCATCTCATAGCCGACGCCATTGACGTCGACCACCAGCCAGGGGGGTTGGGTTTCGAGCAGTGTGCCCGTGATGCGTCCAATCATGGCGCGAATACTTCCTTGATCTCGGCGGTAAAAGTGATCGCCAGTGTACCTGAGACGGCGGTCACGAATCGCGGGAGCGGCTACCCTGCAAGCGTACCTTGCATCCCACTATACGGTGGCAGCCGGGGCCCCGCCAGCACAAACAAACGCTGTTCGATAATGCTTCCGTCGCCACTTTGCGACAACCTGAAACACAGCCGACGCAGCGCCAACAACCCGGCGCATCGGCGTGAAAAAATCTAAGGACGATACTGGCGCCAGGATGTCCCCTTGCCGCCACCTCTGGAACCGCTGGACCGCCCGCCGAACGAACCCTGGGTAATCAAGCCGCGTGACGCGTAGCAGTGAGTCAGGGCGATCCCCAGAGCATCGGCGGCGTCTGCCTGAGGCGTGCCGGATAGTCCCAGCGTCGCCGTGATCATATGCTGCACCTGGGTCTTGTCGGCACCCCCACTACCGGTGACGGCCTGCTTGATCTGGCGCGGCCCGTATTCGTGCACCTCGAGGCCGTGATTGGCGGCGCACACAATGGCGGCGCCCCGAGCCTGGCCCAGTTTCAGCGCAGAGTCGGCATTTTTCGACATGAACACCTGCTCGATGGCGAACGCCGCGGGACGGTGGACCCCGATCAACTCGCTGATTCCGGCATAGACCTGCGCCAGACGCTGGGCCAGCGACTCATCCTTGAGCCGGATGCAGCCGCTGGCGATGTAGCGCGGCTGCCGCTCGCTGGCATCGAGCACCCCGTAGCCGGTGATACGCGAGCCAGGATCGATCCCCAGCACGATCATGCCGGGATCCCCGGCAGGTCAGCGCTCCAGTTCGGCAAGAATGGCATCATTGAAGTCTGCATTGGTGAAAACATTTTGCACGTCATCGAGGTCTTCGAGGTGATCGATCAAGGCGAGCACACGGCGCGCGAGATCGGCATCCTCGATGGGCGTAGTGGTTTCGGCAAAGAGCCCGACGTCGCTGTAGACGGGCGCAAGCTCGGCGGCCAGCAGGGCATCCTTGATCGCACCAAAGCGTTCCGGTGATGTCACCACCTCCAGGCTGCCGTCTTCGTGGGTCAGGATATCCTCTGGCTCTGCCTCCAGGGTGGCCGCCATGGCCGCCTCCTCGGAGGTCCCCGGTGCCAGGGTCAGTCGCCCCTGGTGGTGGAACATGAAGGCGACCGATCCACTGGTGCCCAGGTTACCGCCATGCTTGGAAAACGCATGTCGCACATCCGAGACAGTTCGATTGCGATTGTCGCTCATGCACTGGACCAGGATGGCGACGCCTTCCGGACCATAGCCCTCGTAGGTGATCTCCTCCATATCATCGCCATCGTTCTGCCCTGCCCCGCGATCCACCGCCCGCTGGATCGTATCTTTGGTCATGTTATTGGACAGGGCCTTGTCGATGGCG
>DJIP01000211.1:0-43027 GCA_002433675.1 Halomonas halophila
GGCGCTGGTGCCCTGTACGCCTCTGGGTTGCTTGCTGCTGCTGCAGGATTGCCTGGGTGACTTGACCGGTCTCAAGGCCGTTATTGTCGGGCGCTCGAACATCGTCGGAAAGCCGATGGCGCAACTGCTGCTGAAGGCGCATTGCACGGTGACGATGGTGCACTCACGTAGCCGAAATATGGCCGACGAATGCCGACAGGCGGATATCCTGGTGGTCGCAGTAGGTCGCCCCGGAATAATCGGAAGCGATCATGTCAAGCCGGGGGCCACGGTGATTGATGTCGGCATCAACCGCGAGGATCTTGGCGAAGGTCAGTCACGGCTCGTTGGAGACGTCGATTTCGCGGCGGTTGCCAAGGTGGCCGGAGCCATCACCCCAGTGCCGGGAGGGGTAGGGCCGATGACCGTCGCCTGTCTGCTGCGCAATACACTGTACGCCGCGCAGCGCAGAGAGAGCGCTCGGCAAAAGGCCTCCGAGCTCGATGTCTCAACGAAGGGGGTGGCTGGTGAGCCAGGTTGAACGGGAGTTTCTGGAATTCGACGTGGTCATTGTCGGTGCAGGCCCTTCTGGCCTCGCTGCAGCCTGTCGTTTGATGCAGCAGGCCAACGAGGTCGGGCATGAATTGTCCGTGTGCGTGGTGGAGAAGGGCTCCGAGGTCGGTGCCCACACGCTGTCCGGGGCCATCCTCGAGCCTCGAGCGCTCGAGGAACTGTTTCCTGACTGGGCCGATCGAAGGGCACCGCTGACCGTCCCAGCCAAGCGAGACGAGGTCTATCTGCTCCAGGATGCCCAGAAGGCCGTGAAGCTGCCCAACGCGCTGGTACCTCCGAGCATGCATAACACCGGCGGAGATATCATGCGTTACGTGATCAGCGCCGGCAATCTGTGTCGCTGGTTGGCTGAACAGGCGGAAGATCTTGGCGTCGAGGTGTTTCCGGGATTTGCCGCGCAAGAGGCGCTGGTCGATGACGGCGGAGTGGTGCGTGGGGTTGTCACCGGCGACATGGGCGTGGACGCCGATGGTAAACCGATGGACGGCTATACGCCTGGTCTGGAACTGCGAGCCAAGTACACCTTGTTTGCAGAGGGGGCCCGCGGCCATCTGGGCAAACGCCTGATCGAGACCTTTGATCTGGCGAAAGGCAGGGACCCTCAGCATTACGGGATCGGGCTCAAGGAGTTGTGGGATGTCCCCGCAGATCAACATGAGCCGGGACTGGTGCTGCACGGCTCAGGTTGGCCGCTGGACAAGCACACACATGGTGGCTGGTTCCTGTATCACGCCGACAACTCCCAGGTGGTGGTCGGATTGATTCTTGATCTTGCTTATCAGAATCCCTGGTTGTCGCCCTTTGACGAGTTTCAGCGTTTGAAGCACCACCCGGTATTGGCCAAGCACTTGAAAGGTGGCAAGCGCGTTGCCTATGGGGCGCGTGCCATCGCCAAGGGCGGACTGAACTGCCTGCCGAAAATGACCTTCCCTGGTGGATTATTGATAGGCTGCGACGCTGGCACCCTCAATTTTGCCAAGATCAAAGGGCTGCACACCGCCATGAAGTCAGGGCTGGTCGCCGCGGAAACGGTCTTCGAGGCATTGAGCAAGGGGGATACCGGGGGGAGTGAGCTTGCTGCGTTCGAGGACAAGTGGCAGTCCAGCTGGGCCTACGCTGAACTCGACAAGAGCCGTAACTTTGGTCCGGCGATTCATAAGTACGGCACGGTGGCAGGGGGGGCGTACAACTTTCTTGACCAGCTTGTCGGTGGCAAGTTGCCGCGTGTTCACGACACCAGGCCGGACCATACTCGCCTGCTGAAAGCTGAGGAGTGCGAGAAGATCGACTATCCCAGGCCGGACGGCGTGTTGTCCTTCGACAAGCTCTCCTCGGTGTTTTTATCAAATACCAACCATGAGGAGAACCAGCCTTGCCATCTTCGGCTCAAGGATCCTGAACTACCGATCCGCGAGAACCTGCCTGAATTCGCGGAGCCGGCCCAGCGCTATTGTCCGGCGGGAGTCTATGAGGTGGTCGAAGATGCCGATGGGCAACCGCGGTTTCAGATCAATTTTCAGAACTGTGTTCACTGCAAGACGTGCGATATCAAGGATCCGGCTCAGAATATCACTTGGGTGGCACCTCAAGGTGGTGGGCCCAACTACCCGAATATGTAGCTCAGCGGAGTCTCCGCATTACAGGATGCGGGCCCTTTGGCCCGTGTGAAGGGACTGTGTGTTCGTCGGCGTCCGCTATTCACACCGCTGCCGCAGCCAAGGGGGCCTGCTCCACAGCGCGGCGGTGTGTTTCCTGGCGCGTTTTCCGTCTTGGCGAGAGCAGCCGACAAACTCGCCGAGCGCGGGGCCGAAGTGCTGGTGCTGGCCTGCACCGAATTGTCGGTGATCGGTGGTGCGCTCGATGTCCCGGTTGCGGTGGTGGATACGGTACGGATCCTGGCAGATCAGGTGGCGCCGACCTGTCAGCAGTGCACTGGTGACGAGGGCGAGCACTTCGGTCAGATTGCCAGGTTGCCTGTCAATTTCAGCGAAGGTGGCCCGAAGGGTACGGCTTGACCCGGGCAGGGCCGTCATTTACGTTGCTAGTACCAACTAAACTGCCTGAGACACGATGCCTCTCCAAAGCGATAGCGATAATAAAAGCGATAGCGACAACCCTCGCGACCTCCCGAGCGGCGAGAACCTCGACCGGGATGCCCGGGCGCTCTATGACGCGCTCAATCAACTGATTCGGGTCCATCAGTTTCGAGATCGTGATCGCATCTGCGGCTATGACCTTTCGGTGGCCCAGTGCTATGCCCTGGAGACCCTGGTTCATCAAGGGCCGCTGCGCCTGCAGGGGCTGGCAAGCGTAATGTACCTGGACAAGAGCACGGCGAGTCGCGTGGTGGATGCCTTGGTGCGCAAGGGACATGTCGACCGGATTGCCGATCCGGCTGATCGACGTGCCGCGCTGATTCGGCCCACGGTGCAGGGAGAAGCGCTGTACCAGACGATTCGCGCCGACCTGATCGCTGAAGAGCGGGCGATGCTCGAAGGTCTCACCCCGGATATGCGTCAGGCGGCGCTGACCCTGATACGGCAGTTGACCCAGGCCGCGCATCGGCGCTGTGGTCCGGGGCCTGGAGGCCTGAGTCCAGTCCAGAACGAGACCTGAGTTTTTTTGCCTATAAAGTTGGTACTAACAACTAATATAGGGTTCGTGGGCACTCCCGTAACAATGCCACTCACTGAAGGAGCGATAGATGAATCAGGCAAGCGGCAGGATCGCGATTATCGGAGGTGGCCCCATCGGGCTCGCCGCCTGCGCCCATGCGCTAGCGCATGGACTCGATCCGGTAGTCATCGAAGCGGGTACGGGCGTCGGTGAGCATCTTCGGCAGTGGGGGCATGTGCGAATGTTCACGCCCTGGGAATGCAACCTCGACGATCACGCTGCCGCACTGTTGAAGGCTTCGGGATGGCTGCCGCCGGGCGGCAATGCTTGCCCGACCGGCCAGGAGCTTGTAGAGCACTATCTGGAGCCGCTGGCGAACCTGCCTGAACTCCGAGACCGCGTGCACCTGCAAAGTCGCGTGCTGGGCGTGAGTCGGTCCGGTATCGATGTGCTGAAGGACAAGGGGCGCTTCGAGGCGCCGTTCATCCTGAGGATTGGTGACCCCGATGGCGAGCGGGACCTTTTGGCCGAAGCGGTCATCGATGCCTCCGGTACCTTTGGCCAGCCCAACTGGATGGGGGCCCACGGGATGCCGGCGCTGGGGGAAGCACGACGGGCACAGCGAGTGACCTACGGTCTGCCGGCGGTGCTGCAGGAGGGGCGCGATCGCTACGCCAACCGGCGTGTGCTGGTGGTAGGCGCCGGGCATTCGGCCTTCAATCTACTCCGCGATCTGGCCGAGCTTGCCAAGGCAGCCCCGGATACCAGGGTGCTGTGGGCGATCCGGGGTGAGTCACCGGCCAGAATGTTCTGTGGGTGCGCCGACGATCCTCTCGAGCAACGTGGTCGGCTCGCTCTGGAGGTTCAGCGCCTGGTGAGCGATGGCAGGATCGAGGTCTATCCCGGGGTCAGGATCGAGCGACTCGAGGAGGGGGCCGATGGTCTGTTCATCCACGGGGAAGGTCAGTGCCTGCCGCCGGTGGACGAGGTCATCGTCGCTACCGGCTTCCGGCCGGACCTGTCGCTGTTGACCGAGCTTCGCCTCGAGCTGGACCCGGCCACCCAGAGTCCGGTTCGTCTGGCGCCGTTGATCGATCCCAACGTACACAGCTGTGGCTCGGTGCCCTCCCACGGCGCCGAAGAGCTCCGCCACCCGGAGGAGGGGCTGTATATCCTGGGCATCAAGAGCTACGGCCGCGCCCCCACTTTCCTGTTGCGGACCGGTTACGAACAGGTGCGCTCGGTGGTGGCAACGCTGTCGGAAAGGGCGGCATGAGGTAGCCTCAGCCATTGATGGAAAGACGATTCCTGCAAGGATGACGGGGTTAGGGGGGGCGTGTCTGAACGAATCAACCTGCCTGACATAGACAGCCCCCGGTAGGTGAGGCATCACTCACCAGGGGCGCGTCTGTTCTGGCGACGTCGCCTCAGGCGGTGACGGGTGATGCCGGGCGTTCCAGCGTCAGCAGGGTGTCGTGGTCGCGCAGGCGATAGAGGGTGTAGCAGGCGGCCAGCATCGGCAGGGCGGCGAAGAACAGCATATGGCCGAAGGGATCGGTCACCATCGCCGGGATAGTCACCAGCGTCGAGACGCCGTGCACCAGCAGCACGCCACCATAGCTTATGCGCTTGAAGCTGCCGCTGACGAAGGCCAGGATCAGCACCAGTTCGAGCACTCCCAGCGCCACCACGACGGCGGTGCCGACGCCGGCGATGCCGAAGTACTTGTCCATGATCCCGCTGCCCTGGCTTGGGTTGATGAACTTGCTCAGGGTCCAGACCAGCAGTACCAGAAAGATGCCTACGCGCATCGCCAGCAGTCCGCCCTTGAGGCCCGCCATCTCGTTTCCTTCAGTGTGCATTTGAACTTCCTTGGTCGTCTGTCAGGGGATGGTGCTCGCTGGACGAGCACCGTGCGGGGGTGGGTCGCATCCGAAGGCGGGACCTTACAACCAGAAGGAAGAAATCTGCGGCTCATGGCTTCAGGCGCCCGTCCCTTTCGGGATGGGCGCCAGGCTGGGGAAACGAGGACGAGCGGTTTCGATAAGCGTTGCTCGCGGGCAAGCCTGTCCAGAGAAGGGCTTATCGAGGAAAATACTGGTCGTAGATCGCTTCGTAGGTGCCGTCCTGCCTCAGCTCCGACAATGCCAGGTTGAACTTGTCCGCGAGCGCCTCGTCGCGTTGACGAAAGGCGATACCAAAGCCCTCGCCGAAGTATTTCACGGGTTCGTTGACCAGTTCGCCGACCACGCGATACTCGTCGCTGTCGTTCAGCAGGGTGGCGACACCGGCGGGATGGTCAAGGAAGATCAGGTCCACGCGTCCGGTCTTGATGTCCATGATCATGTCGGATGTGGTGGAGTATCGGTTGATGTCAGCGACGCTGCCAAAGGTATCGGTCACGTAGCTGTCCTGCAGTGTGCCGCGCTGCACGCCGATGGTTCTTCCTGCCAGCGTCTCGCTGTCGACCTTGTCCAACTCGAGGTCAACGCCACCAAACCAGGCCGAATACGGCTTGATGTAGGGGTCAGAGAACAGTACGGTCTCGCGCCGGGATTCATTGATGGTCATGGATGACATGATGGCGTCGTACTTGCGTGACAAGAGGCCAGGGATGATGCCGCTCCACTCCTGCACGATCCATTCACACTCGAGCGACAGGTGGTCGCACAAGGCATTGCCCAGGTCGATGTCGAAGCCGGTCAGTTCGCCGTTGGGTAGCCGGTACTCCATCGGCGCGGTCGGAACATCCACGCCAAAGCGTAAGGTATCCTCGGCCATGGCCGAGTCGGCCAGGGGCATCAACAGTGCGGTGGCAAGAGCGGGGAGGGTATTGTTCATCTTGTCTTTCTCCTAGGGTTTTTGTGGGATGGCATTGCCGAAAAACATGACTTTCCGTCGTTGTCTGCGAACTCCTCTGAGTTGTGGATTGAAGCGAGACTCCAGACGTCGCAGCGCATAGAGCAGCGACAGGGTGATCGCCAGGTAGAGCAGGGCGGCAAAGATGAAGGCGTCGAAGGGCGCGTAGTAGCGCGCATAGATGAACTGCGCCGCGCCGGTGATATCCATCAGCGTCACGGTGCTGGCGATGGCGCTGGCATGCAGGGTCAGGATGACCTCGTTGCCGTAGGCGGGCAGTGCGCGACGAAAGGCGCTGGGAAAGACAATACGTCGATAGATGAGAGGCTTGCTCATGCCGCAGGCCCTGGCCGCCTCCATCTCTCCACGAGGGGTGTTGGTGATGGCACCGTGGAAGATTTCGGTGGTGTAGGCCACGGTATTCAGGGTGAAGGCCAGTAGTGCCGGCAAGAACGGCTCCTTGACCAGCGGCCACAACCAGCTCTCCTGCACATCCTCGATGAACACCACGCCGTAGTAGATCAAGTAGAGCTGTACCAGCAGGGGCGTTCCGCGAAAGACGTAGGTGTAGGCCTGAATCGGCCGGCGTACCCAGGCGTGACGGGAGCCGCGAGCCAGCGACAGGGGAAGCGAGATCACGAATCCCAGCAGCAGGGACAGCGCCACCAGTGACAGGGTCGTCTGAATGCCTTGCCAGTAGATCGCCAGGGTGTCGGGAGTGAAGATCGCGCGCTCGGCGAGCCAGCTGCCGAGCCATGACGTCAGGCTGTCGCTCATGACCTTTCCTCCGTGAATCCGGCGTTGTATTTGCGCGAAAGATGCATGAAGACCTGTTCCGATAGGCTGGTCAAAAGCAGGTAGACTGCGCCGACGAATAGCATGAAGGTGAAGGGCTCAAGGGTCGCCTTGGAGGCCTGGGTGGCAACACGCACCATGTCTGACAAGCCGATCACCGACACCAGCGCCGTGGTCTTCAGTAGCACCAGCCAGTTGTTGGACAGTCCGGGCAAGGCGTGGCGCATCATCAGAGGGAAACGGATGCGTCTGAAGATCAGTGCACGGCTCATGCCACAGGCGCTGGCCGCTTCAAGTTGGCCTTCATCCACTGCCTGGATGGCGCCGCGGAAGGTCTCTCCCATGTAGGCCCCGAAGATCACTCCGATGGTCACCACGCCGGCGACGAAGGCATTGATATCGATGAAGATGTCGAGCCCGAAGCGCGCATGGAGAAGATCGGACAGCTGGTTCATCAACATCTGTCCGCCGAAGAACAGCAGCATCATCAACACCAGGTCCGGTACGCCTCGGACCACGGTGGTGTAGAGGGTCGCGATCAGATGCGGCAGACGGCGGCCCGACAGCTTGGCGCTGGCGGTGATCAGGCCAAGCACCACGGCGATCACCAACGACAGTGCGGCTAGCTCGACGGTCACCAGGGCGCCCTCGAGCAGGCGCGCCCCGTAGCCGTGTAGATTCAGCATGATGGGCTCCTTCAGCGGGTCGACAGAAACTGGCGCAGACGTTCCGATTGCGGGTCCACAAGCAGCTGCTCTGGGGGGCCTGCTTCTTCCACCTCGCCTTGGTTGAGAAACATCACCTGGGTCGAGACGTCTCGGGCGAATGCCATCTCGTGGGTCACCAACACCATGGTGCGACCCTCTTCGGCGAGCTGTTTCATGACCTTCAGGACGTCGCCCACCAACTCTGGGTCGAGCGCCGAGGTCGGTTCGTCGAACAACATCACATCAGGGTTCATGGCCAGTGCGCGGGCGATGGCCCCACGTTGCTGCTGGCCGCCGGAGAGCTGTGAGGGGTAGTGGTCGGCACGCTCCTCCAGGCCGACCTTTAACAGCAGTTGGCGCGCCTGCTCGATGGCCTCGGCCCGAGGGGTGCCTTGCACGTGGATGGGCGCTTCGATGATGTTGTCCAGCAACGTCATGTGTGACCAAAGGTTGAAGTTCTGGAACACCATGGCGACGCGTGAACGCATCCACTGCACCCGTCTGGGGTCTGCGGGGACACGGCCCTGCCGACGGGCAGTGAAGTGGATCGGCTGACCGTGGATCTCGAGTTCGCCAGCGTCCGGTTGCTCCAGCAGATTGAGGCAGCGCAGGAAGGTGCTCTTGCCCGAACCCGAGGAACCGATCAGGGAGATCACGTCGCCACGCCGGGCCGCGAGAGAGACTCCCTTGAGTACTGGGGTGTCGCCGAAGCGCTTTTCGATGCCCTCGGCCTTCAACAGTATTTCCGACGTCTCGGGCCGGGACAGGGTGGCTGAAGCATCGTCTGGCATCTTGGTCATTGTTGTCATGGGTCTCACCACATCAGTCGCAATACAGGTCAAAGCTTGCTTCGAGCAGGGTCAGGAAATGCTGGATATCAGCTTCCTCGATTACCAGGGGCGGCTTGATCTTGAGCACGTTGTCGTCGGGGCCATCGGTGGACAGCAGCACGCCATTGAGTCGCAGGAAGTGGCAGATGCGCTTGGCGGTGGCGCTATCAGGCGCGAGCGCTGGTCCATCGACGATTTCCACGCCGATGAAAAGCCCCTGGCCACGCACCTGGCCGACCCTGGAGAAACCCTCTGAGAGAGCCGCCAGACGTGACTTCAGCATGTCACCGAGGGCCAGGGCACGATGCTGAAGACCTCGGGATTCGATTTCGTCGAGCACGGCGAGGGCGATGGAGCAGGACACCGGGTTGCCGGAGAAGGTGTTGAAGTACTCCATGCCGGTCTTGAAGGCTTCTGCCACTGCCCGGGTGGTGACCACTGCCGCAATGGGATGACCGTTGCCGATAGGCTTGCCCAGGGTGACGATGTCGGGACGCACCGCATACTGCTGGAAGGCCCAGAAGCTGCTGCCGGCGCGCCCGAAGCCCACCTGCACCTCATCGGCGACGTAGAGGGTGCCTTGCGCCTGTAGATGGCGGGTCAGTCCCTCGATGTAGGTCTTGGGCCAGATCCACTGCCCGCCGACACCGGCGAAGCTCTCGGCGTAGAACGCCGCCGGTTGTTCGCGGGCGCCGGCCAGGACATCCTTGGCATCGGCCAGATAGCGTTCGGCGGCGTCCTCAGTGCGGTATTGCCCGCGATAGGTATCGGGGAACGGCAGCTTGAGCACATGAGGGGGCGTTCCCTGTCCGCCAGGCCCATCGTGCTTGTAGGGGCTGATATCGATCAGGCTCGACAGGTGGCCATGGTAGGCGTGGTCGAGTACTGCCAGGTCGTGGCGTCCGGTGAAGTTGCGCGCCAGGCGCATGGCCAGGTCGTTGGCCTCGCTGCCGGAGTTGACCAGAAAGACGACTTCCAGATGGTCGGGCAGCGTGGCCAGCAGGCGCTCGCTATAGCTGACAATGGTGTCGTGGAGGTAGCGGGTGTTGGTGTTCAGCTCGGCCATCTGGCGACAGCCGGCCTCCACTACTCGGGGGTTGGCGTGTCCGACATGGCAGACATTGTTGACCAGATCCAGATAGCGCCGGCCATCCTCCGCGATCAGGTGGGCCATGTCGCCGCGCACAATCTTCAGGGGATGCCGATAGGCATGGCTCAAGGTGGGCGAAAGTAGCTGACGACGGGCATGCAGCAGGGTCGCCACGCTCTGTCGGCCGCCGTAGACCTGACCATGTCCCAGCGCCAGCCTGGGGTCGAGGTAGGCGTCACTCACCGGCTCCCAGGTATCGGCCGGCAGGTTGCTGCGCTGGCGCAGGCCACCGCTGTCATCGTCTCCCCACAGGCAGGTCAAGGTGATTGCCTGGCCGGCCTCGAGGGGGAGTCGAAAACCCTCCATGCTCAGCTTGGCCGGGGCCAGCGGCGAGTCGCCTTCGGCGCCCTCGACGATAACGCTGAGGCGTCCCAGTTCACGGTCCTGAAGGCCGATCGACAGTCGATCTCCACGTTGGTCGACCCGCGTCACGCGGATCGTGTTACGCAGCTCGATAGGCCCGTGTGCGATAAAGGTTTCCCCTGTCGCGATATAAGCGGGTTTGCCGTCGACGGGCGTGGCGAAGGTCTGCTGCGGTGTCAGCAAGTCGGCCACCGACTGGCCGCCGATATCGATAATGCCACGTTGCGCCAGCAACGAGCGGCGCGCCGGCAAGAGAGAAAGGCCGCTATCCGGCAGGCAGGCGGCCATCAGTTCTTCGCCGATCACTCCTGGGCTCAAGGTGGTAAAGAGCTGCCACTGTCTCAGCAACTGCTCTTGGGAAATGGCAATGTAGGGATCCTCGGCGCCAACCTTTCGCGCTTTCAGATAATTCAGTCGGCTGAGGGCAATGCGCAGCAGCATGAGCCGCGGTAGACACTCGAGTTCCACAGGCGTCAGCGGCCGCACGGTGTGATACCCCAGCGTCAACTGCTTGAGCGCCTCGAGTCGGTCGAGGCTGCGGTCGGTCAGATATACCGCAGCGACAGCGAGTTCGTTGACGGCGAAGGCCACGCAGGCGTCGCCAAAATCGATCAGCGCACTGGGGCGTTCCGATGTCGGTGAGTCGAGAAACAGGTTGTAGTCGTTGGCGTCGTTGTGGATCAGCTGGCGGGGCAGTTCGCGCTCACGCACCCGGATGAAGTCGACACAGGCGGCCAGCTGGTCGCACAACTCACGCTCCAGATCGTCGATCTCGGGACGCGCCAGCAGTGAGCGATAGTGGCTCGGATCCCAGTCATGGCTGGACTGCCCCAGCCAGCCCAGGGCGGCAATGTCCAGCTCGGCCAAGGCGCGATCGAGGTGACCAAGGCCTTCACCGGTGGCATACAGCTGGGCGTTGCTGGGGGGCAGGCCCTTGGCCCACAGGGTGCCGTCGAGATAGCTCAGCAGACGCAGGTGCCAGACCTCGTCATCCAGCGTCAGTGTCACGCTTGCCTGGCCGTTCAGGCTGCGGCGGTGGTGTGGCAACCTGAGCTCTCCCGGGGGGCGCGCTTCCAGCGCCGTCATTAGCGCCACCTCTGCGGCGACGCTCGAAGCCTGGCTCAGCTTGACCAGGTAGCGGCTAGCGTCGTCCAGGGTCAGGCAGAAGTTCCTGTCGGTGTAGCCATCCAGGCGCTCGAGGCGCCCTGTCAGGCCGTAGCTCTCGGCCAGCGCATGGTGCACGCATCGCTCGATGCGTTCGGCTGCGGTCTGGGTCTCTGACATCAAGGTGTCCTCAGGCATGGTCGGGTTGTTCGCGATGGCGTTTGCCGGCGGTGGGCAAGGATCGTGCGTCGATGTCGCGCAGGATATTGCGGCCCAGCAAGGCGCAGGCGAGCGCCAGCATCAGGTTGGTCAGGGAGAAAAAGGCAAAGGGGGCATAGAGCAGCGTCGGGACGCCCAGCGTCGCGGTCAGGAAGGCACCACAGGTGGTCCAGGGAATCAGTGGCGAGACGACAGTCGAGGCATCTTCCAGGGCCCGGGACAGATTTTCCGGAGCGAGCCCGAACTCCTCGTACTTCTCCTTGAACATGCGCCCCGGCAGGATATTCCCCATGTACTGGCTGCCGGTAAGCAGCAGCGTCGTCAGGCAGGCCAGATGGGTGGAGAGGACCAGCGTACCAGGGGTTCTGGCATGGCGCGTCAAGGTTTCGACCAGGCGTCCAAGGAAGCCGGAACTGGCCATGACGCCGCCGAAGGACATCGCCGCGACGACCAGCCAGAGCATGTAGAGCATGCCGTACATGCCACCCTTGCTCAGGATGCGGTCGAAGTGAGCATCGCCGGTGGTGGCCACGTAGCCGTTGGAAATCGACCGAACGACACCTTCGACCAGGGGCAGCATGGAATTGTCGGACATTGCTGCCAGGCGCAGGGTGTTGTCTGACTGCCACAGCACCGCCGCCAAAGCACCCATCATCAGCCCGATGAACAGTGTCGGGATGGCGTCGACCTTGCAGTAGGCCAGTATCAGTACCGCTATCAAGGGGGCAAGCAGCAGTGGGCTGATGACGAAATTGGCGTCGAGCAGAGAGCGCAATTCGACGATACGCTCCAGGTTGCCGCTGGTGCCGGTGGCCAGAAGGCCGATGATCCAGTAAAGCACCAGGCTGATCGCGAGGCTGGCAAATACGGTTCGCGACATTGCCTTGATATGACGAAACAGCTCGCCACCGGAGACCGCTGCGGAAAGGTTGGTCGTGTCCGAGAGCGGAGAAAGCTTGTCACCGAAATAGGAGCCCGAGACGATGGCGCCGGCGGTGATGGCGGTGGAAAACCCTACCGACTCGGCTATGGTGATCAGCGCTAGACCAATGGTACCAGCGGTCGTCAGACTGCTTCCGATACTGACCGCGATGATGGCGCAGATCAGACAGGCGCTGAAATAGAAGGCGTCGCCGGACACCAGGAAGGAGCCGTAGTAGATCATGCTGGGCACGATGCCGGACAGGATCCACACACCGATCAGCCCACCGACCAGCAGGATGATGATGATGGCGTTCATCGAGACGTTGATGCCCTCGAAGATGCCTTGCTTCAGCACGCTGAAGCGTTCGCCGCGAGCCATGGCGAGCCCCGCGGCCAGGGCGGCGGAGCCAATCAGGGCAAGCTGCACGGGGCCACCCAGGGACTCGCCCTGGAACATGTAGATCATCAGGGTGATCGAGGCGATGGCGACGACCAACGGGGTCATCGCCATGGCCAAGGGAGGCGCAGGACGCTGATGCGTGCGAGTCAGGGGCATAGGGCACTCCGGTATCGTTGTTGTTGTGACATTGTCGGGATGGCAACGAGCGCACGGACACTGTTTTGTGCCAGGGGCGCTTGCGCTTGTTGACGTTTCGCTTGGTAGCTAGGTGGTAATTGCCACGATGTGTCCTGGATCGGGGCAAAGACTTCGCCAGATGGCGAGCTCAGAGGGGAAGGCGGCACCCGGGAAGTCCCCGTCGCCGTTCAGCATGTCGAGGATCACTTGAAAGTGAAGGTGGGGCACCCAGCCACCGTTCTCGCCCGGGGCGCCAAGTCGGCAGAAAGCTTCGTTCTGGGCAATACGGTCACCTCGGCTGAGGCCTTCCAGGCTCTGACGCGACAAGTGTCCGTAAAGGGTGAAGAAGGGTTCCTCATTGTCCATGGTGTGACGGAGAATGATGGTCGCACCGTAGTCCAGGCGCTTGTCGTTGTAGGCCAGGCTATGCACCGTGCCATCGTAGGGGGCATGGATGGGGGTGTCTGCTCGATCGAAGATATCGATGCCGAGATGGATGCTGCGCGCTTCATCACCACGGAAGAATTGGGGCTCACGGTAGAACGCTCGATCCTCCAGATAGCGGCCGAGTGCCACGCTGGTGTCACCCATGGCGCCAAACAGCAGGCAGGCATTGTGTTCGGGGTCACTGGCACCGCCGAGAACAAAGCGTTGCTCGGTGGCGAAGTCGATGACCTCCGCGTGCCGTTGGGTAAGGTTCGGCAGCAGGGCCACCGGGCTGCGGTGACCTTCTGCCCAGCGTCGGAACCGGGGCTCCCGGGGGCAGGGCGGAAGTCCAAGTTGGTGGCGAAGGCCGTAAAAAGCCAGGCCGGGATGCGTTTTCCCGTAGCGCGATACCAGGGTATCTTTCAGCTCCTTGGGAAGGCGCTCCAGGACGTCAGATGTCTCGAGAGCCTGCGCGTCTGGCGACGCCGTCTGTTGCCAGTGAAGACAGCGTAACCGAAGGGTGTCATGGGTCGGCATGGGTCATTCTCGTGGACGGGGATGCCCCGGCGTCGGGGCACCCGGAGACGGGGATCAGTCGAAGGTGATGCCCTGGGCCAGGGGCAGTTCGCGAGAGTAGTTCACCGTGTTGGTCTGGCGCCGCATGTAGCTCTTCCACACATCCGAGCCGGATTCGCGACCGCCACCGGTTTCTTTTTCTCCGCCGAAGGCACCACCGATCTCGGCGCCGCTGGGACCAATATTGACGTTGGCGATACCGCAGTCACTGCCCATATCGGAGATGAAGCCCTCGGCCTCGCGCACGTCGCTGGTGAAGACGCACGACGACAGACCCTGGGGCACGTCGTTGTTCATGGCGACGGCATCGTCCATTTCGCGATAACTCATCACGTAGAGAATCGGGGCGAAGGTTTCGTGACGCACGACCTCGGACTGCCCCTCCATCTCGACGATGGCGGGAGCCACGTAGTAGCCGTCAGGGTAGCGATCGGCAAGCTGGCGCTCGCCGCCGTAGACCTGGGCGCCGAGTTGGCGGGCGGTACCCAGCGCCGACTGCATCTGGTCGTAGGCCTGGGCATCGATCAGTGGGCCGACCAGGTTGCCCTGCATCGGGTCACCGATGGAGATGCCGGCATAGGCGCGCTTCAGGCGAGTCATGACCTCGTCACGGATCGACTCGTGAACGATCAGTCTGCGCAGGGTGGTACAGCGTTGCCCTGCGGTGCCGACCGCCGAGAACAGGATGGCGCGCACGGCCATATCGAGGTCCGCGCTGGGGGCCAGGATCATGGCGTTGTTGCCGCCGAGCTCGAGAATGCTGCGGCCAAAGCGTGCCGCCACCCGAGGAGCAACCTCGCGGCCCATGCGAGTGCTTCCGGTCGCGCTGATCAGTGGCACACGGCTGTCGTCGGTCAGCCGCTCGCCGGCGGCACGATCGCCGATCACCACCTGGCTGAGGTGCTTCGGCGCTTCGTCGCCGAACTCATCCATGGCGCGCTCGAGCAGTGCCTGACAGGCTAGCGCCGACAGGGGGGTCTTTTCCGAGGGCTTCCACACCAGGCTATTACCGCACACCAGCGCCAGTGCGGCATTCCACGCCCACGGCGCCACGGGGAAATTGAACGCCGTGATCAAGCCGATCGGGCCAAGCGGGTGCCAGCTCTCGCGCATGTGATGGCCGGGGCGCTCGGAGGCAATGGTCAGGCCGAACAACTGGCGAGACTGGCCCACCGCCAGGTCGCAGATGTCGATCATTTCCTGAACTTCGCCGAGGCCTTCCTGGTAGATCTTGCCGCACTCGATGGTCACCAGGGCGCCCAGATCCTCCTTGTGACGGCGTAGCTGTTCGCCAAACAGCCGAACCAGCTCGCCTCGGCGGGGTGCGGGCACTTGACGCCATGTTTCGAAGGCCTGTTGCGCGCGTCCGATACTGGCTTCCATGGCGTCAGCGTCCTGCAGCGTGACGCGGCCGATTTCGGCTCCGTCGGTGGGGCTGGTTACCGAGTAGTCGCCCTGGCGGTACAGCGCGGTCGGGACTCCCAGGCGTTGCATGATGGCGTCGATCATTGTTTCTCCTACGGGTGGCATTCGAAGTCGTGACCCCGGAATTATTGGCGGGCTGGCATCTCAGGCTCAAACGACGAATACTCTCGAGATCATTCCAGAAATTCGCTTATCAGCACGAAAGCCTGCAATGCCCGAAAAGGGGAGCACGCCAGGTCTGCTCACCTGGCTCTACTTGCAGTCCTGCACAAGTCTACGCAATATGCTCTGGAGACCCCCCCTTTGCTGCGAGGTGTGGCGAGACAAGCGATGTCGAGCAGGATGCGGCAAACGACCGCGGAAAAGGCCCTCGGCGCTGGCCGTAGACTGACGGTGTGTGGAGCCGGGCGTCGCCGTTGCCCCTGACGCATTGGTAACGTCGACGGCAGAGTGTTGACGCCAGAAGTCGGCGTCTTGCTTGATAGTTGTTCCGGTGTTCATTCCAATTTTTCTGGTTTAGTGAGGCTGTCATGAGTCGTGCCCATCTACCCACCCTGACCGCCATGCGCTGCTTCGAGGCATCGGCACGGCATCTGAGCTTCACCCGCGCCGCAGACGAGCTGAGCCTGACCCAGAGCGCGGTCAGCAAGCAGGTGGCTCAGCTTGAAGCGGTGCTGCAGCATCCGCTGTTTCGGCGGGTACGCAAGCGTCTTCAGGTCACCCCGGAGGGGTCGCTTTACCTGACCGAGGTGCGCAAGATTCTTGCCCAGGTGGAGATGTCCACGCGCTATATGCAGTCCTACGGCGGCCAGAGCGAGGTCCTCAATGTGACCACCTTGCCGACCTTCGGGGCCCGCTGGCTGATCCCTCGACTCAATGGCTTCCGTTTTCGCCACCCCAATGTCTACTTGAACATCAGCAATCGGGTAGAGCCTTTCGATCTCGAGAAGGAGCGCATCGATGCAGCCTTCTTCTTCGGGCATGGCACCTGGCCCCAGGCGGAGTGCATCAAGCTGCTGGACGAAGAGGTGGTGCCGGTCTGCGCCCCGGCGGTGCTGCCCCCCGGTGGCGTGGAAGAGCCGCTGGCGTTGACGCGGCTGGTGCTGATGCAGAGCGCGACGCGGCCCGAGGCCTGGCATGACTGGTTTCAGGCCCAGGGGTGCTACACCGAGCACAGCTATCATGGACCACGGTTCGACACCTTCTACATGGCGCTGCGGGCTGCTCGGGCCGGATGCGGCGTTGCCCTGGTGCCGCGCTTTCTCGCCGAGGAAGAGCTGGAGGCGGGGCAACTGGTTGTGGCCTGGCCCTTCGCCCTGGCAAGCCGTGACGCCTACTATCTGGCCTATCCCGAGCACAAGGGGGAGGTGGCCAAGGTACGAGGATTCATCGACTGGATCATGGAGCATCGTGACGGCGCATCTGCCGTATCCTGCCCTGGCCCGTTAACAGCGGATCTCCCGGTGTCCAGCTGACGCCTGCCGACGTCCCGCCGCAGCTCTACGGCTTATGCTGTGGGCGGTGAGACACGGCAGAGCCTCTGAGGCGGCCGGCCGGGAAAGAGGCAGTAATTAGCGACCTACTCTGGTTGTGCCTGTGGCGCGGCGCAGCCTTTGAGGTGGTCGACGAACTGGCGCACCTTGGCGAGCTCGCCCAGGTGCTCAGGGTAGACCAGGTAGTAGGCGTTGGGACCGCGCAACAGGGTGGGCCAGGCGGGGACCAGGGCGCCGGCTTCCAGTTCGTGGTCGATCATGAAGCGTGGAATCAGGGCAAGGCCGCCGCCGGCCATGACCGTGCGAATCAGCGTCTGAAAGGTCTCGAAGCGGATGCCGTGGTAGCTGCGATCGGTGCGAATGCCCTGTTCGTCGAACCAGCGGTGCCAGGCGTCGGGGCGGGTCGAAAGGTGCAGCAGCCGACAGGCGGCCAAATCGGCGGGGCTGTCGATGCGCTGGCGCGCCAGATAGCCGGGTGCGCCGACCGCCATCACCTCTTCCTCGAACAGCTTGTGACATTCGAGGTTGGGCCAGCTGCCGTGGCCGTGGAAGATCGCCACGTCGATGCCTTCGTTTTCCAGATCGAAGGTCTCCACGCGGTCGGACAGGTGCAGGGTGATACCGGGGTGAGCCTCGAAGAAGGCCGGTAGCTGCAACGACAGCCAGCGAGTGCCGAAGGTAGGAAGCGTGGCCACCTTGAGCACGTCACCGTGGCCGCTGTAGGTCATGATGGCGTTGGCCGACATCTCGAGGTGGGCCAGGATCTTGCGCACCTCGGTCAGGTACAGCGAGCCCTCCGGCGTCAGCACCAGGGTGCGCCTGAGTCGACGGAAGAGCTTGTGCTGAAGGTAGTCCTCGAGCTGTGCCACCTGCTTGCTGATGGCGCTCTGGGTGATGCTCAGCTCATCCGCCGCCCGGGTGAAACTCAGGTGCCGGGCGGCGGCTTCGAAACACTGAAGCGTGGTGGTCGAGGGGAGATGACGGGCCTTCATCGAACGCTGACTCCAGCGTAAAAAACCGCCATTCTACCCCAACCGAGGGACTACCGCTGTCGCCGGTGCATTTTTCGAAATGACCACCTGCTGACGCGCTCATTTTTGTTCCCGGCAGCCACTGGGGGACCGGGACCAGGGCCGCCGGGAACAGGCGCTCATCGACATCGTCGCCGTCAGCGCTGAGCCGACGTCGCCGTATCCATGGGCTCCTCGGGGCGGCGTGACTGCCACAATGCCACCAGCGCCAGGGCCACCAGTCCCAGGCTGCTGGTGATGGGGGCCGGGGCCACCATGGCCAGGCCCGCTGCCAGCAGCACCGCACGCTCCCACATCAGGGCATCGCGCACGAAGTGGCCGATCAAAGCGGCGCTTACGCCGACCAGGCCCACCAGCAGGAAGCCGACATCGCGTACCAGGCCGAGCGGTGTGGCGTCGATCATCACCAGCGCCGGGTTGTAGATCAGTGCGTAGGGAATGATGAAGGCTCCGATGGCCAGTTTCAGTGCCGTCACCCCGGTCTTCATCGGATTGGCCCCGGCGATCCCTGCGCCGGCGTAGGCCGCGAGGCAGACCGGTGGCGTGATGTCGGCCACGATCCCGAAGTAGAATACGAACAGGTGCACCGCCATGGGCGCCAGGCCAAACTCGTTGATCAGCGCCGGCGCGGCGATGGTCGCGGTGACGACGTAGTTGGCGGTGGTCGGCAGGCCCATGCCCAACACGATGCAGGCCAGCATGGTGAAGATCAGGGCGAGGATCAGGGTGCCGTCGGCCAGGCTGATGATGCCAGCGGCGAACTTGGCGCCCAGTCCGGTCATGCCCACCACCCCGGCGATGATGCCGGCGGTGGCCACCGCGGCGATCACCGGCAGCGCGACCCTGGCGCCCTTGTCCAGCAGGCGTACCAGGTCGGCAAGCGACGGCCGGGTCTCCTTGCGCAGCAGGCTGACCGCCAGCGCTGCGGCGATGCCCAGCAGGGCGGCACGCTGGGCGGTGAAGCCGACGCTGACGGTGGTCACGATCACCGCCAGCGGAAGCAGCATGTACCCCTGACGCATCAACAGCTTGCGCTTGCTGGGAAGCTGGTCCTTGGGGATGCCCAGGATACGGCTGCGTTTGGCCTCGAAGTGCACACCGATAAAGATACCGGTGAAGTACATCAGCGCCGGTATCAGAGCGGCGTACATGATCTCGCGATAGGACACGCCGACGTACTCGACCATGATGAAGGCGGCCGCGCCCATCAGCGGCGGCATGATCTGCCCACCGGTGGAGGCCGACGCCTCGGTGGCGGCGGCGACCTCGGGGCGGAAGCGGGCGTTCTTCATCATCGGAATGGTGAAGGAGCCCGAGGCCACGGTGTTGCCCACCGAACTGCCCGAGATCATGCCCTGCAGCGAGCTTGCGATCACCGCCGCCTTGGCGGTCCCGCCGGTGAAGCGACCGGTGGCGGCGAAGGCGAGGTCGTTGAAGAAGCGGCCGACCCCGGTCTGGATCAACACCACGCCGAAGAACAGAAACAGGAAGATGAACTTCGCCGAGATCTGCAGGGGCGTGCCGAACACGCCGCTTTCGCGGAACCACAGATAGGGCGCGACCTGCTCGAGCGAGAACCCCGGGTGGGACAGCAGCGCCGTCGGAATATGGTTGCCCAGCAGGGCATAGGCCAGCGCCAGCAGGGCCACGATCACGATGGGCAAGCCGACGGTGCGACGCGTCGCTTCCAGCACGAACAGCACACCGGCGCCGGCCACGATCAGGTCCAGGGTGGAATAGCCGGTGATGCGGGCGCGCAGGACCTCGTCGTAGAACAGGATCTTGTAGTAGGCGCCAAAGGTGGCGGTGAAGGCCAGTACCACGTCGTACCAGGGCACCGCTCGGCGGGCGCGCTCGCCGCGACAGGCAGGGAACAGCAGGAAGATCATCCCGAGCGCGAGGCCCAGGTGAACCGCCCCTTGCTGTTGCGATGGCAGGGTACCGAAGTAGCCGGTATAGAGGTGAAAGGATGTCAGCGCGATGCCAAGCAGCGACACCGCCCAGCCCCAGCGGCCCAGGTGAGCGCGAACGCTGGACTCCCGGTCGTACTTCTCGAGCAGTTGCCGAGAGGCATCGGCCGTTGTTTTTTCGACCATGGCGTGAATCTCCCGATGATCGTCAGGCGCCGACACGCCGGCGCCCGACGATGACATGGTTTACTTGGCGAGGTCGTCGAGGCTGGTGATACCGCTGTCTTCGCGGGTCACGATCTGGATGACTTCCGGATAGATGTGGCCGATAAAGGCGACGTTGCCGATGGCGTTGTCGTCGAACTCACCGTTGCCGGACACCGCGTCCTTGGCCGGTGCGTGCACGGTCATGCCCAGGTCCATGCGGTCGTCACGAATGCTGACGAGGTTTTCGATGGAGGCACCGGTCTCGATGTTGGTGAAGTTGGCCCCGTCGAGATAGTTGTTCCAGATGGTGGCCATCTCGCCACCCAGCGGGTAGTAGGTGCCGCCCTGGCTGCCGGTACCGAGGATGTACTCGCTCTTGTCGCCCTGGATCTCGAGCTGAGCCACCGGGTTGCTCACCTCCAGCCCCTGCTCTTCGTAGTAGCGCTTGGCACCGGGATGGATCGGGATGCCAGCGGAGCCGTTCAGTGCATTCTCCAGGGTCATGAAGGCGGACTGGGCGTGGGTGTTTTCTTCGGCCTTCTCGTGCATCAGGCGAGCCAGTTCATAGCCCAGCTCCTCGTCGATGCTGTGGGTGTTGCCCACCAGCACGGCGTAGGCGGTCACCGTGGTCACGTCCTGGTCAAGAAACTCGTAGCTGTCCTGGGGGATGACGAAACGACGGTACTCGCTGTTGGCTTCGATATAGTCCACCGCCTCGTCGCCGAGGCCGATCATGCGAACGTCACCGGCGGCTGCCTGAAGGTTCTCGATGCTGCCGGACGGCAAGCCGAGGATGCCGATCGATAGATCGATATTGCCATCCTGCACACCGTCGAGGGCCGCGCCGAAACCTTCCTGATAGGCGCTGTAATCGTCTTCCTTCACCCCGTGGGCGTCGAGCAGCAGCTTTGACACCAGTTGGGTGGTGCTGGCGGGCGGGCCGATCGCCACGTTCGGGGTAGAGGAGGCTCCGTCGCTGCAGGCGCTGAGAAGAGTGGATGCGGCGATGGCGATCGCGGCCGGCTTCAGGGGATGAGTCATGTGACGTTCCTGTCGTTGAGGTGATGTCGTGGCTCTCTGGCCATGTTTTTTTGGCTATTGTTGCTGGCGCATGCAGAGCGGCGGGCATTGTTACCACGAGCCTTTATCACCCACAAAAGAAATCTAATACTCGATCTATTCCTTTTGCTCATTTACGTGCCGATGCCGCAGTTTCTCGGGCGGATGTCGACGCGTCTGGTATTCATTTCTGGAATGCATAAGACGCTTTTTTTCGTTTGAAGAGCTCCAGTGCCACTGGTTTCATCGTCGTCCTGAATTCCTCGACGATTCGACAGGTACCGAACATGGACTTTCCTCACGTCAGCGCCTCGCTGGGCATCGTTCACCCCTTGTGTGTGGAGCATGGGCGCAACGCTGAGCTATGGGACGAGGACGGTCGACACTACGTCGACTTTATCGGCGGCATCGGCGTGCTCAATCTGGGCCATGGGCATCCGGCGGTAGTGGAAGCGGTGAAAGCCCAGGTGGATCGGCTGATGCATTCCGCCTTCAACGCCTTGCCCCACCGCGGCTACCTGGAGGTGGCCCAGGCGCTCGATGCCTTCGTGCCGGTGTCCTACCCACTGTCGTGCATGCTGACCAACTGCGGGGCCGAGGCGACCGAGAATGCCCTCAAGGTGGCGCGAGCGGCGACCGGTCGTCAGGCGGTCATCGCCTTCGATGACGGTTTTCACGGCCGCACCCTCGCGGCGCTCAACCTCAACGGCAAGGTCAAGCCCTACAAGTCCGGACTAGGCAGTTTGCCGGGGCCGGTGTATCACCTGCCGTTCCCGAGCCGGGACAACGATGTCAGCACCGAGCAGGCCATACACGCCCTCGACCGTCTGCTCGAGGTCGAGCTGCCCGCTGACGAGATCGCCGCGATCATCGTCGAGCCGGTGCAGGGCGAGGGCGGCTTCCGCCTGCTCGATGCGACCTTCGCCGCGCACCTTCGCGAATTCTGCGACCGCCACGGCATGGCGCTGATCTTCGATGAGATCCAGTCCGGCTTCGGGCGTACCGGTAGGCGTTTTGCGTTCACCCATCTGGGCGTCGAGCCTGACCTGCTGTTAATGGGCAAGAGCATGGCGGCGGGGCTGCCGCTGGCGGCGGTGGTCGGCAAGTCCCGATTCATGGATGCCCTGCCCAAGGGTGGGCTCGGCGGGACCTACTCCGGCAACCCGGTGGCCTGTGCGGCGGCTCGTACGGTGATGGAGGTGATGAGCGAGGCGCGCTTGGCGCGCTGGAGCGAGGCCCAGGAGGCGCTGATCGTGGCGACCCACGCCCGCCTGAAGGAGCGCTTTCCGATGGTGGGGGCCTTGACCGGGGTAGGTGCCATGCGCGGGATCGTGTTCAACGATACCGCGCGGGCCAGCGGTGCCGAGCACCTGGCCGCGTTGCTGGCCGCCGGACGCGAGGCAGGGGTGCTGCTGATGCCGAGCGGGCGTCGCCGCAACGTGCTGCGCCTGCTGGCCCCGCTGACCGCGGAGCCTGAGGTGCTGAAAGAAGGCATGGCGCGGCTGGAGCGTGCGTTGGCGACGCTCACGCCATGATTGCCCGGATCGCCCCCCGTGATGACGCCCGCCACGACGCCCGGAAGGATGCGGGGATGGACGTGGCCACGAGCTATCGGCGTTTTCTCGAGGCCCTGGTGGACCAGGGCTTCGAAGGGGAGATAGCCCCTGACTACGCCAATCGCACGGTGCTGGCCACCGACAATTCGATCTACCAGCGCCTGCCCCAGGCGGTGCTCTATCCTCGCGGGACCGAGGATCTGGTGCGTATCGCCGAGCTGGCGGGGCGCGAAGCGTTCCGCCAGGTGGTGCTGGCGCCCCGGGGAGGAGGCACCGGCACCAACGGGCAATCCCTGACCGATGGTCTGGTCGTGGATGTGTCGCGGCACATGAACGCCATCCTCGAGATCGACGTGGCACGCCGCCGGGTGCGCGTCCAGGCCGGGGTGGTCAAGGATCAGCTCAACGCCGCGCTCAAGCCCTACGGACTGTTCTTTGCCCCTGAGCTGTCCACCTCCAACCGCGCCACCCTCGGGGGCATGATCGCCACCGATGCCAGCGGTCAGGGCAGCTGCGAGTACGGCAAGACCCGCGATCATGTGCTGGAACTCGAGAGTGTCCTGCTGGGCGGCGAGCGCCTGGTCAGCCGCCCAGTGGACGAGTTCGAGCTGGCGGCGCTGTGCGCTCGCAAGGACGGTGTGGGCCGCGTGCACCGCGTCGTCCGCGACATTCTCGAGCGCGAAGGTGAGCGTATCGAGGAGACCTTTCCGCCGCTCAATCGCTGCCTCACTGGCTACGATCTTGCCCACCTGACCACGGCGGATGGCCGCGTCGACCTCAACAGCGTGCTGTGCGGCGCCGAGGGTTCGCTGGCCTTCACCAGCGAGGCGGTGCTCCGGGTGCTGCCGATCCCGGCCCACTCGACCCTGGTCAATGTTCGCTACGCCGGCTTCATGGAGGCGCTGGGTGACGCTCGGGCGTTGATGACCAGCGACGCCGTTCCCACCTCCATCGAAACGGTGGACGAGCGGGTGCTGGAGCTGGCCCGTGGTGACTATGTCTGGGACTCGGTCAGCGAATTCTTCCCCAATGCCGGCGATATCCGGACCCAGGGCATCAACCTGGTCGAGTTCAACGATGATGATCCGGCGCGGCTGGGACGCCGGGTCGAGGCCTTTTGCCGGTATCTGGACGAAGACTCGAGCGTCAGGCGTCTGGGCCACACCCTGGCCCAGGGACGCGAGGCGATTACCCGGGTTTATGCCATGCGCAAGCGTGCGGTGGGGTTGCTGGGCAATGTGGCCGGCGAGAAGCGTCCGCTGCCCTTTGTCGAGGACACCGCCGTGCCCCCCGAGCACCTGGCGGACTACATCGCGGAATTTCGCGCCTTGCTCGACGCCAGGGGGCTTGAGTACGGGATGTTTGGACACGTCGATGCCGGGGTCCTGCACGTGCGTCCGGCGCTGGACATGAAGGACCCCGCTCAGGTGGCGTTGATTCGCGAGATCACCGATGAGGTCGCCGAGCTGACGCGCAAGTACGGCGGGCTATTGTGGGGCGAGCATGGCAAGGGCATTCGCTCGGAGTATGCCCCGGCCTTCTTCGGGCCGCTCTACCCCAGCCTGCAACGGCTCAAGGGCGCCTTCGACCCCTGCAATCAACTCAACCCAGGCAAGATCGCGACACCGCTCACCGATCCCCCCACCGATTCACTCGACGACGCCGGCCAGACGACGGGCCGTGAGAGCGACCCGGGGCTGCTCGCGGTGGATGGGGTGGCGTTGCGTGGTCAGTTCGATCGCCAGATCGACGAGCGGGTGTGGCAGGCCTACGGCGAGGCGGTGTACTGCAACGGCAACGGCGCCTGCTACAACTACCATCCTGAAGACGCCATGTGCCCTTCGTGGAAGGCGACGCGGCAGCGTATCCACTCACCCAAGGGGCGTGCCAGCCTGATGCGTGAATGGCTACGCCAGCAGCAACTGGCGGGTGTCGATGTGCTGGACGTGTCCCGACGGCTGCGCAAGCGCAGCGCCTGGGCGGCGCTCAAGGCCTTTCCCGCAAGGCTGGGGCGAAGCCTGTCGCATCGTCGCGGCGAGCGGGACTTCTCGCATCAGGTGCATGAGGCCATGGCCGGCTGTCTGTCGTGCAAGTCCTGCGCCGGACAGTGTCCGATCAAGGTCGATGTACCGAGCTTCCGGGCGCGTTTCCTCGAGCTCTATCACAGCCGCTACCTGCGCTCACCGCGGGACTACCTGGTCGGAGGGCTGGAAATCATGCTGCCGGCACTTTCGCGGTTTGCGCCGCTGTACAACGCCACGCTGCGAATACCAGGAGTTGAGCGCCTGATGGCCGGTGTCTTCGGTGTGGTCGACAGTCCACGGCTGTCACCGGAGCGCCTCGATGGTTGGCTCTATCGCCATGGGGTCGAGCGGGCCACGCCAGAGGCGCTCAAGCGCCTGGACGAGGCGGAAAAGGCGCGCAGCGTGGTGCTGGTACAGGACGCCTTCACCAGCTACTTCGAATCCCGTCTGGTGATGGATACCGTCGAGTTGCTGGAAGGGCTCGGGGTGAGGGTGTTCGTGGCCCCCTATGGCCCCAACGGCAAGCCGCTGCATGTCCAGGGCTTTCTCGGAGCCTTCGAACGCACCGCCGCAAGGCAGGCCGAGCGCCTGCGGGCGCTGGCCGAGGCCGGGGTGGCGCTGGTCGGCATCGACCCGGCCATGACGCTGACCTATCGCCAGGAGTACGTGAAGGCACTGGGCGCCGCTGCGGTGCCCCAGGTGCAACTGCTGGGCTCCTGGCTGGTGCAGTGGCTGGCGAGCAGACCGCGAGCGTCGCAACAAGCCGCACGGTCGTCGGTCACCAAGGACCCGGGCTATCGGTTGCTGCTTCACTGCACCGAGGCGACCCATGTGACCGGGGCAGCCAAGGACTGGCAGCGTCTGTTCGAAGCCTTTGGTCTGTCGCTCGAGGTACTGCAAAGCGGCTGTTGTGGCATGGCGGGCACCTACGGCCATGAAGCGGAACATCGCCAGACCTCTGCGCTCATCTACGCGCAATCCTGGCAGTCCCGGGTCGAGGATCCGGGGCTTCAGGGACGCCTGTTGGCCAGCGGCTATTCCTGTCGCTGCCAGGCTCGGCGATTTTCCAGCGCCGACTTGCCACATCCACTTCAGGGGCTACTCGCCTGCGTGAGGCATCGAACCAAGACTGAGTAAGTATTGCGCCTGGCGTGCGCCTCGAGAGCAATACATCTCCATTCTTGTCAACCATCACTGGTCCGGCAGCGCAATAGCCCGCGAGCGCTGGCAGGCCAGGTGCTCGGCGGGCCGTTGCCGGGAGTATAGTCGGGAACATTTACGTGGTGATCGACGATGGTTCAAGCATGGTGGTCCGGTAAAACTCACCGTCGTGATGGCTCGCAAAATACAAGATGGGTGGGAGGAATCTTCTTTCCATATCGCTTCTTTTTTCGACGCTTTATCGCAGGTGCTTTGCTTCAAAAGTCGGTGAAGCAACGGTGGGGACGGGAAGCGTAAAAACTGGGCTAGGCTGTTGTCTTTTCTTGTGCTGAAGTTCACAGGTGAGGATGTTCTATGCCACTTTTTACGATCTCCGGGCTTGACTCGTCGGCGGCTGCCGAGCTCGCCGTCACCTCGCATGCGCTGGCGACCTACTCGCAGACAGACCGTGCCCTCGGCCTTCCTCTCGGTCAGATGCTGGAGACACTGGACGACATCGCAGGGCCGGGGACCTTTTCAGGCAATCAGGTCACCAGTGGCCTGCCGAGTGGCTGGCGAGAAGTCTCGGCCAGCGAACTGGGGCTGTCACCCTCTGTGGTGGATGTCGATGGCTACATCACGCTTCAGAGCCCCTTGCTCGGCAATGTCTCCCGTGGCCCTCAACTCAAGGTCCTGGCGGAGCAGGACGCCCTGGGCAACATCAGCCGCGTCAGCGTGGCCTATGCCGGTACCAATGCCCCGGTAGATATCGTTGACTACTCCTTTCTGAATTCCGGCAAGGAGATCGCGAAGACCATGGCGCCCGTGCTGTCCGGTGTGGCCTCGTTCATGGACCAGCATGGGCTTGAGGGTGATGACGCCATCATTACCGGCTATAGCCTGGGTGGGGCGCTGGCCAATATCCAGGCGCGTTTCTCGGATCAGTTGGCGGGCGGGTTCTTCGCTGACAGTCACTATCTTGGCCATGCGTCACCGCTGATCTTCGAAGCCGACAACGTGCTCAATATCGGTTTCGAGAACGACGTCATCCATCGTTTCGTCGGTGACCACGAGGATCTGAAGTCGGCGCTAAAGGGCTTCGATGGCTTTCTGGAAAACAGCGACGAGAATTACTCAAGCTCTGTGGACAATCTGGTGCTGTTCGATGCCGTCTACAGCAAGTCACCCTGGCTGCTGGCCAGCGACAGCGGGCTGAATCCCTTCGCCTGGGGCGCGCATCTCGGTGGCATCACGTCGGACGCGGTCGCGCGCATTGTCTCCTCATCGTTTTATGAGCTGATGAGTCAGGACAGCGTAGTGGTGGTGTCCTCGCTTGGCGCTGCCGGGCGCGCGATACACTGGGTGGGCGACATCGACTCGCCGACATCCAATCACGCGGGCGAGCCGGCCTTTATCGTCGGCAGTGTCTTTGACGACCTGTTGCGTGACGGCGCGTCCGATGACTACATCGAAGGCTTTGCCGGAGACGACCAGATCCGGGTCTCGACCGGCACCAATCAGGTCGAAGGGGGACAGGGCAGCGACACCCTGCTGTTCGAAGGGGAGGCGGACGACTACGAGATCTACCGGCTGGATGATGGCCGGATTGGCGTGTCCGGCCATGATTCCCTGACCCTGGCGAGCGGCATCGAGCGCATCGAGTTCGAGTACGACGGCGGCTTTAGCGGGGCCGGCCCCGGCCTGCGCTACGTTATCGAAGACGATCGTCTGGAAGACGAGTTTCGACTCGATTGGTTCGATCGCGATATTGCCTTCGTCGATGCACCTCAGGACGGCCAAGGCGCCGAGTGGTCGAGGGAAGAGGTCTCGCTTGCCGATGCCGGCGATAGCGTCTCCTCGGCCCGTGACGACGCCCTTCACCTTGGTGACCTGTTCGATGACGAGGCTTCCTTCAGCACTGAATCTTCTCGGGACACCGGCGATGGCATCTTCGGCTGGCATGGTGGCGCCATGGCGCTGGCCGGACTCGAGGCTGCCGCGTCCTTTGTCGGATCGGCACTGAGTGGGCATGTGGAACTGCCGGAGGCATGGCAGGCGATTTAAGATCTGCAACAGGGCGCGGCTGGGGCCTGAAAGCGATTCTTCAGACCGTCCGTGTCCGTTTTCAGGCCATGAAGGCACATCGGCCTGCTCGACAGCCCCCACGGCAAGCCCCTTGCGGTAGTTGTCCGCCCCCTGGCCCTTGGTGGCCAGGCAACGGCGCTCGAACACCATCCCCAACCCGTGTACGCCCAACACCGCCCGGACCCCCGGGCGTCGTTGTTTGTGGCTTCAACTTTAGATGCAACGCCAGGACATGTTCACCAGCGGGAGATGTCGTCGTGATGTCGATCGGCTGGGCACACCATCGTGATACTGGCGCGCTTCGTGTGGTGGGGACCGTATCGGGTTCTCACTTAGTGGGTTTTGATATTTCAAAACCTTATATCTGGGTTGCGAATAACTGAATTGTACTGGCCTGTGGTCCCCATATTCTGAGGCATAACCAAGAAGGAGCCCCGCCAAGGGTCGATGTCCCCCGGTGCAGATTAAACAAATTTTATAAAGGGCCGATCCCCATGACCGCTATCACTTCCCACCTCGTCGCTGGTCAGATCGGTGAACGTGCCTCCCCGGGCCGTCAGCACGCCTGCCACCGTGCCTCCGGTGTGGCCCGTCGCCGGCTGGCGCTGGCGCTCGATACAACAACACAGGAGACAAGTTGATGGCCAACTCACCACTGGACGAACCAAAGAAAGGGCCACTGGACGGCGTGACGGTACTGGACTTCTCGCGGGTGCTTGCAGGGCCCTACTGCACCATGGTCCTGGCGGACCTTGGCGCCCGCGTCATCAAGGTCGAGAAGATCGGCACCGGTGACGATACACGAGAGTTCGGCCCCTTTGTCGAAAACGAAAGCGCCTACTTCAGTTGCTTCAACCGAAACAAGGAAAGCATCGTACTGGACATCAAGTCGCCGCGTGATCGCGAGTTGCTGGAGCGCCTGCTGGACGAGTCCGATGTGCTGGTGGAGAACTTCAGACCCGGGGTCATGGAGCGTCTTGGCTATGGTCCGGAGCGCCTCGCCCAGACCCATCCTCACCTGATCTATTCCTCGATTTCAGGCTTCGGTCACACTGGCCCGTTCAGTGAGTTGCCAGGCTACGACATGGTGGTGCAGGCCATGGGCGGCGTGATGAGTCTGACCGGTTGGCCGGACGGCGAACCGGCCCGAGTCGGTACCAGCTTTGGCGACCTGAGCGCTGCCCTGTTTGCGGCGGTGGGCATCATCTCTTCGCTGTATAGCCGAACCAAGGACGCCCAGGGGACCCGTGTCGATATCGGCATGCTGGACTGCCAGGCGGCGATGATGGAAACGGCGCTGGCACGCTACGACATCGAGGGCGTCGTGCCGAATCGTACCGGTGACTGCCACCCGTCGCTGGCGCCGTTCGAAAGCTTCAAGGCCGAGGATGGCAAGCTGGTCATCGCCGCCGGCAACGACACCCTGTTTCTGCTGATGGCCGATGCCATCGGCGCCTCGCGACTGGCCTTCGATCCCAGGTTCATCACCAATGATCTTCGCTGCCAGAATCGCCCGGCGCTGGTGGAGGAGATGGAGCGCATCCTGACGACCAGGCCCGTGCAGCACTGGGTCGACCTGCTCAACGAGGAAGGCGTTCCCTGCTCGCCGATCAACACCATCGACAAACTGCTCGATCATCCCCAGTTGAAGGCGAGAAACATGATCGTCCAGGTCCAGGGGAGCGCCGGGAAGCCCTTCAGGACGGCGGGCAACCCGATAAAGATGACCGGCAGAGTGGACCTTGGCAGCGACACACCGCTGGTGGCGCCAGGCCTGGGACAACATCGACAGGCCATTCTCGATGAGTTGATGGCGCGTCACGGCTCCTATTGCCTGCCTTCCACGCCATGGCAAACCGGCAAGGCGGGGTCGGCCAAGGCCGAGGCGACATCTTCGGGGCAACGTCAAGGAGCCCTGGGCGATCAAGCAGCAATGGCCAGGCAAGACTCGCGCAAGGCGAGTGGCAGCGCCGCCACCCGGATAAAAGGGGCCCCGGCGGCCTCCGACAACCAGGGTCAAGAACCCGCTCGAAATCTGAGCAAGCGGGTGGGAAAAGCATAGCCGTCAGATGCGTTTTTATCTTCAGGTACACGCCGCTTGGCGATACCGGTCGTGAGCGTCCGGTGTAACGCTGCCTTGTCAGGTCGCATCACGGCCAGACGAGATGGCGGCCGCAGGCGGGAGCGTGTCGAGCCGATACGCAGATGGTTTATGGGTAACTTCAGGAGACAAGAGATGAACAAGAAGGTCGAAGAACAAACACAGGATGTCGCCTCGGAGGCGTCGCTTGAGGCAGGCAACGGTGAGCCAGAGATGATTGTGGTGGAACGCCGCGAACGGGTCGGGCTGATCATCCTGAATCGCCCGAAAAGCTTGAATGCTCTCAATCGTCAACTGGCGGAAGAAACGCTTGCGGTACTGCGCGAGCTGGACGCCGACCCTGGCATCGGTGCCATCGTGATTACCGGCAACCCCAGAGCCTTTGCGGCCGGCGCCGATATCGAGGAGATGGCCGAGAAGTCATTCACCGATTTCTACATGGATGACTTCCTGTCCCCCTGGGACGAGGTGCGCCAGATTTCCAAGCCCATCATCGCTGCGGTGGCCGGCTTTGCGCTGGGCGGCGGCTGCGAGCTGGCCCTGCTGTGCGACATGATCATCGCCGCCGATGATGCCCAGTTCGGGCAACCCGAGATCAAGCTGGGGATCCTGCCCGGCATCGGTGGGTCCCAGCGACTGGCACGTTCGGTCGGCAAGGCGATGGCGATGGACCTGGTGCTGACCGGTCGCAACATCGGCGCCCAGGAGGCCAAGGAGATCGGTCTGGTGGCGCGAGTCGTGGCGAAGGATGAGCTGATGCAGAACGCTCTCGAGGCGGCGCACACCATCGCAGGCTACAACGCGCCAGCCGTCAAGATGGCCAAGCGAGCGGTCAACGCGGCCTTCGAGACCCCGCTGACGGAAGGCCTGCGTCAGGAGCGGCTGCTGTTCCAGGCGGCCTTTGCCACCGAGGGACAGAAGGAAGGCATGAATGCCTTCGTCAAGAAGCGTGCGCCGGTCTTCCGCCATCGCTAGACGTCGGCTGAGCTAGCGACGAAAAACGACCAATAGCGTCGAATACAGTGCGTCAATCATTGACCAGTACAGGAGGGGTGGATGCCGTTTGTGACGATCAATCTAGTGAAAGGGAAGTCGAGAGACTACGTCAGGGCCGTGGCGGATCAGGTTAACGCCGCCGTCATCGATACCATGGGCTTCCCTGATGACGATCGCTATCAGGTGATCAATGAGTGCGAGCCGGAGAACCTGCAGTTGCAAAGGCGTGATGCGGATCGTGTCATGATGCATCTGGTGATGCGAAGTGGACGCCCGGACGCCGACAAGAAGGCGTTCTACGCCAGGGTCGTCGAGTCACTTGCCGAAAACCCCGGCATCCCCCCGCATAACGTCATGATCACCATCACCGAGAACCAGGACATCGACTGGTCATTCAGGGATGGTGTGGCGCAGTTCTGTGAAGCCTGAGGACGGACGCGCCGAGACGACAATGGCCCGCGAATAGCGGGCCATTTTTTTGGCGTAGAAAGCCACGACGCGATGGCGGCGAAGGGGCGAACCGCCCGGCATCGAGGTTGCCTGCCGAACAGGATGCGGGAGCCGAGGCTCTCAGTTTATGGGGCAGGCCTTGCCTTGGCCTGCCTGAGAGTCGGGAGTGAGGATTCACTGGTTATCGGGCGGCACGGCTTCGTTGAGCTGCTGGTGTCTTTGCCAGCGTTCGTGGGCCTCCTGCGAGTAGGTGCGCGAGGGGGTGCGTTCCATGCCTGCGCCAGCGGTACCCATACTGACCAGGCGCAGCAATGACGCCGTGGCCAGGATGACGATCAGCAGTGCCGGGAAGCCGCCCAGGTTGGACAGCATCTTGATGCCATCGACGCCGACGAAGCTGGTCATGATCCAGGCGACCGCACCGATGGTGCAGCCCCACAGGACCTTCAGCGGAAGACGGTAGCTGGCATTGTCATCGTTGCCATCGCCGGCGAGGGCGGCCTGGCTGTCGTTGCTGCATAGCTGGCTGATGGCCTCGGTGTTGGAATCTGCGGCGGTGACGTAGGAGAGAAAGGCAATTGTCAGAAAGGCGATGGCGCTTAGCCCACCCAGCGGCAGCTCGTCGAGGAGCGCGTAGACCATGGCCCCGGGGCCGCTTTCCTGAAGCAGGGCATGCATGCTGCCGCCCGAGGTCAGATCCATGTGCAGGATGCTGCCGCTGGTGACAGAAACATAGGCAATGGCGAACAGTGCGGGGGCGACCAGGTTGATCAGCATGAATTGGCGCACCGTGTAGCCTCGCGAAATGCGACCGAGGAACAGCGCCGTGATGGGCGCCCACGCCATCCAGTTGGCCCAGTAGAAGATGCTCCAGTCCTTTGGCCAGGGGTCATCGGCCAGGGCGCCGGTAAACAGACTCTTTTCGATGAACTGGCCGAGATAGGCGCCGCTGGACTCCACCCCGTAACCGAGGATGTCACGCGTCGGCCCGAACAGAAAGATGAAGGCCATGAAGGCGAAGAAGGCCCGAGCGTTGAGGGCTGACAGCACTGCGATACCGCGTTGCAGACCGCTGGCGGCGGAGGCTGTGAACACCGCCACGATCGCCAGGGTCACGATGCCCAGTGCCAGCGGCCCGGTTCCCGTGCCGAGGAAACGGTCGACACCTCCGGCCAGGGTCATGGCGCCGGTGCCGAGTGATGACGCCATGCCACAGACCAGTGCAAACAGCGCCAGCGCATCCAGCAGGCGCCCGGGGCGACCAATAAGGCGATCGCCCAGGATAGGGGTGAACAGGGAACCCAGCGAGAAGGGCTTGCCCATGTTGTAGTGGGCGATGGCGAACATCACTGCCGGAACGGTATAGATGGCATAGGGCGTGAACGACCAGTGCAGGAACATGGTCGACAGCGAGAAGCGGGTCGCATCCAGGCTATTGGCGGTGATATCCAGCGACGCCGGAGGGTTATGCAGATGATAGAGCGGCTCGGCCGTCGACCAGAACATGATGCCTACCGCCACCGTGGTGCACAGGGTGATCGAGAACCAGCGCCACGGCGAGAGGATGGGAAGGGCGTTTTCGCCACCGATCCGGGTTCGTCCCAGAGGGGACAGGAAGACGATCAGGCAAGTCATCACCATCACCAGCGAGGTAAGGGAGAACAGCCAGCCGACGTTGTCGAGAATGGCGCTGTTGAGGCCGCCGGTGACGTCCAGAAAACGCTCTAGATCGAGCATGCTGGCGGCGAGCGACAGAATCAGCAGGATGAAGGGGGGCCAGAAGACCAGAGGTCGCATTCGATGGAACATAGCGACTCCTTTTATTGTGGAGGCGAGGGCGAAGCCCTGGCAGGACGCCACGGGGCGACCTGCCAGAGTCAGTGGGGCGGGGAAGCCCGGCGTCGACGCAGGACGGCGTGGTGCAAACTCGGCCGAGTTGGATCTGTGTCAGCCTTGTTGAACGACTGTGGGTCGAACTACTGGTAGGTGGCCTGGTCGGCACGGGTGGCGGCCAGGCGTTCTTCGTCCAGGGCAAGACCGAGGCCGGGAGCCTCCGACAGCGTCAGCCATCCTTCCTTGTCTGCCAGCAGTGGGCTTGTCAGCGGGAAGTCGCGCTTTTCCGGTGTCCACTCCGGTGGGTCGAAGGGATACTCCAGATAGGGCGCGCCGGCCGGGCCGACAGCACCGGCGGTCAGGTGCAGGTTGGCCATGACGCCGATGCCGTTGCCCCAGGTATGTGGCGTGAACAGCTTGCCGGCGTCGACGATCTGACGGGCCAGGCGCGCCAACCCCAGCATGCCCACCGAGCAGACGGCGTCGGGCTGATAGACATCGAGGCATCCCTGACGCAGCATTTCAGTGAACTCGTAGGGTTCTCGTGTCATTTCGCCACCGGCGATGTGCAGCGAGGTCGCCTCGTTCAGTCTGGCCATACCGACGTAGTCGCCGCGGTACAGAGGTTCCTCCATCCAGTAGACGCCCTGGTTCTCGAGCTCCCGGGCCACTTCCAGCGCCTGGGAAAACTGCCAGGGTGCCTTGACGTCCCAGGGCATGCGCCATCCCTGGTTGCAGTCGACCATCAGCTCCAGTGTATCGCCGACGGCACTGCGAACGGCGCCGAGCACGGCCAGATCCTCTTCCAGACGGGGACGCCCGAAGCGTAGCTTCAAGGCAGCAATGCCTGATGCCTTCACCTGTTCTGCCAGGGCGACCACCTCGTCGAGGGGACGATGGGTGCCGCTCGAGGCGTAGGCACGCAGACGGTTCGAGACACCGCCCATAAGGCGCCAGACCGGGGTCTCGAGGATCTTGCCGGCGAGGTCCCACAGGGCGACCTCCAGGGGCCAGCAGCGGCCAGCGTGGAAGCCGATGTTGTCGATCACACCGGCGTGGCGCTCCAGATCGAGTGGATCCTCGCCGATGAACAGATGACGAAAGTCATCGAAGCCGTACATCACATCCCCGGAGCCGATCCCTTCGCGTCCTTCGCTGTCGATCACCCGCACCAGGGTCGCCGGGAAACGACGGCGCGGTTGGCTGTCCCAGGCAGCGGGAAAGGGGGGATCAAGCTCGAACTGGTGATGGCTGATCTCGATGCGTGCAATTCGACACGCCTGGCCGGGGGCGGTGAAGAGCGGGGTCTGCGTATCGTTGAGTCGCGGCGTCGTCATGCGAGTGCCTCCTGCGCTTCGGCGGACGAACCCTGCTGCAGTCGCTGCCGGCGACGCTGGAAGCTGGTAACGGTGAGTTCCGCCAGGGTCTGCCAGTCATCACCTTCGGGGCGGCGTGCCGCGTTGTTGGCCATCGGTGCGTTGGCCTCGTCGCGCATCTCCTCGGCCAATCGCGAGGCGTCCATCTCGACGCCGGTAAACGGCGCGAGTGCCAGGTCGAAGGCACTGGCGTCGGCGAGTTCGCGGATCAGCGCCGGCAACTCCTCGGCTCCGCTGCCGGGCAGCAGCGCATGGGCGCTGGGGGCGAAGATGGCTTCATGCCCGGTGACCGACCAGCCAAGCGTCGCCTCGACGGCGATCGCCACCGCCACCCCGTGGGGCAGATGGTAGAGGCTGCCCAGGGCATGACCGATGTTGTGGGCGATGCCGGTGCCGCCGTTGTCGATGGCCATGCCGGCGAGGCAGGCGGCTTCCTGAAGTTGTTGGCGAGCCTGGAGGTTGTGCGGGTCATGTACCGCCTCGGGCAACGAGGCGCCAATCAGGCGAATGGCGGCCAGTGCCTGGCTCTCGATCAGCCGGTTGCGATTGCGTCCGGTGGTCGCCTCCAGGGCGTGGACAAAGGCGTCCAGGCCCGTCGCCGCGGTCAGCGGGGCAGGCAGCGAGCAAGTGAGACGCGGGTCGAGCAGCACGGCATCGGGCAGCAGCTCGTCACCCCAGGCCCACATCTTGCGTCCGGTGTCGTCGGCCAGTATCGAGGTGCGGGTGACTTCACTCCCGGTACCGGAGGTGGTGGGGACCATCACCGCCGGTGCCCTGCCACGCCACGGGCTGCGGCCCAGCAGATACTGATCCATTTGTCCGGCGCTTCCCGCCAGAGCCGCCACCAGCTTGGCGATGTCCAGTGCGGTGCCGCCGCCGATGCCGATCACCAGCGGAGCGTCGAGCTCGCGGACCACCCGAGCCGCCTGGTCGACGGTCGCCACGTTAGGCTCGCCCGGCGGTGCGACGAAGCGGCTGAGCGCTGCATCCTGCTCCAGTTCGGCCACAAAGGGGGCGAGCACACCGCTGGCCTCGAGTCCGGCGTCGGTAATCAGCAGGTAGCGCTTGGCTGCGTGCTGTCGACGTAGCTCCGGGAGGCGAGATAGGCAGCCGGGGCCTGCGAAGACGGGAGCCTGGCGGCCGTTTGCGTAGTCCTGTCGCATATTGGGCTCCTCAGATCTCGATCCAGGTAGTCTTGAGTTCGGTGTACTTGTCGAAGGCGTGAAGCGACTTGTCGCGGCCCTGTCCCGACTGCTTGAAGCCGCCGAAGGGCGCGTTGATGGAGGTGTGGTCATAGCAGTTGACCCACACGGTACCGGCGCGCAAGGCCCTGGCGGCGCGATGGCCGTCGCTCAACTTGTCGGTCCAGATAGCGGCGCCCAGACCGTAGTCGGTGTCATTGGCAATGGTGATGGCTTCATCGAGTGAATCCACGGTGAGCACCACCAGTACGGGACCAAAGATCTCCTCGCGGGCCACACGCATATCGTTGCTGACGTCATCCAGCACCGCCGGTGTCAGGTAGTAGCCGCCGCTGTCACGGTGAACCCGCTCACCACCGAAGCGTAGCCGCGCGCCTTCCCGCTGGCCCTCGGCCAGGTAGTGCTGGACCTTGTCCAGCTGGGGCTGCTCGATCATGGCGCCGATCTGATTGGCGGGGTCGAGGGGATCGCCGGGTGCCAGCTTGTCGGCCCAGCTTTCCAGTCGTTCCAGCAGGGCTTCCTTGACCTCGCGGTCGACGATCAGTCGCGTGCCGGCATGGCAGGTCTGGCCCTGGTTGTACCAGACGCCGTAGGCGACATACATCGCGATCTTGTCCAGATCCTCGACGTCACGAGTGACGATATGTGGGCTCTTGCCGCCGCACTCCAGGCCGACTCGCTTCATGTTGGATTCCGCCGAGTAGGCCAGAAACCGCTTGCCGATCTCGGTGGATCCGGTGAAGCCAACCGCATCGACGTCCATGTGGCGTCCCAGGGCTTCACCGGCCTCGTGGCCGAGTCCGGTGACGACCTGGAAGGCACCGTCGGGAATACCCGCCTCGGCGGCCAGCGCTGCAACCTTCAACGTCGCCAGGCTGGACTGCTCGGCGGGCTTCAGGATCAGGGAATTGCCTGCGCCCAGCGCCGGGCCGATCTTCCAGCCGGCGATGATCAAGGGGTAGTTCCAGGGCACTACCGCCGCGACCACGCCCACCGGCTCCCGGTCGATCATGCACACGCTGGAAGGTCCATTCGGGGCGGTCTCGCCGTAGAGCTTGTCGAGGGCCTCGGCGTAGTAGCGCAGACCACCGATCAGCCCAGGGACATCGACGCTGGTGGTCTGAGAGATGGGTTTGCCGGTCTCGAGGGTCTCGAGCAGGGCAATTTCGTCGGTGTGTTGCTCGATCAACTGTGCCCAGCGCAGCAGACAAGCCTTGCGCTCGGTGGGTGGCAGGTCGCGCCAGGTCCCCGCATTGAAGGTGTCACGGGCAATCGTGACGGCACGATCGACGTCTTCTGCCTGGCAGGCGGCGACGGCGACGAGGGATTCGCCGGTGGCGGGATTCTCGGCGGTGAAGGTCGCTCCACCGGTTGCGTCACAGAACTGACCGCCCAGGTAGGCCTGGTGCGGCAGGCTCAGGCTACTGGCCAGTTGCTGCCAGTCGGTCAATGAGCGCTCTGTCATCGTGTGAATCTCCCGAGGTCATGAACTGTAGTCGGCATCCTAGGCAGCAGCAGACGCTGCAACAAACGACCATTTTGCAGTCGCGCCATTCGTAAAAGTCATGAAGATCGGGATATTCTTCGAAGTTTTGTGCAGAATTGATGATTCGTCACGAGTTTTTCTAAGGGGTGCCCATGCAGCGTTCACTACCGCCACTCAACGCCCTCAAGGCCTTCGAGGCCGCCGCCCAGTGCCTGAGCTTTACCCAGGCAGCGACCCGCCTGTGTGTGACCCAGAGCGCCGTGAGCCGCCAGGTCAAGCTGCTCGAGGAGCAGCTCGGAGTGGCGCTGTTCGACCGAAGTGGCGGGCAATTGCGGTTGACCGCTGCAGGCAATCGGCTGCTGCCGGTACTCAGGCAGTCATTTGATCGGATCGCCTGGACCGTCGGTGCGCTGGAGGACCAGCAGCAGCTATCCCACTTGAGGATCAATGTGCCGCCGACCTTTGCCAGTCGCTGGCTGGTGCCGCGGCTCGGTCGGCTGCACGCGCTGCACCCCTCGCTGGACCTGTCGATCACCACTCGGTTCGAAGATGATCTGTTGAATCATGCCGAGATGGACGGCGTGATTCGCTTCGGCGCTGGCGAATGGACGGAGCTCGACGCCGAGCTGCTGATGCAGGAATCCCATGTGGCGGTGTGTGCCCCGCAGTTGCTGGAGGGGCGGCGAGGGCGTGAGGTGGATCTGACTCGTCATACCCTGCTGCATGTGCTTCGAGACGATGACCGTTTTCAGACCTGGCAGCACTGGCTGCGAGCAGCCGGCATCGAAGGCGTCGAGACAGATGGGGGGCTGGCCTTCGACGTCCTCGAGCTCGCCATCCAGGCGGCCATCAATGGCATCGGGGTTGCGGTGGCCGATCGCCACATGATCGGCCGTGAATTGATGCGCGGGGATCTGGTGCAACTGCTGGATGTCGAGGTAACCGGCCATCAGTCCTACTGGCTGGTGACGCGTCAAGAGCAGCAGGATTCCACCAACATGGCGCTGTTTCGTCGCTGGCTGCGCCAGGAGATCAGCGATCCACCTGCCTGAGTGTGGCGTCGACGCTCACTGGGAACGCGCCAATTCGCTTCAGGCGATCGTTGCGTCAGAGGCCAGCAGTTCACGGATCAGCATGATCAGATCGTCCCCCGCGGGGTGCTGGAAGCTTGGCGAACGATGGAGTTCGAGCTCGGCCGGTGGCAGCGGCGGGAGGCCATCGGTGTCGCCGAGTATGCGCCAATCATCGGGTAGGGTGCGGCGATCAGCGACGGTCACTGCGTCGCGCTGGTTCACCGCCATGCGCAGGCCGGTGGGGCTCTGGCTGGTGTAGTGCAGCGACCACTGGCGACCTTGGCGCGTCAAGCTGTCCAGGGCGCGTTGCCGGTAGGGGCAGTGGTCGGGGAACAGCGCCAGCGGTAGCGCCGCCTGAGGGTCGTGATCGAAGTCGCGATGGGCGGCCCACACCAGGGATTCGGCGGCCAGGATGTCCCCATTGCCATGATTGGCGTGACGCACCGTGAGCGCCAGGTCGAGCTCGCCGGCCTCGAGTGCCTCGATCAGTTCGCTCGACATGCGGCAGTGGATATGCGGGCGAATACGAGGATGGCGCTGAGCGAAGCGATCCAGCAGTCGCGGCAGCCAGATCTCGGCGTAGTTTTCAGGCAGTCCGAAACGAATCACCCCGTCGCGATCCCCATGACCGAGAGCGCTGATGGCTTCGCGCTGCAACTGCAGCAGGCGGCGCGCGTAGACCAGAAAGATCTCGCCATCCTCGGTCAGGCTGAGTTGACGGCTGGTGCGATATACCAGCGGACTACCTACGCGCTCTTCCAGGGTGCGAATGCGCTGGCTGATGGTCGATTGCGTCTTGTGCAACTGCCGGGCGGCCGCCGTGAATCCCCCATTCTCGATCACCGCCACGAAGGCACTGAGCAGTTCGGTGTCCAGGATCGGCAGGCTATGCCCATCGGTTTTGTCGATGGAATGCATCGGAACGAATCGTTTCCTCGATGATTGAAGTTTCCCCACTATGCCGCTGAACCCAAGACGAGACCAGCGTCGACTGGTCGTCCCTTCCCCGGCTCACCGAGGAGAACCCTGATGCTTACTGCACAGCAACTGGCCGATGCCGAACGCCATGACCTGACAGACCTGGTCGATAGCGAACGCTATCCTCTCGATCGTCCTGATGATCCTGTCCTGCTGTCGGCCATCGCCACGGCCCGCAAGGACCTTGATCGCGAGGGCTGTGCGGTGCTTCGCGGTTTCCTGCGCCAGGACCGATTGGCGCAGATGCGCGAGGAGTGCCACGAACTTGCGCAGAAGAGCTTCTACAACAGCCGTGAGGTGAACGCCTACTTTACCGCTGACGATCCCGAGCTGCCTGAGCAGGATCCTCGCCGGCTGTTCATGACCCGCACCAGCGGTTTCGTGACCCGCGACATGATCACGGCGGATCGCATCATGCAGCGCATGTACGTTTCGCCAGGCATGAAGTCGCTGGTCGCCCGTTGCCTTGGCGAGGACAAGGTCTATGAGTATGCCGATCCCTATGCCGGGCTGGTGCTCAACGTGCTGCCCGACGGCACCCAGCAGCCATGGCACTACGACACCAATGAATTCATCGTCACCATGATGACCCAGGCGCCGGAAGAAGGCGGCAGCTTCGAGTACTGCCCGGACATCCGTACACCCCAGGAGGAGAACTACGAGGGGGTCGGCGCGGTGATTCGCGGCGAAACACGTGAAGGCGTGCGACGCCTGGACCTGCAACCCGGTGATCTTCAGCTGTTCAAGGGACGCTTCAGCCTGCATCGCGTGACCCGTGTGGAGGGTGACACGCCGCGACTGACGGCGATCTTTGCGTATTCCAAGACGCCTGGCGTGGTCGGTCGTCTCGAGCGCACCCGCCAGCTGTATGGCCGGGTCTCCGAGTTGCATATCCAGGCCGAACAGGATCGGGCCGAACGCGCCGATGGCCTGCTCGACTGAGCCCCTTCGCCATTCAATCCCAGGGAGCAACGCTGATGAATATGGATCTGGACGCAATGGGCATCCTGCCCCCGACCCATCGCCCCGAAGACTGTGAACCGACTCAGCAGGAGATTCCTCAGATCCTGCTTGACCGGCTTGCTCGCGTACGGGCTCAGCTCAAGTCGCGCGATATTTCAGCCGCGGTACTGTTTGACCCGGCCCATGTGCGCTATGCCACCGGTTCCAGAAACATGCAGGTCTACAGCTCGCGCAACCCGGCACGCTATGCCTTCGTGCCCGCCGAGGGTCCGGTAGTGTTGTTCGAGTTTTCCGGGTGCGAGCATCTGGCCTCTCATCTGCCGACGATCGATGAGATCCGTCCGGCGAAGGCGATCTCGTACTACTTCAACGAGCGTAATACCCACGCGGTCACCGAGGCCTGGGCCGATGAAATCGATGACCTGATTCAGCGCCAGTGCGGCGGTGGCGGCAAGGTGGCACTGGAGAGCGCGACCTCCCAGGCGGCATTTGCGCTGAAGGAGCGTGGTTACCGGGTGCTGGATGCCCAGGAGCCGCTCGAGCAGGCCCGTGCCTACAAGGTGCCCAACGAGATCAAGATGATCCGCTCGTCGTTGCGCGCCGTGGAGGAGGGCGTGCGTCAACTTGAGGCCAGCATTCGGCCCGGCGTGACCGAGAACGAAGCCTGGTCGAAGCTGCACCAGCATATCGTCGCGACCGATGCGGATTTTATCGAGACGCGTCTGATGAACTCCGGGCCGAGAACCAACCCCTGGTTTCAGGAGTGTTCCGACCGCCGTATCCAGTCAGGAGAGCTGGTAGCGCTGGATACCGATGTGGTCGGACGCTACGGCTACTACGCCGACTTTTCGCGCACCTTCCTGTGCGGGCGTGATGCCCCATCCCGGACGCAGAAAGATCTGTATCGCATGGCGTACGACCAGATTCAGACCAACATGGCGAACCTCAAGCCTGGGGTGAGCTTCAAGGAATACGCCGAGCGTGCCTGGCAGATTCCTCCCGCCTACAAGTCGCGCCGCTACTTCGCCCTGGCTCACGGGGTCGGCATGAATGGCGAGTATCCCTACATCGTGCACCGCGAGGACATCGACGATAAGGGCTACGACGGCATCATCGAGCCCGGCATGACCCTGTGCGTCGAGAGCTTCATCGGTCATGAAGCTGGGGGCGAAGGGGTGAAGCTCGAAGAGCAGCTATACGTCCGCGAAGACGGCCAGGTGGAACTGCTGTCGGACTATCCATTCGATGCCCGTCTGCTGGGCTGACGATCCCCAGGATGTGCCAGCGATCGCGGGTGGCGCATTCCGTTAACTCATGCAAGGTATGAGAAATGCGTCGGCTTGATCAGCATCGTCTCATGCTAGGCTTTTCCACTTGCCTTGCCGACAATCAGAAGAAGGAGTTTTCATGAAGAAATTTTCCGTAACTCTGCTGGCGCTGGGTGTCATGTCTGCTGGCAATGTGTCCATTGCCGACGACAAGTCACTGACCATCGGCACCAACAATTGGGCCGAAAACATCGCCGTTGCCAACATGTGGAAGATTCTCCTCGAGGAGGAGCATGACTATGACATCGAGTTGTCGGATGTCGGCAAGAGTGTGCTCTACAGCGGTCTTGCCAGTGGCGACTTCGACCTTTCACTCGAGATCTGGTTGCCGACCACCGATGCGCCTTTTCTGGAACCATACCGCGATCGCATCGACGTCCACGATGTCTGGTATCGCGGGACTGGCCTGGGGCTGGTGGTCCCAAGCTACGCCGATATCGACAGCATTGCCGAGCTGAAGGAACAGGCTGAGCGTTACGAGTATCAGGGCGGCCCCTCAATTCTTGGCATCGATTCGGGGTCTGCCATTGCGGGCCTGACCGACGACGTGATCAGCGCCTATGATTTGCCCTTTGACCAGATCAATAGCTCTGGACCGGCGATGATGGCGGCGCTTGATGGTGCCTACAGCCGCGAAGAGCCGATGGTGGTGACGCTGTGGAGTCCTCACTGGGCCTTTGCCGAGTACGACCTCAAGTACCTCGAGGATCCCAAGGGGATCTATGGTGACAACGAGGACATCTACTGGATGGCACGCCCCGGTCTGGACGAGGATGATCCCTGGCTGACATCGGTGCTCAATGCCTGGCATATGGACGATGATAGCCTTGGAACGCTGATGGCTCGGATAGAGGAAACAGGGGATCCCGAAGAGGGTGCCCGGGACTGGATCAACGACAATCGTGATCTGGTCGATAGCTGGTTCGACGATGCCTCCGGCTAGCCCATTGCCTTGAACTGCCGTGCGCAACCGGCCGTACCCGAAGACGCGATGGGAGAAAAGGCGACGTCGCCGGCCCGCTTCACCATCGTCGTCCCTGGGTGGTACGGCCATCTTTGGTCATGAAGTCGACCGACTTTTCTGTTTGAAGAACGTTTTCAAACGACCAGGGTTCCATCTCTTCACCATGACAATGGTGGAGGTGGATCCCCACCAGGGAGGTGCCATTGAGGCTAGTGTGACGTCCCTACCGCTTGGCCAGTATTACCCCTTCGCTTATGCCTGAGCTCTGCGCCAAAGCCCTTCATCAAACCCCTCACCAAAGCCGTTTGCCAACGCCCTTCATCAAAGTCCTTCATCAAAGCGGCTTATCAAACCCCTCACCAAAGCCTCTCATTTTAGACCTTTAGCAAAGCCGCTTTCCCGGGAGTCGGGTTAGAGCGGTCGCCCATCCAGTGAATGTTCCATGATCGCAAGCGTCAGCGTGAAGTGATGCTGGGCGACGCTGAAGGCGTCGTCTGCGCGTCGCTCGAGGATGGCCTGGACCAGTTCTCGATGTTCCTTTCTGGCCCTTGGTAGCGACTCGGCGGGGTAGGGTTCGGAGCCGAACCCCAGGGTGGCGCGTGCCGTCAGCTGGCGTGACTGGGCGACCAGATGGTGATTGTCGGCCATC
>DJIP01000211.1:43417-46627 GCA_002433675.1 Halomonas halophila
CAGAAGCGGTCCAGCAGCGCCTGCAACGTTTTGGCCTGGGCCTCGTCGTGACGCTCGGCGGCGGTTCTGGCCACCAGCCCCTCGACCAGGCAGCGATAGTCGAAGAAGTCCCTGAGCTGGGGCAGTTCCTGTCCGAGGATACGCTGGGCGGTGTTGGGCGAGGCCTCGTCGACCCGCTTGAAGGTGACAAAGGTACCGCCATCGCGGCCTCGACGGGATTCGATCAGGCCAAGCTCGCCCACGATCTTCAAGGCGCCGCGCACGGTGACGCGACTGACCCCCTGGCGCTCCGCCAGGTCGCGCTCGGGCGGCAGGCGATCCCCGGGGGAGTAAGCGCCGATGGCGATCGCCGTCACGATCCGGTCCGCCAGCTCCTGGGTGGCTGAGCGGGCGCCGGCGGCGCCTGGCAGGTCGGTTCGAGACGGTTCAGGCATCGGGTTCTCTCCAAAAGGTATTGTCATAATACCTTTAAGTGTGATTTTCTAAAAATGAAGCGGCCGACGTCGCTGTGGCCTGCGCCTGTCGCCGGTCGCGAGTCGAGTCCGAGTCTGCCGGCGGGATCGAGTATACACGCCGCCGTCAGATTCTTGACCGGTCAAGGGATTGCACAGCAAGAGGCCTCCCAGTGTCGCCACACAAGGCCGTCTCGCCCCCTCGATGGCGGGAGATCCCCGCCTTGCCAACTAGAACAAGAGGAAATCACCGATGAGTGACAATACCCTGGAGAGTCTGGGCTACACCCAGGAACTCTCACGAACGCTCAAGCTGAGGGATCTGGTGATCTACGGCCTGATCTTTATCGTGCCGATCGCTCCCTTCGGTATCTTTGGCCATGTCATGAGCGCCAGCGGTGGCATGATCGTCACCGCCTACGTCATCGGCCTGGTGGGGATGCTGTTTACCGCCATCTGCTACTCCCAGATGGCCAAGGAATTCCCGGTGGCAGGCTCGGTGTACTCCTATGTGTCCCGCGGGGCAGGCAGCTTTGCCGGCTTCGTCGCGGGCTGGATCATGCTGCTGGACTACATCCTGATTCCGGCGCTGTTGTACGTGGTGGGGGCGCTGGCGATCCACGACATCTTCCCGTCGCTGTCACCGATCCTGCTGGTGGTGGCCTTCGTCGTGTTCAACACCTACATCAATATTCGGGGCATCAGTTTTACCGCTGCCTTCAACCGCTGGATGCTGGTGGCCGAACTGCTGGTGCTGGCGGTGTTTCTGGTGGTGGGCGTTGTTGCCATCAGCAACAACGTCAACGGCGCCGTCTTCTCGATGGCCCCGGTCTACGATGCCGATGACTTCTCATTGGGGCTGATCATCTCCGCGGTGCCGATCGCGGTGCTGAGTTTCCTCGGCTTCGATGGCATCTCCACCCTGGCAGAAGAGGCCAAGGGTGGCGGCAAGGCGGTCAGCAAGGCGATCTTCCTGGTGCTTCTGATCATCGGTGGCCTGTTCATCGCCCAGACCTGGGTGGCGGCGCTGATCCAGCCCGATCCCGCCTCGTTCAACAATCTCGACACCGCCTTCTATGAAACCGCACGTATCGCCGGGGGCGGGTGGCTGGCGGTGCTGACCGCCGCGACCACCGCGATCGCCTGGGGCGTCGCCGACTCCCTGGTGGCCCAGATCGCGACCGCGCGAATCCTCTACAGCATGGGCCGTGATCGGCTGCTGCCGGCGCCGCTGGCTCGGGTTCACCCGCGCTTCAAGACGCCCTACGTCAGTGCGCTGCTGGTCGGTGCCGTGTCCATCGTCGCGGGGATCGCCTTTATGCAGCAGCTGGCGCTGTTGACCTCCATCGTGACCATCGGCGCCCTGACCGCCTTTATCATCTTGAATATCACCACGCTCTACTACTTCGTGTTCAAGAAGAAGGCCGCCAATCCCTTCCTGCATATCCTGTGTCCGCTGCTTGGCCTGGCCGTGGTCGGCTACATCTGGAGCGGGTTCGAGTCCTATACCGTGCTGATCGGACTGGCCTGGGCACTTGTCGGCGTCGGCGTCTATGCCTTTGCCAAGCGCGGTGGACGTGCCGTGCAGATGGAAATCTAAGCCTTGTCTGAAAGTGCCTGCGCTCGTCGATGTTGAGAACAGCGCCCAGGGCCAATTGAAACAACTCGAGGCGTCGGTCGGCGGAGACGACCGGCGCCTCGAGGTGGAGACACAAGAATGAAGATCAAGACGATACACGACGTTCATCACTGTTTTGACCACGCGCTTGAGCCGCAGGAAACGATCAGTTCCGGCGATACCCGGCGCTTCGATATTCTCGATGCCAGCGGTGGCTTGATTACCCGACACAGCAAGGCCGAAGCGCTGACCCGGCTGCCGGCAGGGGAGCTCAATCCGGTGTGTGGCCCCCTCTATATGGAGGATGCCGAACCCGGCGATGTGATCGAGGTGGAACTGGTCGACTTCGAGCCGGGGCAGTGGGGCTGGACGGGGTTGATCCCCGGTTTCGGGCTGCTGGCCGACGACTTTACCTCGCCCTGGCTCAAGGTGTCGGAGTACGACAGCGAGTCGGTGTACTTCGACGAGGACATCGTGATTCCGTTTCGGCCCTTCGCCGGTACCATTGGGCTTGCGCCTGCCGAGCCGGGGCAGCACTCCATCGTGCCGCCGCGTATCTGCGGCGGCAATCTCGACATTCGCGACCTGGTCAAGGGAGCACGGCTGTACCTGCCGGTGCAGGTCAAGGGAGGGCTTCTGAGCATCGGCGACACCCACGCCTGCCAGGGCGACGGTGAGGTCTGCGGAACGGCGGTGGAGACCCGCATGGCCGCCACGGCCACCTTGCGTCTGCACAAGGCGGGCAATATCCCTGCGCCGATGTTCGATGTGCCGCCGGGAGCGTCGAGCGAGGAAGACGCGGGCTTTCTGGTAACCACCGGGGTGGGGCCGGACCTGATGCAGGGCGCCCGTGACGCGGTGCACTTCATGATCGATCGGCTGCACCGTCAGGCGGGGATGGAAGAGCAGCTGGCCTACGCGCTTTGCAGCGTGGCAGGGCGGCTGCGGGTCAGCGAGATCGTCGATCAGCCCAACTGGGTGGTGTCCTTCTACATGCCTCGGTCGATCTTTCGCTCGAAGAGTCTTAGGGCCATCTAGGGAAGAGCTGAACTGACCTTGCCGTTCGTCAGAACGTTGGGCCAGGCCCGCGGGCCTGACCAAAAACGCCGGGTGCTGTGGCACCCGGCGTTGTCGTCATGA
>DJIP01000250.1 GCA_002433675.1 Halomonas halophila
CTGGCTGGCCACCATCGGTACCGTGCTGTACATCGCCGCGATGTGGGTCAACGGCATCCTGCAGGGCCTGATGTGGCGCGCCATCAACGAAGACGGCACCCTGATGTACACCTTCGTCGAGACCGTCGAGGCCAGCGGCCCCGGCTACATCGTGCGCCTGATCGGTGGCCTTTTCTGGGTGACCGGCATGCTGATCATGGCCGTCAACGTGGCAATGACCGTCAAGGGTTCCGCCAAGAGCGGCGCGCCCCTGCCCCAGACCGCCTGAGTCAATGAAGGACCGAGACTGACATGAAACACGAGATCATAGAAAAGAACGTCGGTTTGATGGCGGTGCTGGTGCTGGTGGTGATCAGCTTCGGTGGCCTGGCCGAGATCGTACCGTTGTTCTTCCAGAAGCAGACCACGGAACCGGTCGAGGGCCTCGAGCCGCTGTCCGCACTGGAGCTGGAAGGCCGGGACATCTACCGTCGCGAAGGCTGCGTCGGCTGTCATTCACAGATGATTCGCCCCTTCCGCGCCGAGACCGAGCGCTATGGCCACTACAGTGTGGCCGGTGAGTCCGTCTACGAGCACAACTTCCTGTGGGGGTCCAAGCGCACCGGCCCGGACCTGGCCCGCGTCGGCGGTCGCTACAGTGACGACTGGCATCGCGCCCACCTCTACAACCCGCGGGACGTGGTGCCCGAATCGGTGATGCCGGCCTACCCCTGGCTGTTCGAAAACACCCTGGACGGCGAGGACACGCCGGCCAAGATGCGCACCTTGCAGAAGCTAGGTGTGCCCTATACCGACGAACAGATCGCCAGCGCCACCAGCGAGGTCCGCGGTGAGCGTGAAATCACCGCCCTGGTCGCCTACCTGCAGCAGCTCGGCACGGTGTTGCCCAGCTCGGCGAAGAGCCCGTAACCATGGATATCGGAACCTTTCGCGGCATCTTGACCGGCATCCTGCTGATCGCCTTCCTGGGCCTGGTGGCCTGGGCCTACTCGAGCCGCCGCAAGCGCGAGTTCGACCAGGCGGCACAGTTGCCGTTCGCCGACGACGACGAACAACCGAATCGTGACCGCACGGCCGAGCGACAGGCCGATTCCCGAGAGGACAGGGGAGAGAAGAACACATGAATACGCTTTGGGGTGATGCCCTCTCAGGCTTCTGGAGTGCCTGGATCATCGTCATCACGCTCGGCACCATCGGCTTTGCGTTCTGGCTTCTCTGGGCCAACCGCAAGACCGACAAGCGCCCTGACGCCGACGGCACCGTCGAGACCACCGGCCACACCGCCGACGGTATCGACGAATACGATAACCCGCTGCCTCGCTGGTGGTTTCAGCTCTACGTCGCCACGGTGATCTTTTCCCTTGGCTACCTGGTGCTGTATCCGGGCCTCGGCAACTTCGCCGGCGTGCTGGGCTGGAGCCAGGAGGGCCAGTGGGAGGAAGAGGTCGCCCAGGCCGAAGAGCGCTTTGCACCGATCTTCGAGAAGTACCAGCAGGTACCCATCCCGGAACTCGCCCAGGACGGTGACGCCATGCAGGTGGCCGAACGCATCTTCCTCAACAACTGCGCCATCTGCCACGGCTCCAACGCCAAGGGCGGCTACGGCTTCCCCAATCTGACCGACGACGACTGGCTCTACGGCGGCGAGCCCGAGCATATCGTCACCACCATCAACAACGGTCGCAACGGCCTGATGCCATCCTGGCAGCAGCTCGGCGCGGACAATATCGAGAACCTGACCCAGCATGTGCTGTCGCTGTCCGGCCAGGCCGAAGACGCCGAACGGGCCGACAAAGGCGGCGCCGTCTTCACCTCGGTATGTGCCGCCTGCCATATGCCCGACGGCACCGGCAACCAGGCGCTGGGCGCGCCCAACCTGACCGACGACAGCTGGCTGTACCAGGCGCCGGGCCAGAGCCTCGCCGACTCAGTGCGTCAGACGCTGCGCAATGGCCGTAACGGCCATATGCCGGCACAGGCCGCCTACATCGGCGAGGAGCGGGTCCACCTGGTCGCCGCCTATGTCTATGGCCTGAGCCAGAATCAGGACCAGAGCCAGTAGTGACCACTGCGGGATCGCTCCCGCGGCGAGTGCGGCGCTTGGCCGCACTCGCCACCCACCTACCCGCCAATCGCTAGACTGGGGCTTCGGCCCCATCGCCGCGATGTGAGTCTGCCATGAGCGACAAGATCCCTGCCCACGACGTCACCGACCCTGCGGTGTCGCACCATTCCCCCGACAGTCAGAGCATGTACGAGAGCCGCCGGCACATCTACGTACGTGAGATCAAAGGCGTGTTCCAGCGTGTCCGGCGGGTCGCCAACTGGGCGCTGATGCTCGGTTTTCTGCTGCTGCCTTGGATTCCCTGGGGCGATCGACCGGCGGTCTGGTTCGACCTGCCGGGGCGCGAATTTCATATCTTCGCCGCCACCTTCTACCCCCAGGAATTCGTGCTGCTGTCCTGGCTTCTGATCATCTGCGCCTTCGGCCTGTTCTTCATCACCGTGTTCGCCGGCCGTGTCTGGTGTGGCTACACCTGTCCCCAGAGTGTCTGGACCTTCCTATTCATCTGGGTCGAGCACCGGATCGAGGGGCCGCGCAATCGTCGCATCAAGCTCGACAAGCGCTCCTGGGACGCCGACAAGGCCTGGCGCAAGAGTGCCAAGCATGCCATCTGGCTGATCATCTCGGCGGCCACCGGCATCACCTTCGTCGGCTACTTCACCCCGATCGGCGATCTGGTGGTGGACCTTGCCACCCTGTCGGCCAGCGGCTGGTCCTATTTCTGGGTCGGCTTCTTTATCGTCTTCACCTACCTGAACGCCGGTTGGCTGCGCGAGCAGGTCTGCCTGTACATGTGCCCCTACGCCCGCTTCCAGTCGGTGATGTTCGATCGCGACACCCTGATCGTGTCCTACGACTACCA
>DJIP01000166.1:0-6277 GCA_002433675.1 Halomonas halophila
CGGCTCGGCGATCACCTGGAAATATCCGAGCTGCGTTCTGGAAGGCGACAATTCGGTCGGTGAATTCTATTCGGTCGCCATCACCAACAACCGCCAGCAGGCCGATACCGGCACCAAGATGATCCACCTCGGGGAGGGCTCCAAGTCCACCATCGTCTCCAAGGGTATCTCCGCCGGGCGCTCCAACCAGTCCTATCGTGGTCTGGTCAAGGTCGGCCCTCGGGCCAAGGGCGCACGCAACTTTACCCAGTGTGATTCGCTGCTGATCGGCGATACCTGCGGTGCCCACACCTTCCCGTACCAGGAGATCGGCAACTCGACGGCCACGGTGGAGCACGAGGCGACCACCTCCAAGATCGGCGAGGACCAGCTGTTCTACTGCCAGAGCCGCGGTATCTCCGAGGAAGACGCGGTCAACATGATCGTCAATGGCTTCTGCAAGGACGTCTTCCAGGAGCTGCCGATGGAGTTTGCGGTCGAGGCCGAGGCACTGCTCAACGTGACGCTCGAAGGCGCGGTGGGCTGACCCCCGGCGCTAACTTCCACCCTTATTCGTTTTTCTCCCGCCGCCCGGCGCGGCGGGCATCGCAAAGGTGTCTACATGCTCGAAGTCAAGGATCTCCACGTCACCGTCGAGGGCTCTGAAATCCTCAAGGGTCTGACCCTGTCCATCCAGCCTGGCGAAGTGCACGCCATCATGGGCCCCAACGGCGCCGGCAAGTCGACCCTGTCCGCCGTCATCGCGGGCAAGGACGGCTACGAGGTGACCGCAGGCTCGATCACCTTCGAGGGCAAGGATGTCCTCGAGATGGAGATCGAAGAGCGCGCCCAGGCCGGTCTGCTGCTGGGCTTTCAGTACCCGGTGGAAATCCCGGGGGTCAAGAACATCTACCTGCTCAAGGCGGCGCTCAACGCCCAGCGCGAGGCGCGCGGCGAGGGCGAGATTCCGGCACCCGAGTTCATGAAGCTGATCAAGGAAAAGGTGTCCTTCATGAAGATGGACAACAGCTTCCTGCAGCGTGCCGTCAATGAAGGCTTCTCCGGCGGCGAGAAGAAGCGTAACGAGATCCTGCAGATGCTGGTGCTGCAGCCCAAGCTCGCGATGCTCGACGAGATCGATTCCGGCCTCGACATCGACGCCATGAAGGTGGTGGCCGATGGGGTCAACTCGCTGCGCAGCGAAGATCGCGGCATCCTGCTGGTGACCCACTACCAGCGCCTGCTCGACTACATCGTGCCGGACCACGTCCACGTGCTGGTGAACGGCCGCATCGTCAAGAGCGGCGGCGCCGAGCTTGCCCATGAACTCGAATCCCGTGGCTACGACTGGGTCGTAGAGGAGCCCGCTGCATGAGCGATGTGCAACGCTTTCTCGATCGTCTGAACGAGCGCAGCGAGGCGCGTCGCGGCGAACCCACCTGGATCGCCGCGCGGCGCCAGGCCGGTGCCGCCCGCTTCGAGGCGATGGGCTTTCCCGATCGCCGCGTCGAAGAGTGGAAGTACACCGACGTGCGCGCCATCAGCCGCACCGACTTCCAGCTCGCAGGCTCTGCCGAGTTTTCCCAGGCCAGCGCCGCTGCCCTGACGCTGCCGCTGGACGCCCACCGTCTGACCTTCGTCGACGGCGTCTTTTCCAGCGCCCTGTCGGACCTGTCCGAGCTGCCGGCTGGCGTTCAGGTGCAACCGCTGTCCCAGGCCCTGGAAGAGAACCACGAGGCCGTCGGCGGCCCGCTGGGACGCCTGACCGGGGTCGAATTCTCGGCCTTCTCGGCGCTCAACACCGCCTTCTTCGAGGAGGGCGCGCTGGTACGCCTGGCGCCCGGCACCGTGGTCGACAAGCCCATCGTGCTGCAGTTCCTGTCCCGGGCCAACGAGGCGCCGGTGATGAGCCACCCGCGTATCCTGATCGAGGCGGGTGGACGCAGCCAGGCCACCGTGATCGAACACCACGTGGGTGAAGAGGGCGCCGCCAACTTCACCAACCTGGTGGAAGAGGTGATGCTCGATCGTGGCGCCAACCTGACCCACTACAAGCTGGTGGAGTCGCCCGAGCAGGACCTGCACGTGGCCAGTATCCACGTCGAGCAGTGCCGCGACGCTCAGTTCACCTCCTTCAATATCACCCTCGGTGGTGGGCTGGTACGTAACGACCTGGTCAGCGACCTCAATGGCCAGGGTGCCGAGGTGACCTTCAATGGTCTGTTCTACGGCCAGAATCGCCAGCACGTGGACAACCACACCCTGGCCAACCACAACGCGCCCCACACCTTCTCCCACGAGAACTACAAGGGCATCCTCGATGACCGCGCCCACGGCGTGTTCAACGGCAAGGTGATCGTCAAGCGCGACAGCCAGAAGATCGAGGCCGACCAGAGCAACGCCAACCTGCTGCTCTCCGATCGCGCCCAGATCGACACCAAGCCCGAGCTCGAGATCTACGCCGACGACGTCAAGTGTTCCCACGGCGCCACCACCGGCCAGCTCGACGAGGAAGCGGTGTTTGCCCTGCGCACCCGTGGGCTGGACGAGGCCACCGCACGTGGACTGCTGACCCTGGCCTTCGCCGGTGAAGTGATGGATCAGGTGAACCTGGACGCGGTGTCCGAGCGGGTCGAGCTGACCGTGGCCGGCAAGCTGCCCGAGCGCTTCCACCTGGCCGGTCTGGTGGAAGCCGCCGTGGCCCTCAACGAGGACTGAGCATGACCCACTTCAGCGATCTGCTGCTCGATGTGGCGAGGGTGCGCAAGGACTTCCCGATCCTCGATCGGGAGGTCCACGGCAAGCCTCTTGTCTATCTGGACAATGCCGCCACCAGCCAGACGCCACGTCAGGTGATCGAAGTGTTCGATCACTACTACAGCCAGATGAACGCCAATATCCATCGTGGCCTTCACACCCTGGCCGACGAGGCCACGGCAGCCTTCGAGGGTACTCGGGAGACCGTACGTGGCTTTCTGAACGCCGCGAGCACCCGCGAGATCGTGTTCACCCGTGGCACCACCGAGGCGCTCAACCTGGTGGCCCAGAGCTGGGGGCGGGCCAACCTCGGCCCCGGCGACGAGGTGCTGATCTCCCAGCTCGAACACCATTCCAATATCGTGCCCTGGCAGCTGCTGGCGGCCGAGCGCGGCTTCACCATCAAGGTGATCCCGGTGGACGAGCGCGGCGCGCTGGATCAGGACGCCTACCGCGACCTGATCGGCGAGCGCACCCGGCTGGTGGCGGTCAATCACGTCTCCAATGCCCTCGGTACCATCAACCCGGTGGCCGAAATGGCCCAGGTCGCCCATCAGCACGATGCGCTGATTCTGGTCGATGGCGCCCAGGCGGCGCCCCATGAGCCGATCGATGTTCAGGCCATCGGTGCCGACTTCTACGCTTTTTCGGGGCACAAGGTCTATGGGCCCACCGGCGCCGGCGTGCTGTATGCCCGCGAGGCGCTGCTCGAGGCCATGCCGCCCTGGCAGGGTGGCGGCGAGATGATCGCCACGGTGTCCTTCGACACGCCGACCACCTTTGCCGCCATTCCCCACAAGTTCGAGGCGGGCACGCCGGCCATTGCCGAAGTGATCGCCTTGGGCCGTGCCATCGAATGGGTCAATTCGATCGGCCTTGAGCACATCAGCGCCTGGGAGCATCGCTTGCTCGAGCACGCCACCGAGAGCGTGGCAGCGGTGGATGGCCTTCGGGTGCTGGGCACCGCGCCGGACAAGGCGGGCGTCTTGTCCTTTGTGGTCGACGGCGTGCATAGCCAGGATATCGGTCTATTGATCGACCAGCTCGGGGTGGCGATTCGTACCGGCCATCACTGTGCCCAGCCACTGCTGGCCCAGTTCGGCGTCGATGCCACCTGTCGCGCATCCTTTGCGGCCTACAACACCCCGGAGGAAGTCGACGTGCTGGTCGAAAGCCTCCAGCGGGTAATCAGCATGCTGCGCTGAAGCAGCAGGGCGGCTCGGGGCGGCGTGTTCCGCCCCGAGCCCTGGTCGGCAATGGAGTCATTCGGCGTACCCGCCTAAGGAATTGCATGAGCGAACACGATCAGATTGCTCAACTGAGCAAGGGCCAGCAGCTGCCGTTGCAGCGGGACGTGGAGGTCATCTCCATTCCCTTCGGCAAGACGGTGACGCTTGACGAAGACAGCATCGTCTCGGTGATGCAGGCCAAGGGCAGCACCCTGAGTGTTGCCTACGAGGGACGTCTGTACCTGATCGAGGGATCCAACCTGGACGCGGTGGGCCTCGAGCCGCTGCCACGCCCGACACTGGACCCCGAGGCCGACGACGCGGCGATCGAGGCGTTTGTCTGGGACCAGCTCAGGACCTGTTTCGATCCCGAGATTCCGGTCAATATCGTCGATCTGGGGCTGGTCTACGGTTGTCGCATCGAGCGCCTGATCAGTGGTGAGCGCATCGCTACCATTCGCATGACCCTGACCGCCCCCGGCTGTGGCATGGGCGATGTGATCGCGGCGGATGCGCGCAACAAGATTCTGGGAGCACCGCAGATTTCCAAGGTGCATACCGAGATCGTCTTCGATCCCCCCTGGAGTCGTGAGATGATGAGCGACGAGGCCAAGCTGGAACTTGGCATGTTCTGACCCGGCCCTCTCTGGCCCGCGCAGCGGGTCCTGACCTCCGCTGTCAATTGGAATCGTCATGCGCGAGCCGCTGTTCACGATGTTTCGTCGCCTGCTGCTGTGTCTCGGCAGCCTGGTCCTGTTGCTCGCCCTGGCCTTTGTCGCGGCCAATGCCTGGGTGGTGGCGACCACCCGCGATCGCATCGCCCCGCGTCTCGTCGAATGTCGCCCCTACCAGGTCGGCATCGTCTTCGGCACCTCCCACTGGACTCGCAGCGGTACCCGCAATCCCCACTTCGAAGGGCGCATGATCGCCGCCGCCAGGCTGATGAACGAGGGACGTCTGCGCCACCTGCTGGTGTCCGGTGACAATGCCACCCGCTACTACAACGAGCCGGTAACCATGTGGCGTGATCTCAAGGAGCGTGGCGTGCGCGAGGTCGACATGACGCTGGACTACGCCGGCTTCAGCACCTTCGATACCCTGGCCAGGGCTCGCGACGTGTTCGAGGTGGAGCGTGCGCTATTGATCACCCAGGACTGGCACCTGCCGCGGGCGCTGTTCATCGCTGATGCCCTAGGGCTTGAGGTCGAGGGTTGTCCGGCGCCCGAGAGGGAAGGTTCTCGCTGGCTGATCCTGCGGGAGTGGGTGGCCCGGGTGGCGACCCTGGGCGATCTCTACCTGTGGCAACGAGAGCCACGCTTTCTCGGCCCCCTGGAGCCGTTGAAGATCGCGGCACCGGCCCCTCGCGTCGAGGCCCGGAGTATTCACGAGATCATCGATGAGGTGCTGACCCGTGGCGACGCCGAGGTGGCGCCGTTGCTGCTGCGCACGCCTGACGCCGACAAGAACTAAGACCAGCCGCTTTACCCATGCATCCGCTTCACCAATAAAAACGCCTTGCCGGTAGAGCCTGGCAAGGCGTTCTTGTGGGGTGGCGTTCGCGTCGACGGCGTCAGCGTTTGACGGTCCGGCGGCCGGCGCCACGCTTCTGGCCGGTCGACTTCTGCAGGTCGTAGAGCTCGCGAATCAGTGCACGGCAGCCCTTCCATATCTCCTCGATCACCGGTTCGATGGGGCCCGGCAAGGGATGGGTAAACAGGGTGGAGAGGGACTGCATCAGCACCCGCTCCTGCTCGAGCAGCTCGTTGACCAAGACTTGTGAGTCGTTGCCGACAAAGCTCTTGAGACGACTCCACAGCCACATGTAGTCGTCGCGTTCGACGTCGGCATCACGCGGCAGCAGGTCGAGGTGTTCGCGCGCCAGCTCCTGGAGCTCGCGCATGGTCTTCTGGCGCGTCTCGAAGTGGGGCTCCAGAGCGTCGCGCAGCGAGGGTCGCAGGCGCTCGAGATTGTCCTGGAAATAGTCGACGCTGTCGGCCAGGGCCTCCAGCAGGCTGTCCATCGCCACCTGGCGATTATCGAGAAACATGCGCGTCACCTCCTCCGGTGACGCAAATTGTGGGGCTCCAGCAGGAGTTTTGCCACCCCTAATGTGGCAAATATTTATGATTCTTGCGGTAGGGTGGTCGATCGCTTCGACCTTGGTCGAAAAGCGCTGACAAAGTTGACCAGGTTGCGGCGAGATATCGTCGGAGGCGAGGGTCCGTGTCGCTCTTGCCAGGGCAAGCGGGCGCCATTGGATAGACGGGCGTCAATGGCAAGACGGGCGTCAATGGATAGACGGGCGCCAATGG
>DJIP01000166.1:6611-7180 GCA_002433675.1 Halomonas halophila
CGCCAATGGATAGACGGGCGCCAACGGCAAGACGGGCGACCGTGTTATCGGTCGCCCGTCGGCGTCATCCTTTACGGGGGCTTTTATCTTGAACCCTTGCCGCTTCAGCCCTTGGGCTTGGCCGGCGTACGGGTCCGCGGACGCGCCGTGGCGCTCTTTTCCAGGTGTTCGATGACCAGGCCGGCGATGTCCTTGCCGGTGGCGCTCTCGATGCCCTGCAAGCCGGGCGAGGAGTTCACCTCCATCACCACGGGGCCGTGGTTGGAGCGCAGCAGGTCGACACCGGCCACGCGCAGGCCCATGGACTTGGCTGCACGGATGGCGGTGGAGCGCTCTTCCGGGGTGATGCGGATGACGCTGGCACTGCCGCCGCGGTGCAGGTTGGAGCGGAATTCGCCTTCGGCCGCCTGGCGCTTCATTGCCGCCACCACCTTGTCGCCGATGACGAAGCAGCGGATGTCGGCGCCCTTGGCTTCCTTGATGTACTCCTGAACCATGATGTTGGCCTTCATGCCCATGAACGCCTGGATCACCGATTCCGCCGCCTGGTTGGTCTCGGCCAGCACCAC
>DJIP01000036.1:0-2820 GCA_002433675.1 Halomonas halophila
TCCAGCACCAGGTCATGGTGTTCTCGGCCCAGCAGTGCCCGGGCAAGCTCGATGGGGCCCTCATGGCCGTCGAGCCAGGCGCTGAAGTGGCCAAGGTAGCCTTCCAGGTGCAGCCGTCCGAGTTGGGAGGCGAGTAGCGGCTGGAGCTGCACATCGGCAGCCTCGGCACGCTGCAACAGCGCTTCGTCCGGCACATCGGTGACGACCAGCGTGATGCTGGCAAGCCCTTGTTCAAGCCCTGGTGCACGCTCCAGTACTTCCAGCAGGGACGCGTTGTCGCCAATCGCCAGTAGATGGCCATGGCTTTGGTAACCCACCGTTGCTGCGACGAGATTGAGCGGCCAGGAGACGGCGCCAAGGGCTCGCTCACGGGCCTGCCGGTTGACCTCGGTGTCCACCGGCACGGTTGCGATTTTCTGGTTCATGCTGACTCACGGTCGAAAACTTTGTGTTCGTTATGATTTTTTTCTTATGTGTCATCCCCAAGTGTGAGCGCTGTACATCAAATGCGCCAACACTCCTTGGTCGAAGGCGGTAAGCACCGCTATGACTAGGTGGGACCAGGCCCCTCGGGATCTTCCTCGCTGGCAGCCAGCGCCCGCCCAGCGGCTGGCGCTGCACGGCCTGGCTGGGCGGATGCGGAGGTGTGGCAGACACCTCGTTCGCCAGCTTGTGTCATGGCCTCCGACGTTGTGGCGTCGTCCGGTAATGGTGATGGCATCGTGGTGGTATCGGCGACGTCCTCGTCGCTAGAGCCGTCTCCCTGATCGCTGTGCCCTGGCGGGGTGTCTGGCAGAGCGTCTGACGTTTCGCCCGCTGAGTCGGCGACGCTATCTTCTGCGGTCTCCTCGTCATCGACGTTATCCCACCACCGGCGCAGGCGCTGGGCGGTCTCGCTGGGCAAGGGGGTCAGCTTGGCGCGAAAGTCGTCGTCATAGTCGTCAAGGCCGTCGCGCAGGTTGTAGCGTTCTCCGCGAAACAGCTGGCGCAGGGCGCGTTTCTTGAGCGCCCGGTCCACGCCCGAGGCTAGGTATGCCCGAATATCGCTGCCGGGCGCCAGCGACTCGGGAGGCGGTAGCTCGACGTCCGCATCAGAGGTCGCGTCCGCGGGTAGTGCGCCGTGGTGCTCATCGTGCTCGGGCGCGGCAGCGGCTTCGACCTCGGAGTGGCACGGTTCGGCATCGCTGCTGGCCATTGGGGCGGCGGGGGCTCCCTGCCTGTCGAGAGCAGCATCACTGGCGACGGTAGCGTCAGGGGGCGTGCCGTCGACAACCGACGGGTCCTTGAGCTTTCTGCGGGACCACTGTGACAGGCGACTCATGGGGTGTTCTCCCGGGCACGTCCGGCACCCTTGCGCTTTTTTTTGCGTCCCTCGATCGGCGCCTCGCCATGGGCCACCAGATAGGCCTCTATCCAGGCCTGGATCGCCAGTGGCATCTCTGTGGCGAGCACGCGGTGTTCTCCGTCCATCCAGTTGGCCGCGACGTCCTGGCTGGCGGTGATGGCATCGATATGCGGCTCGCCGTCGCTGTGTCCGGCGCGAATGAACAGACGTGGGGCAGCAGCCTGAAGGTTGAAACGATAGGCCGCCCGCTCGGTCAGGCTGAGCACCAGCGTCACGACGCTGGGCCCCTGATCGGCAGGCTCCAGACGCTCGACTGCCCAGCTACGCTGGCGAAAGCCCTTGATCACCTTGTCTTGCGGCGTAATCGTCACACTGAGTGGCCGGCGATTGGCTAGCCTCGTCATGGCGTATTGTCCTTGGCAATGGCAGGATGCGGTCAGTCATGCCGTCGAACCTGATCCGTGGTTGCGACTGCTTTTATCGGCCGACTCGTGTCAGCAAGCAGTATCAGCAAAGCAGTTTCCGCATCACGCCGTCAATTCGACGTTATCCGGCCACCTCAGCGCTTGTTGTCCGATGGGAAGGTCTATCGGGAATGTTTATCGGGGATCGAGATGTCGACCATACAGCGTAGTCACGCCCTGTTGCCGCCCACCATCGAGATCGACGTCGTCGATGAGTTCGGCGAGTCACACCGTCAGGCTATCGCCGCAGAGCGCTCGCTGACGGTCTACCTCAACCGGCGGGAAATCGTCACCCTGATGTCGCTGGGCGCGGACCCGGAGGCGTTGGTGGTGGGTTACCTGCGCAACCAGGGGTTGATTACGCAGCGAGAAGACCTCGAGGCGGTGATGGTTGACTGGGAAGTGGAGGCTGCGGCGGTGGTCACCCGCCATTCGCCGGAGGATCTGGAGCAACGGCTAGGCCAGCGCACCGTTACCACCGGCTGCGGTCAGGGCACGGTATTCGGCCGCCTGCTCGATGCGGTGCCACAGACCCGGCTGTCCCAGGCCAGGGTAAGTCAGTCGGTGATCTATCGGCTGCTCGACAACCTGGGAGACTACAACGAGACCTACCGCAGCGCGGGGGCGGTCCATGGTTGTGCGTTATGTCGCCAGACCGAGGTGCTCGACTTTGTCGAAGACGTGGGCCGGCATAATGCGGTGGACACCCTGGCTGGCCGAGAGTGGCTCGACGACCTGCCACTCGGCCAGGCGGACATCTTCTATACCACCGGACGGTTGACGTCTGAGATGGTGCTCAAGGTGGCCCAGATGGGCATCTCGGTACTGGTATCGCGCTCAGGCGTTACCCAGAAGGGCGTGGAGTTGGCCCGGCGCTTCGGCGTGCTGCTGATCGCCCGGGCCAAGGGGCGCAGGCTCCAGATTGTCCATGGGCGCGAGCGCTTCGACTTCGACGCACAGCCGGCCCGGCGCCCCGGAGATATCAAGCGCCGGCAGACGAAAGACTAGGCG
>DJIP01000036.1:3184-16129 GCA_002433675.1 Halomonas halophila
TCAGGTGTTCTCGCGACGGGTACAGACCGACAGTACGGTGGCATCCTCTTCGCTCACGGAGACCAGCGCGTGGCCCATGTCGCTGTCGAAGTAGATGCTGTCGCCTGCGACCAGGCGCAGCGGCTCGTAGAATTCCGAGTACAGCAGGATCTCGCCCTCCAGCACCATCAAAAATTCCTCGCCGTCATGGCGCACCCACTCGGAAAATTCCTCGAAGTGTCTGGCACGCACGATGGTCTTGAACGGGATCATGCGTTTTTGCGCCAGTTCGCAGCTGAGCAACTCGTGTTCGTAGGTCGGGGTAGGGTGGCGCTGGCCTTCGCCGCGGCGCGTCATGTCTCGCCTGCCCATGGTACGGGTCTGCTGCCTGGGGGGTGACAGCAGTTGTGGCAGGTCGATGTCGAGACCGCCGATCAGCTTCTGCACAGCGGTAAAGGTGGGCGAGATCTGATCGTTCTCGATCTTCGACAGGGTCGAGCGCGCCAGGCCGGTCTTCTGGCTGACATCCTCCAGGGTCCACTGGTTGGCCAGACGAATCTCCTTGAGTCGCTCCCCCAGACGAAGGGGTTCGACGAAGGCCTTGCGGCCAGAGGCGATCTTCAGCGCCGCCTCCTGATCGGTGTGTTGCGCCATGTCGTGTTCACAATAGGAAACCGGGTTTCCTCTAGGCTACCACAGCGCCACCACTGCATGCCTGTGTCCCAGCAGCCTTTTTGCCCTATTACCCAGGCTTGCTCACAGGCCTGTGCCACTGCGCTTTCTCACCGCATGACGGTCCAGCGCAGAGTCGCGGCGCGGAGAGACTGATGGGCAGCAACTTTGCCCGGGAAGATCAGCAGGACGATGTGACTCCCCCCATGTTTCCCGATACCGGGAAACATGGGGGGGAAAGGATCAAAGGTCGAGACATCGCGGCAGGGGACTCCTGGCTGCAAAGGCGCTTCGCCAGAATGGCGCGTATCGCCGTCGTCAGGGCTGGTAGGCCAGTCCCAGCAGGGCCCGTAGATGGGCCTCCACCGAACGTCCCAGGGCGGCCAGGTCATAGCCCCCTTCCAGCACCGAGACGACACGGCCCTCGGCATGTCTCCGGGCAATGTCGAGGATGCCCTGGGTGATCCAATGGTAGTCCTCGTCGGCGAGGCACAACTCCGCCATGGGGTCTTCGCGATGGGCATCGAAGCCTGCCGAGACCAGTATCAGCTCAGGGCGGAAGTTTTCCAGGGCGGGCCACCAGTCGCGCTCGATGGCCGCACGAAACGCGGCGCTTTCGGTGCCTGCTGGCAGCGGCGTGTGCACCACGTTGGGGTAAGGGGTATCCAGGTAACGCCAGGGATAGAAGGGATACTGGAAGCTGGTACAGACCATCACCTCGGGGTCATTCTTGAAGATGTCGATGGTGCCGTTGCACTGGTGGACATCGAAGTCGAGGATGGCAATGCGCCGGGCCCCGTGGACGGCGCGGGCGTGGGCCGCGCCGACCGCAATGTTGTTGTAGAAGCAGAAGCCCATGGCCTCCTGGGCCTCGGCGTGGTGGCCGGGAGGCCTGACTGCGCAGAAGACATTGTCGGCATGACCGCGAAACACCTGATCGACACCCTTGACCACGGCGCCGGCGGCCAGACGTGCGGCCTGAAGGCTGTCGCTGTTCATCAGGGTATCGGCATCGACCGAGGCGTGCCCCTCCTGTGGCGAGGTCTGCTCCAGCCGAGCGAGGTGTGCCTCGGGATGCACGCGTCGCAACTGCTCCTCGGTGGCTTCCCTGGCGTCTGCCTGCATCGCGTGCTGCAGCACGCCGGAGCGCATCAGTTGCGCCCGGATGGCATCGAGTCTCAAGGGACTTTCGGGATGATCCGGCCCCATGTCATGACGCTGGCAGTACGGGTGACTGAGAAAGGCTGTGATCATCGATATCTCCGACTGGTCTGGCGCCACCTTAGGAGTAATACGGACCCCGAGACAGTGGCAAATGGTCGAAGCGTGATGCCAAGGATGCCTTGTTCCTGGTCAAGCTAGAACTGGACGTGGTTGTGGGGGAGCGCCACACTCCGGCACTATTTCCATCATGTCCAAGTGCGCAAGCCCGCACAATTCGCTGCCAGGGTGTCGGCCACCCGTCGCCTGAGGAGTCCACCTGTGAGCACCCAATTTCTTCGTCGCTTTTTCGATCCTGCCTCGATTGCCGTGGTGGGCGCCTCCGAGAAGCCAGAGTCCACGGGTGGGCAGGTCATTCGCAATCTGCTTGACGGCGGCTACGGCGGCAGGCTGTGGGCGGTCAACCCCAAGGGGTACGCCAGCGTCCACGGGGTCGAGTGCGTCGCTCGCACCTCTCAACTTCCCGAGGTGGTGGATCTGGCGATCCTGTGCACGCCTGTCTCGACCCTGCCGAAGCTGTTGACCCGGCTGGGTGAACGCGGAGTGCGCGCGGCCCTGGTGCTGTCTGGTGGTAGTCAGCTGGAACGGGATGAAGGTGGCAAGTCGTCGATCCGCCAGCGCATGCTCGATGCGGCCCGGTCCTCGGGTATCCGAGTGCTGGGGCCCGAGTGCATGGGCTTGATCGTGCCGGGGCGAAGGCTCAATGCGTCCTACTCCAGTCATACGGTGCCCAGGGGCAAGGTGGCGTACCTGGGGCAGTCCGGCATGCTGGCCAACGCCATGATCGACTGGGCGGCCGGTCGTGGGATCGGCTTTTCCCACCTGCTGACGCTGGGGGAAAGCGTCGATGTCATGCTTCCCGACCTGATCGACTACATCAATCAGAACTCGCCCACCCAGGCGATCCTGTTGCACCTTGAGCGGGTCCACGACGCTCAGCACTTCATGACCGCGGTGCGTGATGCGTCGCGCAATCGACTGGTACTGGCGATCAAGAGTGGCAGGACCAGCCAGGCGGATCTCAGTGGCCTGCCACCGACGCCAGGCATCACCCATCGTGATCGGGTCTTCGATGCGGCCTTCGCCCGGGCCGGCGTGGTAAGGGTCAACGATTCCGACGAGCTCTATGACGCCCTGGAGACACTGTCGCGGATGCGCCCGTTGAAGGGCGACCGTCTGGCCATCGTGGCCAACGGGCTGGGGCCGGCCATGCTGGCCATCGACAAGTTGATCAACGCCGGGGGGCGTCTGGCCGAATTCGAGCAGGTCACCCAGGCGGCGCTGCGCGAGCGTGACCTCGATATCAGCAAACCCGGCGAAAACCCGGTGGATCTCGGGGGCTACGCCACGCCGGAGCGTTTCGTGGCGGCCCTGGAGATCGTCGCCGCCGACCCCAATGTAGACGCCGTGCTGGTGGTGCATGCACCGACGCGTCTGGCGCCCTCCAAGGCGACCGCCGAGGCGCTGATCCGTGAACGCAAGCGCTTTCGGCGCAACCTCCTGACCAGCTGGATGGGTTTCGAACAGGCGATCGGCGCTCGTCACCTGTGTCACGAGGCCGGTGTACCCACCTATCTATCACCGGAGAAGGCGGTGAAGGCCTTCATGCACATGGTCGACTATCAGCGGGTACAGTCGCTATTGCAGCAGACGCCCCCGAGCCTGCCGTTTTCGACCTCGGCCGAAGTGCGAGAGCGCTGCCACCGGCTGATCGACGAGGTGCTCGCCGATGGTCGCGAGAGCCTGACCCATAGCGAGACCGCCCAGGTGCTCAAGGCCTACGGCCTGCCGGTGGCGGAGAGTCGCTATCCCGACGGTGCCCAGGCCGCGGAGGAGGCCGCCCGTGAGCTGACGGGCCCCTTCGCGATCAAGATCGTTCACGACGGCAACAGTCGGCCTTTTCGTTACCGGCGTCATCCTCACAAGCTGTCGGCGGGGCTGGTCCAGGATCTGGCCAGACCTGGCGACGTGGCCGAGGCGGTGGATCGCCTCAGCGAGAAGGTGTCCGAAAAATTTCCCGGGTTTCGCGTGCGAGAGTTCTGTCTGCAGCCGATGCAGCGGGGCAAGCACTCGATGCAGCTGTGCGCGGGCATCACCCGGGACCCCGTCTTCGGCCCGCTGATTCTGTTCGGTATTGGCGGCTACAAGGTCAATATCCTGGCGGATCGACAGCTGTCGCTGCCGCCCTTGAACATGACCCTGGCCGCGGACATGGTATCGCGTACCCACGCCGCGCGGCTGATTCGCGAGCACTCGAGCGATCCACAGCGCGATGAACAAAGGCTGTGCCAGCTGCTGGTGACCCTGTCCCAGATGGCCACCGACCTGCCACGCCTGCGCGGCCTCGAGATCAATCCGCTGCTGCTCAATCGCGATGGCATGGTGGCGGTGGACTTCGCCATGGATCTCGGCTCACCGGCACGTTTTGCGATCATGCCTTACCCCGAAGAACTGAGGGAGTGGGTCAAGCTCAGAAACGGCTGGGACGTCGAATTCAGGCCGATTCGGGCAGAAGATGCTCCGCTGATCACCGACTTCCACGGGCAGTTGTCCGAGGAGAGCATCCGCTTTCGCTACTTCCACAACAAGACCGATTTAAGCCAGGGCGATCTGTCACGCCTGGCCCACATCAACTACGACCGACAGATGGCGTTTATCGCCGAGCGCCTTTGCGAAGACGGCAGCAAGGAGATGCTGGGTGTGGTTCGGGTCTGGAACGATCCCGACAATATCCGTACCGAGTTTTCGATCATCATTCGCGATGACCTTCAGGGGCTCGGTATCGGCAGTCGTCTGATGGAAAAGATGATTCGCTACTGCAAGGGGGTCGGCACCCTGGAGATGGTCGGCAAGATCATGATCGACAACCATCCCATGCGCGCGCTGATGAAGCACCTTGGCTTCCGACAAAGCTTCAACATGGAGGAGCAGGTGGTGGACGCGGTGCTACGCCTCAACGAGCCGAGCAACGACTGGCAGCGCCACCGCCTGGAGCGGCCAATGGAGTAGCATGTCGACGTTCAATTTCAGGACCACCGGTCTGGCTTCCCGCCTGCGCATGCGAGGCGGGAGCCGGTCGGGAGATTCGTTCAGGGTGCCAGCCGTACCACTTCCCAATGGCCGTCGCGTCGACCATAGCGAACCCGGTCATGCAGGCGGCTAGGTTGGCCTTGCCAGAACTCGATCATCTCGGGAACGACGCGGTAGCCGCCCCAGTGCACCGGGCGCGGGATATCCTGGCCTTCGTAGGCCTTCTCGAAGCGCTGCTGGCGCTGCTCGATCCAGTCCCGATCGGGGATGACCACGCTCTGGGTGGCGATCCAGGCCCCGAGCTGGCTGCCACGGGGGCGGCTTGAAAAATACTCGTCAGACTCCTGTTCGGAGACCTGCTCGGTGCGTCCCTCGATGCGCACCTGGCGTGCCAGCTTGGGCCACCAGAAGGTCAGCGCCGCGTGGGGTACGTTGGCCAGTTCACTGCCCTTGTGGCTGTGATAGTTGGTGTAGAAGACCATCCCGTTTTGATCGAACCCCTTGAGCAGCACCACCCGCGCGTGAGGCAGGCCCTGGCTGTCCACGGTCGACAGGGTCATGGCATTGGCATCCTGAGGATCGGTATCCAGGGCCAGGGCGAACCACTCATCGAACATGGTGAAGGGATCCTTGGGTACCTGGCCTTCGTCCAGGCTGCCGCCCTCATAGTCGCGTCGAATGTCCGCAATATCACGGGTCATCGGTATCTCCGGTGGAATCAGACAAAAAAAGGACGGCCACTACGGGTACCGTCGTCCAATTGATAAATCATCGCACCTTGTGTCCGAGATGTCGCCCCGCGTCGCCGGGAACACCACCGTCATCGTCGCGAGTCATGATGAATGTCAGCTGCTACAGCTTTAGCAGGTACAGCGTCAGCAAGTACAGCCTTGGCAAGGCGCCACGATTGGCAAGGCACCTCCACAGGGAGTGGCTATCTTGAGTATATCGTCACTGGCGCCAGGCGTGGTGCCTTTATCAGCGAGGGGGAGCGACCATGCCATCTGTCGAGTCAACGTCAGCCGCCGAGCACAGGCCATCAGGGCGTAGCCGGCGCGTCTGGAGTCTGGCCATCCGGGTGTTCCACTGGGGGCTGGTGGCCTGCGTCGTGACGTCGTTTCTCACCATGAAAGTGGAGACCGATCTTTTCGACTTTCCACAGAACGTGCACGCCAGGGCCGGACTGATAGCGCTTGGTCTTCTGCTGTTTCGCTGGGGCTGGGCGCTGATCGGCGATCGCCACGCGCGCATCGGCTCCTGGTTGCGATCTCCCGCAGTGACGCTGACCTACGCTAGGGACCTGTTGAAGCGACGCGCCGACATCTTTGTCGGTCACAATCCGCTGGGGGGCTGGGCGGTGCTGGCGATGCTGACGAGCCTGACGATTCAGGCGCTGACGGGGCTCTTCGTCACCGATGACATCTTCTTCGAGGCGCCGCTGCATACGCTGGTGCCTGGGGCGGTCAGCGACGCGGCTCTGTGGATTCATCATCTCAATGCGAACCTGCTGCTGGCGCTGATCGTGCTTCACCTGGGGGCTCTGGTAGCCCATCGCTGGCTGGGCGAGCGACTGGTGGGAGCCATGTTCAGCGGCCGCAAGACGCTGCCGCAAGGTGCGCGATGGGCCGAGACGGACGCAGAGACACCTCACGAATCAGAGCAAGGGTCTGAACGGGAGCCAGATCAGATGAAAGAGCGGAGCGCTAGTGCTGGCAAGGGGGTAGAGCCTGGCCGCTCGGCCCTGATGGTACGAGCGGCACTGCTGGCCCTGTTCAGTACGGGGTGTGTGCTGTGGCTGTGGGGACGCTTGTGAAACGGCGAGGGGTCACTCGGCGCGGAAGTTGTCGTGACACCCCTTGCAGGTGTTGCCGACGGTAGCCACCTGCTTGAACAGCGCGTCCCGCTCCCCGCCGTCGGCCATCTCGGCGAGTTTGGCGGTTTCCTCGATCAGGGTGTGGTAGCGCTGGTCGAAGTCTTCGTAGTCGTCGGCGATGTCCGCCAGGGCATCGGTCTCGATGCCATGGTCGTCTCCCTGCAGCGAGCCCTTGACGAAACCTTCCCAGGGAAGCGGTGCCACGGCGGCAAGGCGACGCGCCTTTTGCAGGAACAGGTCGGCGTCGAAATCACGCTTGCCCTGAGCCATCGCGCCCAGCGGGCCGATCTGCCAGGCCATCACGCCCAGAGCGTCCTGACGGTACTCGATGGCGTCTTCTATCTCGACGCTGGCGTCGGGGAGTTCCTCGGCGAGTGCGCAGGCGCTGGCCAGCGTCAGTCCAAGTCCGGTCACGAGGGCATGCAACGGGGTCACGGTCATCGTCCTTACTCCTTGCCTGGCGACATGGGCCGGGCGTTGTCGAGGATGGCGTCGCAAATGCGACGACATCCTCAAGATAGCAAGGAGAGGAGCGGCCGCCAGAAGGGAGCGGCGCAAGAACACCCGCCGAGGCTATAAATTGCCCTGGTGCTGCCGCATCTGGCGAGAGCGAAAGCGTGCGTAGCCCATGCAGCCGGTAAACAGCACCAGCGCCACCAGTGCCTCTGCCACGCCACGCAGACCGAGTCCCGGCAGGGTGGCGATCATCACCCCCTGGGCGAAGTAGAGCAGACTGACGAAGGCCAGCCAGGCATGGCCCCGTGGACGGCGGGTCAGGATGGATGGCAGAAACAGCACAAGCGGCAGCACGAAGGCGATCATCGGACCGAAACGATTGCCGTCGGCTTCCACCGCGATCCCGCGGTACACCATCATCGCCAACAGCAGGCCAAAGCCGACCAGAACCAGCTGGCGCGACTGTCGGGTCAGGCGGTCGAGTCCGTGGCGCTGCTCGACCCCTTCGAGCCAGGCCCTCATGAGGCCCCCTTGCGAGCGTCAGCCAGGGCGAGGGTCAGACGCGCCAGGCGCGCGCCCTGGGCGAAGGCCAGCTCACGCTCGTGTTCATCCAGCGGGCGATCGCTGCGGACGCCAGCCAGGTGGCTGACACCGTAGGGGGTGCCGCCACCCTGGGTGCGGGTCAGGGCCGTCTCGCTGTAGGGCAGACCGGCGTATACCATGCCATGGTGGAGCAGCGGCATCAGCATCGTCACCAGCGTCGTCTCCTGGCCGCCGTGCAGGCTCGAGGTGGAGGTGAAGGCGGTGGCCGGCTTGTCGATCAGCGCCCCTGACAGCCACAGCTCGCTGGTGCCGTCGAGAAAGTGCTTGAGAGGAGCCGCCATGTTGCCAAAACGCGTGGGGCTGCCGAGCGCCAGGCCACTGGCGTTGCGCAGATCGTCGAGGTCGGCGTAGATGGCGCCTTCGGCAGGAATCTCCGGGTCCACCGCTTCACAGGTCGGTGATACCGGGGGCACGGTACGCAAGCGAGCATCGACGCCGGCGACGGACTCGACACCGGCGGCGATGCGCTCGGCCAGCGCCCGAGTGGCGCCCTGGCGAGAGTAATAGAGGACCAGAACGTAGGGCAGATCCGACATGCACTTTCCTTATGGCAAGAGCCTTTGGGTTGACGAAAGCCCGAGGCAACGGGCGAAGAGGCGGGCGGGCCTCAACTCTCCAGCAGTGACGTGATGGCTTCGGGCGGGCGTCCGATCACCGCTCGCTCGCCGTTGTCGAGGATCGGGCGCTGGAGGATTCGTGGATGGGCCAGGATGGCGGCCACTACCTGGGACTCATCGTCGCGATCGGCCCCCAGGCTCTTCCATTCGGTCTCGTTGGCGCGCACCAGGTCTCTGAGATCGCCGTCCAGTCGGGCAATCAGGCCACGCAATTCCTCACCGTCCAGGGGATCGTCGAGGTAGCGGCGGACCTGGACCTCGGCACCCGCCTGCTCCAGCAGGGCAAGGGCTTCGCGGGACTTCGAACAGCGAGGATTATGCAATAGCGTGAGTGCGGCCATGACAGCTCCGGTCGAGTGGGAATTGGCGGCTATTGTAGATCGCCGGCGCGATCAGCCACAACGACACGCGGCCAATGCATGTCATTGCTCGAGACGACGATAGGCCCAGACCTCCTCACCGCGAGTGAGGGTCAGCCTGACGCGCTCGTAGCGCACGCCCAGGCGCTCGTAGCGGTCCAGTTCGGTGAGGGTCTCGCTATCTACCGCCAGCAGCTGTCCGGCCACCTGATCACCACGATCGACCTCCAGGTCCAGCCCTTCTCGGCGATACCCGGGGAGCAGCGCGGGCGTCGACTCGAGCCTTTCCCCCGTCACCAGCCAACGCACCCAGGGGGAGCGCAGGGTACCGTAGACAAAGACCCGATGGGGGCCGTCCGCGGGCTGCGCCAGGGAGGCCGGAGCCGTATAGCCGTAGGGGCTCTGATAGGTGTACCAGAACCAGCCGTAAAGGCCGGTGATCAGTGCGGCGACAAGAATAAGCAGGCGGGCAAGCCAGAGCGTCAGGGTGTTCATGGGGGCCAGTGATCGATGAGCGGTGGATGCAGGAGAGCGAAGGGGAGCGGGTCTCGCTCGACTAGCCTCGCACCAGGCGACCGGATTGTCGAACCGAGGTTTCCCTCTATCGGCAGCAGTCCCGGCCTTGCTAGGATAAAGATTCCCGCCAAGACGAGGAGGTGCCCCATGAGCGAATTTCTCCGCGCCGAGTCTTTTGATGGTGCCCATGATGATGTGGACTTCAAGGCCATGATGGGGGACGTCCAACCACTGCGCCAGGCCAACAATCGCGCCGATGCCGGCCGTCGCCGAGGCGCACCGACCGAATCACAGCTCGCCAGGCGCCGTCATGCGCTGAGTGGAGACGATGCGCTCGACGGTCTCAGTGACGACTTCGTCGACCTGGTGCCTCCCTTTGATCCGTTGGAATATCGCCGTGATGGCATTCAGACCGGGGTGGTCGAGCGCCTGCGGCAGGGCGGCTATCCGGTGCAGGCCAGTCTTCACCTGCTGCGGCGCCCGTTGCATGAATGCCGGGGGAGTCTGCCCCAGTTCATCCGTGACGCCTACGCGGCCGACCTGCGCTCGGTGTTGATCGTCCATGGACGCAGCCGCGAGATCGATGGCGCCGCCAATGTGCTGCGGTCCTGTCTGGCCAAGTGGCTACCCGCCCTCGACGAGGTCCAGGCGTTCGTCTCTGCCCAGGAGGCGGACGGCGGACTCGGCGCCACCTGGGTGATGCTCAGGAAGAGCGAGCGCGCCCGCGCAGCGAACCGCGAACGCCAGCAGAAGCGTCGGGGATAGACCTGGCGAAGCCTGTTGCGGTTTCCCGGCCGCTTTCCTGCCTGAAACCTCTTGTCGTTTCCTTTCCCTACGGCGCCATCCTGCAGATGGCGCCGTGTCGCTTGTGTGGCCTCGCCAAGGTCGCCTTCGAGACAATCGGCATCAAGTTGGAACAGTCTGCACTGGCTGCCGCGACTAGGGTTCCTTTAGCGCGATAGTGGCAAGCAATGCGCTGGCAGGGTCACGGCAAGGTGGGGTGCGGCTTGATGAGTCATCCGCTGCCGGTGCAGTGGCCTTACGACGTCATTCAGTTGGCAGGGGGCTACATGATCATTGCGGAACTTCACGACCACTGGCGGTGGTTCAAGCATCACTCGATACCTACCTTGGGGCACCGGTACTGGCATTGTGATGAGCTGATGCCATTGCTGCGTCGGCTGGACCGGGCTAACCGTCGGATCCAGGATTTCGGCCCGGTATTCACCGATCATGACCAGCGGGAGCTGGATCGCCTGCGTGATCGCGCCATGGCGCTTGTCGAGCAGGCAAGTGAAGCGGCCACAAGGTGTCAGCAGCGCCTGGCGCTGGGTGACCAGGGGGGCTCTCGCTCGCTTGACGAGCGGGAAAGAACCTTGCTGCTGACCTTCTATAGGCTACACGTCATTGAGCCACTGGAGGTAGCCCGGGCCCATCTGCTGGCAGACCTTGGCTAGCCGAGCTCTGGTAACCAGGGAGGACAACAAGCAAAGACATCGGTGTTGACTGGCGTCAGAGCAGTAGCCGACGCTCGCACCACTGTCGGTGCCAGTCCTGGGGGCTGGCGCCGAATTTACGCTTGAAGGCACGGGTGAAGCTGGCGGCGTTCAGGTAGCCACAGTGATACGACAGCTGATCGATGCTGGGTGGATGGCGGGTCTCAAGCCTGGCCCTCGCCTGTTCCAGCCGAGTGCGCCTGAGGGTCTCGGCGACGCTCGCTGGATGGGCCGTAAAGGCGCGGTAGAGCCCCGCACGGGAGCAGCCCAGGGCATGAGCGATGCGGGCGACGTCCAGGCCCGGTTCACTAGCGTGGAGTTCGATATAGCGACAGGCGGCCTTCAGCAGGCTTTGGCGCTGAGTCGCCTCCCACTCGAGCGACAGTGATTCCCGAGACTGCGCCAGTGCCACCAGACTCATGTCACAGGCGGCGGCCAACCCGCACTCCAGCGCCTCCCCGGAGAGGGACTCTCGCTCCCTGACGATGCCAAGCAGGTAGGCCGTGAGCATGCGTGTCAAGGCATTGTCAGGAAGGCTGAAGGGGCTCGACTCGGCCAGCGTCAGCGCACTCGGCGCCTGGGCACGGACCTGAGATCGGGGAATCATCAGATACAGCATCGAGTGCTGCATGGCGAGGCAGGACAGGGGCTGGCGGCTATCCAGCACCACCAGGCCACTCTGGCTGGTGACACGTTGTCGCTGATCAGCACCTTGGCGCAGACGTGCTTCGCCCGCGAGCGTCAGACTGACCAGCACAAAGTCGCTGTTGTTCTGGGCAAAGTGGGCGCTGGTATCGTCGTTGGTGCACCAGCCAAAGACGGCACCCCCGGTGCTTGAAGCACGGATCAGGTTGGCACGGTAGTCGTCGGCGTGGCGGCCCTGGGGAAGGTCGAGCGCAATGGAAGGGTGCAGGCTGCGCCAGTAGTCGAAGCGCAATTCGGGCGCAACCGATGTCGTCGAATGGGCCTGAAAGGCGGCCATTGGGGATGGCGCTTCGGTGGACATAGGGAGGCTGAACAAGGTCTGGGGTTCGGGATTATTATCTTTTGCACGATCGAGCAGCGCCTGTTCAGCATAGACCAATATGCCCAAGGCCGACGGCTAGTGGTCAGCTACCGCGATTGCCTGAGAAAAAGAAGACATTGGCTGATTTTTTAGACTCTGTGGCTTGCATATTGTGCATCTCGATGAAGCGTGCGGTGGCACGTCGACACCACACCCGCCGGCGATCCCCCTCGCACCGGACACGCAAATGCCGCGATTCCTGTTGGCGCGAGCCTGTCACCACTGGGGCGACGGCGCCGGAAATCGCGGCATTGTTGATGGCGGTACTGTCAGCTTGGCAGGCCTGGCAAGACGTTGAGTCGAGCCAGGCAGGCCGCCGGACACAGCGCAGATCAGGCGACGGCGGTTTCCCGCTGGCGTTCACGCGCCTCGCGCTGACGGCGCAGGAACATCGGCTCCGGATTGTCGACGGACACCTGGTAGTGGCGCGAGAACACCGTGAGCGAGGCCAGGGCGTCTTCCACGATCTGGTCTTCGCGCAGCGAAAAGGCGTCGAAGCCACAGCGTGCCATGTAGGACAGCTGGTCGATCAGCACGTCGCCCACGGCGCGGATCTCACCCTTGAAGCCATGGCGCTCCCTGAGTACCCGGGCCAGCGAATAGCCACGGCCGTCGGTAAACTTGGGAAAGTCGATGGCGATCAGCGGCGCGTCTCCGAGTGCGGCGACGGTGTCCTCATCGAGCTGGGTGTCGCTGGGCAGCCAGGGCGCCAGATCGTCGCGACGTTCGGCGGCCAGCCAGACGTCCAGGCGGACGATGGTCATGGGCTTGACGGGGGTTGCACCCTCGTCATCGACGTCAGGCTGGAGCACCCAGGCGTCTTCCACCAGGCGGCGTTCCTTGATCAACGGGCGTTGCGGCGTCTGCTCAGGCATAAACGTGCTCCTTGAAGGGTTTCAGACCGATGCGGCGATAGGTGTCGATGAAGGTTTCGTCGGCTTCGCGGGCGCCAACATACACCTGCAGCACCTTGTCGATGACCTCCGGCACGTCCTCGCGGAGGAAGGAGGGGCCGAGGATCTTGCCCAACGAGGATTCATTGCCCTGAGTGCCGCCG
>DJIP01000054.1 GCA_002433675.1 Halomonas halophila
GCCGGTCCCATCAGCTTGCCCATGGAGCTGCGCTCGTGCAGCAGTGTCATTGCATCCATCGTGTCACTCCAGAGGGTCCGAGCCCTGTCACTGTTCAGCGATCGAGAATTCTTCGCATTACCCTACCAGATCACTCGGGTATTGTCTGTGGCGCCATCGCTATCGCCCTGGGCCATTGCCGACTACTGGCGCGCCAGGCGCAGCGGCGTGGGCGGCGCCTCGCCGGGGGTACCGCGCCAGGGGCTGATGTCGAGGCCACCGCGGCGCACGTAGCGTGCCAGCACCAGAAGCCGCTCTGGGCGAGCCTTGTCCATCAGATCCATGAAGATATGCTCGACGCAGTGCTCGTGGAAGTCCTGATGCTGGCGATAGCCGACGATGTAGCGCAGAAGACCTTCGCGATCGAGCCGGGGACCGCGGTAGCGGATCATCACGCTGCCCCAATCGGGCTGACCGGTCACCGGGCAGTTGGACTTGAGCAGGTGGGAGATCAGCGTTTCTTCGACGATCTCGTCACTGACCGAAAGGTGCCCCGCACTCGGCGTATAGTCGTTGATCTCGATGTCCTGATCGTCGATGCACTCCCCCGGCAACGGGCGCGGATCAAGCTCACTATCGTCCACCGCCAGGATCTCCACGCTGACCTCGGCCCCGGCAGCCTCGCTCAGGTCGCGCTTGAGGGTTTCGATCAGTTCGTCGTGACCCGCCAGACGAGTCTGATTCAGGCTATTGAGGTAGAGCTTCCAGGACTTGGACTCGATCAGCCGAGGCGAGCTTGCCGGCAGACGAAAGCGTGCCACTGCGACACAGGGCTTGCCCTTGGGGGTCAGCCAGGACAGCTCGAAGGCGTGCCATTCGTCCTCGCCGACGAAGGGCAGCGCCCCCTCCTCGATCCTCAGCGGCTTGCGGTTGGCAGCACGCTCGATGGGAAACAGAAGCCCCGGATCGTAGCGCTCGGGATAGGCTGACTCCCGCCCCAGGGGCGCATCGGTCAGGGTGTCGGGGCGGTGGTGGGGATCCCGGGAGTTAGTGGACATGGCGATACCTGAACAAGAGAAAGTCCGAGAGACAAACGGCTACCGGCCGCCCTGGGCGGCCGGCAGCTCAACTGCGAATGCCCTTGCCATTTTCCAGCATCCACAGGGCGATGGCGAACAGTGCCACGATAAAGCCGAAGATGGCAGCGAGCGCCCAGCCGACCGGGATGTCGGAGACGCCAAGGAAACCATAGCGGAAGACGTTGACCATATAGAGGATGGGGTTGAGCATCGAGGCGCCCTGCCAGAAGGCCGGCAACAGCGAGATCGAGTAGAAGACCCCACCCAGATAGGTCAGCGGCGTCAGCACGAAGGTCGGCACGATGGAGATATCGTCGAATTTCTTGCCGAGCAGCGCGTTGATGAAGCCACCGGTGGCGAACAGTGCCGCGGTCAGGATCACCACCCCGATGGTCAACAGCGGGTGGGCCACCTCGATACGGGTGAAGAACAGCGACACACCGGTGACGATAATGCCGACACCGAGCCCGCGCGCCATGCCGCCGAGGATAAAGCCCGCCAGTATCACCCAGTTGGGCATCGGCGAAACCATCATCTCCTCGACGCTACGCTGAAACTTGTTGGAGAAGAACGACGAGGCCACGTTGGAGTAGCTGTTGGTGATCACCGACATCATGATCAGCCCCGGGACGATGAAGTCCATGTAGCTGTAGCCGTCCATCTCACCGATGCGCGAGCCGATCAGGTTGCCGAAGATGATGAAGTACATCGTCATGGTGATCGACGGCGGCAACAGGGTCTGCGGCCAGATCCGGGTAAAGCGCCGGACTTCCTTGGCTACCAGGGTCCACAGGGCGATCGCGATCTGACTCGGGTTCATCCTCTCAGCTCCTTGTCGGCGTTGCCGCTTTCCACCATGGACACGAACATTTCCTCCAGTCGGTTGGCCCGGTTGCGCATCGACAGCACCCGCACGCCGTCTGCCTTGAGGGCATCGAAGACGTCATTGAGGCACTGCCCACGATGCACCATCACCGATAGCTGGGCGCTGTCCACCTGCTTGACCTCGAAGCCTTCGATGACGGGGGCATGATCGATGGGTTCGGCCAGATCCAGCAGGAAGGTCTCGGTGTCGAGCTCACTCAGTAGCTCGCGCACGCTGGTGTTCCTGACGATCTCGCCGTGGTTGATGATGCCCACGTTGCGGCACAGGCTCTCCGCCTCTTCCAGATAGTGGGTGGTCAGGATGATGGTGGTGCCTTCCTCGCGGTTGATACGCCGCATGTACTCCCACATGCTGCGACGCAACTCGATATCCACCCCGGCGGTGGGCTCATCGAGGATCAACAGCTTGGGACGGTGCATCAGCGCGCGGGCGATCATCAGACGGCGCTTCATGCCGCCGGACAGCATCCGCGCACTGCCGTTGCGCTTGTCCCACAGGCTGAGGTCCCTGAGCAGGCTTTCCGCCCGAGGCAACGCTTCACGGCGAGGCATACCGTAGTAGCCGGCCTGGGCCAGCACGATATCGATGACCCGCTCGAACTGGTTGAAGTTGAACTC
>DJIP01000165.1:0-392 GCA_002433675.1 Halomonas halophila
CCAGGCGCGATATCCAGGCTCTCCAGGTGGTCACGGATCAACTGTGCCACCATCGGGCAGACTTCCTTGAAGACCCTGCGGCCTTCCTGCACGAACAGCTTGTCGGCAGCCTGGGGGTCGGCGTCGGTGACGCGGTTGAGAAAGCCCGCATTGTTGCGAATGGCGTTGGAAAACTGGGTCACCAGGCGGGTCCCTAGCACCTCGAACCGGGTGTCGGCTTTCGCCACCTCGTCGCTTTCCAGCACCAGGGCGGTACAGGCGTCGCCAAAGATGAAGTGGCTGTCGCGGTCGCGGAAGTTGAGGTGTGCCGAACATACCTCGGGGTTGACCACCAGGGCGCGGCGCACGCCGCCGGAGCGGATGGCATTGGCGGCGTTGTCGATGGCGAAGGT
>DJIP01000165.1:711-6027 GCA_002433675.1 Halomonas halophila
GCCGAGGAACAGGCCACGTTCATGTCGAAGGCGTAGCCCCCGGTGCCCAGCGCACGCTGCAACTCCACCGCCACCGCCGGATAGGGGCGCTCCAGGTTCGAACAGGCGACGATCACCAGATCGATGTCGGCAGCCTCGACCCCCGCTGCGGCCAGCGCCTCTTGCGCGGCGGCCAGCGCCATCTCGCACTGGATGCCGGGGCTGTCGTTGTCGCGCTCGTCGAGCTTCGGACGCATGCGCTCGGGGTTCAGGATGCCCTCGGCGTCCAGCACATAGCGACTGTGGATACCCGAGGCCTTGACGATGAATTCACTGCTGGAATGCGCCAGGGCGTCACGTTCCCCGGCCTCGATCGCCTCGCGGTGGCGGGCATTCTCGGCATCCACCCAGGCGTTGTACGACGCCACCAGAGCATCGTTGTCGATGGCGTTGGCCGGGGTATACAGGCCGCTGCCGGTAATAAGCACCTTCGCTGGGGTCATGCCCTTCTCCTTCATGCGGCACCTCGGTGCCGCCGGTCGATCGCGACCGCCGCGGCGGCCACTCACTTTCGTCATCTTTGGCGCGGGAGCCTTACCCCCGCCCGGTCAATTCCGCCCAGCGTTTCTCCAGGCGCTTCTCCGATACCGGCATGGCGGTACCCAGCTGCTGCGCAAATAGCGACACCCGCAACTCCTCGATCCACCAGCGAAACTCCACCAGCGATGGATCTTCGACGCCACCTCGGCGCTCGGCCTGTCGACGCGTCTCAAGGCGTGACTCGAAGTCCTGCACCGTCTGCATCAGCATCTGGTCGCGCATGCGCTCTCGCGGGGCCTTCTCCAGGCGCACCTGGGCGGCCTCCATGTAGCGCGGATAGGCCTCGAGCCAGGCGTCGGCGTCGGCCACGAACCCCGGGTACACCAGCCGCTGCATCTGTGCCTTGAGGTCACTGTATACCAGTGCCAGCGACAGACTCAGGTTACCCTTCAACGCCTTTGTCACCGCCAGGTGCCCCTCCAGTGCCGGCTTGAGTACCGCCACCAGCTTGTCCGCGTGCGGAACGATATCCTGGCGAACCGCCTGAATGCGCTCTTCCAGGGCCTGGGCACTGCGTGGCAAGGGGTCCACCGCCACGACCTGCCGGAAGACGGCCGTCACCACATCTTCGGTCAGTGCACGCTTGCTGCCTACCTTGGCGAACAATAGAGCACAGGTCGACAGCCCCTGGGTACGCTCGATCGCCTTCACTTGATCTGGCAGGCGCTCCATCGCCGCCTTGACCACCCCGCGGCGGTGCGCTTCATGGGCCTTGGCCGGGTGATCGAACAGCTCCAGGCTGAGCCCGCTCGACGAGGGCACCAGCGCCGGGAAGGCCTCCACCCGAATCCCCGCCTGGGAGGTCACCCGCGACTCCGGCAGCGCCTGTTCGGGGAAGCCCGACAGTTCGGACTGGCTCTCCACGCTCTTGGCCAGCGCCCGGGCGCCCTGACTGGCGGCAGCCTCGAAACGCCGCTCCAGTGCTCGCAGGTCGCGGCCCTGGCCCAGCACCTTGCCGCTGTGGTCGACCACCTTGAGGTTCATCACCAGATGGGGCTCGAGTTGATCGAGGCGCCAGTCGTCCGGCGACAGGCGCAACCCGGTCTTGACCCGCAGAAATTCACCGAGCGCCTCGGTCAGGCTGCCGTCCCCGGGCACCAGCGCCTCCAGCGCCGCGTCGACCCAGTCGGGAATCGGCACCACCTGCCGGCGTATCGACTTGGGCAGCGACTTCAACAGAGCGATGCACTTGTCCCGGAGCAACCCCGGCACCAGCCACTCGAGGCGAGACGACGACAACTGAGACAGCATCGCCGCCGGCACCGTCATGGTCACACCGTCATCCTCGGCCCCCGGCGCGAAGTGATAGGCCAGCGGATAGCGCACCCCGTCGATCGTCAGCTCGTCAGGGTAGGCATCACCGGTAACGTCGTCCGCCTCCCGCGCCAGCAGCGCCTGACGATCAAACTTGAGCAGCTCAGGGTCACTGCGCTCGGCCTTGCGTCGCCAGGCCTCGAAGCCCTTGCCGTTGACGATATCCTCGGGCAGACGAGCGTCGTAGAAGTCGAACAGCTGCTCCTCGTCTACCAGAATGTCGCGCCGCCGTGCGCGATCCTCGAGGTCCTCGACCTCGTCGATCAGGGCCCGGTTGTGGGCAAAGAACTCGCCCTTGGTGCGAAACTCGCCTTCCACCAGCGCCCGGCGGATAAACAGCTCACGGCTTTCGACCGGGGCGATGGGACCATAGTGGACCTTGCGCCGGGCCACGATCGGCAGCCCGAACAGGGTGACCTGCTCGAAGGCCACCACCTGGGCCCGCTTCATCTCCCAGTGGGGCTCGCTGTAGCTGCGTTTGACCAGATGGTCCGCGAGAGGCTCGATCCACTGAGGCTCGACCTTGGCCACGCTGCGGGCGAACAGCTTCGAGGTCTCGACCAGCTCCATCGCCATCACCCACTTCGGCGACTTCTTCGAAAGCCCGGATGCCGGATGAATCATGAACTTGCGATTGCGCGCGCCGAGATACTCGCGGTTCTCGGTCAGGGTCCCCAGGTGGCTCAGCAGGCCGGTCAACAGCGCCTTGTGCATGGCCACCGTCTGCTGACGCTGTCGTTCCTTGGCCTGACCGTCGTCATCTTCACCTTCGGCGGCAACGGCGGGCCTGGCCGACGGCACCTGGATATCCATCTCCTTGAGCAGCTGACGCAACTGTCGGAAGGTATCGTGCCACTCGCGCAGGCGCAGGTAATTCAGGAAGTTGTCGCGACACCAGCGACGCAGCCGGTTGCCCGAGAGTTCCTCTCGGGCGGCTTCGAAGCCGTGCCACAGATTGAGCAGCGCCACGAAGTCGGAATCCGGATCCTGCCAGCGACGGTGAGCCTGATCGGCAGCCTCGCGCTTGTCGGAGGGACGATCACGCGGGTCCTGCACCGCCAGCGCCGAGACCACGATCAGCACCTCGCGCAGGCTCTGCTGCTCGACCCCGGCCAGCACCATACGCGCCAGGCGCGGATCGATGGGTAGCCGCGCCAGCCGCCGACCCAACGTCGTCAGGCGGCTGTTGTCATCGACCGCGCCCAGCTCATAGAGCAACTTGAAGCCGTCGGTGACAAAGCGCGAGTCAGGCGGGTCGACGAAGGGAAAGTCCTGGATGTCGCCAAGTTTCAGCGACAGCATCGACAGAATCACCGAGGCCAGATTGGTGCGCCGGATCTCCGGATCGGTGAACTCCGGGCGCGCCAGGAAGTCGTCCTCGTCATACAGGCGAATACACACCCCTTCCGCCACCCGGCCGCAGCGGCCCTTGCGCTGATTGGCGCTGGCCTGGCTCACCGCCTCCACCGGCAGGCGCTGGATCTTGGCGCGATAGCTGTAGCGACTGATGCGTACCAGCCCCGGGTCGATCACGTAGCGGATGCCCGGCACCGTCAGCGAGGTCTCGGCCACGTTGGTGGCAAGCACGATGCGCCGCCCGCTGTGCGGCGCAAACACGCGGTTCTGCTCGGCGTTCGATAGCCTGGCGTAAAGCGGCAGTATCTCGGTGCTCTTGAAATCGGCACGCCTGAGCACGTCGGCGGTCTCGCGAATTTCACGCTCACCGGGCAGAAACACCAGAATGTCGCGGGGACCATGGAACCAGCGCTTTTCGCGCTCGATGGTTTCGATCTCTTCCACCGCATGAAGAATGCCCTCGCTGAGGGTGCGGTCTTCCTCGTCATCCTCGTCGCGAATCAGCGGACGATAGCGCACTTCCACCGGGTAGGTACGACCCGAGACCTCCACCACCGGGGCTGGACGCGTGACGCCGTTCTGGTCTCGGCTGGCAAAGTGCTGACTGAAGCGCTCCACATCAATGGTGGCGGAGGTGATGATGACCTTGAGGTCGGGGCGGCGATCGAGCAGGCGCTTGAGGTAGCCGAGCAGGAAGTCGATATTCAGGCTGCGTTCGTGGGCCTCGTCGATGATCAGGGTGTCGTAGCGACGCAGGTCCGGGTCCTGGCGGGTTTCCGCCAGCAGGATGCCGTCGGTCATCAACTTGACCAGGGTGTCGTCGTTGGTCTGGTCGGTGAAGCGGACCTGATAACCCACCTGCTCGCCCAGCGGCACCTGCAGTTCTTCCGCCAGACGGGTCGCCACCGAGCGCGCCGCCAGGCGACGCGGCTGGGTGTGGCCGATCAGTCCGCGACGGCCAAGCCCCAGCTCCAGACACAGCTTGGGCAGCTGGGTGGTCTTGCCGGAGCCGGTTTCGCCGGCCACCACCACCACCTGATGGGACTCGAGGGCCTTGAGGATATCGGCACGCCGTGCCGCCACCGGGAGCTGCTCGGGATAGTCGAGGGTGACCGGGCGCGCCTGACGCGAGGCCAGGGTCTGACGGGAGCGCTGCCAGTGGTGCTCGACCTCCTTGAGTCCCCGGTCGATGGGCTTGCCGTCGCGTCGACGACGCTCGAGTCCGGCCAGACGCTTAGCCAGCGTCGGGCGATCGCGAAGCATCACCTGATCCAGCCCTTCGGTCAGAGACTTCAGGCGAGAGGCGCCATCGGCGTTTTGCTGGGCAGTGGGCGTAGAACTACTCACGTTGGGGTCGAAGGCTCCGGGTGGATCATGGGCGCCGCGTCGTACGAACGCGGGGCGGGAAGGCTCCCGCAACGCAAAGGGCGCTATTGTAACGCCGCAGCCAAGGCAAGGGCCAATCGCCGGCCCCTGCCTTCCCCCAGGCCTTGCCGGCGGGCGTCAGCCGCTGGTACCGGTCCCAGTGTCGGTCCTGCCTTCGTCACGCAACTGGCGCCTGAGCACCTTGCCCACGTTGGTCTTGGGCAGTTCGTCACGGAACTCCACCTGCTTGGGCACCTTGTAGCCGGCCAATTCCTTCTTGCACCAGGCGCGCAGCTCGTCGCTGGTCAAGGAGCTGTCCTTGGCCACCACGAACAGCTTGATGACTTCGCCGCTGGTCTCATCGGGCACCCCGACGGCGCAGGACTCGACCACCTTGGGGTGGGCCGCGACCACGTCCTCGATCTCGTTGGGATAGACGTTGAAGCCGGACACCAGAATCATGTCCTTCTTGCGATCGACGATACGCACATAGCCATCGTCCTGGATGATCGCGATGTCCCCGGTATGGAAGAAGCCATCGGCATCGATGACCTTGGCCGTCTCGTCGTCGCGGTTCCAGTAGCCCTTCATCACCTGGGGGCCGCGCACGCACAGCTCGCCCGGCTCGCCCGGCTCGGGATCACCGCCATCGGGGTTGCACAGCTTGAGCTCGGTACCGGCGACGGGGCGGCCGATGGTGCC
>DJIP01000209.1 GCA_002433675.1 Halomonas halophila
GACTCGCGGCTTTTCCGCTTTCCCAGGGAGTACCAGCGCATCGAACTGACGCCGGTGCTGGACTGGTCGCCCTGGAACGTCGAGCGTGACCCCTTGAACGGCGAGCAGACCCCGCCGGGTAGCGGCCGCGATGTCACCGGCGGCCTCGCCAGCGCAGTGGAGATGTGCAACAACAACGGCCATTGCCGCAAGTTCGATGCCGGCACCATGTGTCCGAGCTATCGCATTACCCGCGACGAGAAGCACCTGACCCGCGGCCGCGCCAATACCCTGCGTCTGGTGTTGTCCGGCCAGCTCGGTCGCGACGGCCTGGCCAGCGACGAGGTCAAGGAGGCGCTCGATCTGTGCGTTTCCTGCAAGGGCTGCAAGCGTGATTGTCCCACCGGCGTCGATATGGCGCGAATCAAGATCGAGGCCCGGGCGGCAAGGGTCGCCAAGGAAGGTGTGTCGCTGCGCGAGCGACTGATCGGTGACCTGCCTAGGCGCGCGCCGGTGCTGCGGCGACTGTCACCCTTGGTCAAGGCCATCGACAGCATGCCCTGGCTGGCCTCACCGCTGAAGCGGGCGCTGGGACTGGCCGAGGAGCGCGCGCTGCCACGCGTTACCGACGACTACCTGGGGCGGGTACGACAGGGCGAGCGACCGGCCGTTGCCGACCAGGCGGTGAAGGAGGTGGTGCTGTTCGTCGACACCTTCAACAACTATATGGAAGCCGACAACGCCGAGGCCGCCATGCGCGTGCTTCAAGCCGCGGGTTACCGGGTGATCCTGGCGAGCGCTGCAGATCGTCGTCCGCTGTGTTGCGGGCGTACCTACCTGGCCAGTGGTCAGGTCGATCGGGCCCGGGCGGAGGCCGAGCGGACCCTGGCGGCGCTGACCCCCCACGTGGAGAAAGGGCTTGCCGTGGTCGGGCTCGAGCCATCCTGTCTGCTGACCCTGCGCGACGAGTTCCTGGGCTTCGGTCTGGGCGAACCCGCCAAGCGACTGGCCGAGGCGAGCCTGCTGTTCGAGGAATTTCTGGTGCGCGAGAAGGACGCCGGTCGGCTGGAGCTTTCGCTCGAGGCGCTGCCGGTGTCGCGGGCGCTGCTCCATGGTCACTGTCACCAGAAGGCGTTCGATGCCCTGACGCCGGTCCAGCAGGTGCTGTCCTGGATCCCCGAACTCGAGGTGGAGACCATCCAGTCGTCGTGCTGTGGCATGGCCGGCAGCTTCGGCTACGAGCGTGAGCACTTCGAGGCCTCCATGCAGATGGCGGAACTCTCGTTGCTGCCGGCGGTGCGCGACGCCGAGGATGCGCTGATCGTGGCCGACGGCACCAGCTGTCGTCACCAGATTCGTGACGGTGCCGCACGTGAGGCGCGTCATGTTGCCAGGGTACTGGCCGAGGCGCTGGCCTGAGTCGTCGGGAGGGCAGGGGGCCAATGCGCGTGGGGGCAGTCCTCAGCTGAACGCCGAACTGGCATACTCGGAGAAAGGGCAGCGCGAACAAGGAGAGCGCCATGATCGACCTACGTAGCGATACCGTGACCCAACCGACCGAGGCCATGCGTGATGCCATGGCCATCGCACCGGTGGGCGATGACGTCTGGGGTGATGACCCCAGCGTCGCCGCCTTCGAGGCGGAGGTGGCCGATCGCGCGGGCTTCGCCGCGGCGGCCTTCTTCCCCTCCGGTACTCAGAGCAACCTGACCGCCATGTTGGTCCACTGCGCACGTGGCGACGAAGTGATCGCCGGTCAACGCTCGCACATCTATCGCGATGAAGGTGGCGGTGCTGCGGTACTTGGCGGCATCCAGCCCCAACCCCTGATCCAGCAGGCTGATGGACGCATGGCGCTCGAGGATATCGCCGAGGCCATCAAGGGAGACGATATCCATCATGCGCGAACCCGACTGATCGCCCTGGAAAATACCTATCAGGGCCGGGTATTGCCCCAGGACTATGTGCAGGAGGTAACCGGTCTTGCCGCCGAGCGAGGCCTGGCCTGCCACCTCGATGGCGCTCGCCTGTTCAACGCCAGTGTCGCCACCGGCAAGTCGCTGGCGGAGCTGTGCGCCGGTTTCGATTCTGTATCGCTGTGCTTTTCCAAGGGGCTGGGCGCGCCGGTGGGCTCGTTGCTGGTCGGCGGTGAGCGCTTTATCGCCGCGGCCCGTCGCTGGCGCAAGACGCTGGGAGGCGGCATGCGCCAGTCGGGCTTGCTGGCGGCGGCCTGTCGGCATGCCCTGCACCACCATGTGGAGCGACTGGCCGACGACCACCGTCATGCCCGCCAGCTCGCCGAGTGGCTAGGGAGTATTGAAGGTATCGGAGTGGCAGGTCAGGCCACCAACATGGTCTTTCTCGACGTGCCGGCTCCTCACTGTGCGGCACTGGAGGGCTTTCTTGCCGAGCGTGGCATCCTGATCGCGGTGAGGCCGCGCACCCGCCTGGTGACCCATCTGGGTGTCAGCGAGTCGGATGTACGCCGAGTGGCGACGGAGATCACAGCGTACTTTGCCTCTCTCGCACAGGAACCGACAACGGAGTAGGCAGAGTTTGGAAACAGCGTCCACTATATAGGCAGGGTGGGCGCCCAGCGCCCCCCATCCACAAGGATAACCTCGTCAGGAGCGGGCCATGGCCATCTATCGTCTGGGTAACCATTCCCCCCACATTCATCGCACCGTCTTCGTCGCCGAGAGCGCCGAGGTCATCGGCCAGGTGAAAATCCATGAAGACGCCAGCATCTGGTACCAGGCGGTACTCAGAGGCGACACCGAAGCGCTTGAAGTGCGTGAAGGCAGCAATATCCAGGATGGCGCCGTGCTGCACGCCGACCCCGGCTACCCGCTGTCGGTAGGACCGGGCGTCACGGTGGGGCACCAGGCGATGTTGCATGGCTGCACCGTGGGCGAGGGCTCGTTGATCGGCATTCAGGCGGTGGTGCTCAACGGCGCCGTGATCGGCAAGAACTGCCTGATCGGGGCAGGGGCGCTGGTCAAGGAAGGCGCCGAGATCCCCGACAACAGCCTGGTCGTCGGCTCGCCGGGCAAGGTGATCCGGCAACTGGATGACAAGGCCATCGCCGCACTCAAGACCAACGCCGAGGGCTATGTGGCCAAGGCTCGGCTACATCGCACCCGCTTGGCCCGCATCGGCTAGATGAAGAGAGCCTGCGCGCATCGACGTTTCGGACAGCGCCTGGCAACCCCCCCTTCGCAGGAGGCCACGGACACTTCGCGGTGCTGTCTGTGGTCTGCGGGCAACCCGCCGACACATCTGGACGGCGAACCCCCGGCCTAGAGCTGGCGTCGGGTCGGCCTTCTGTGCCGCTTGACCCTCTGGGGAGCGGGAGCCTTGTGCCTCAGCAACAGCATGGATTCCGAGGATCTCGCGCCGTTGGTGATCACCACGACGGCGATCACGGTGATCATGGCAAGCAGCAGATAGGACATCTGAATTTCCCCTGGTCGAGAGTCGTGGCCCTTGTCGAGACCATGCGTCCGTGGGCGCTCACGAAGAGCCAGCCCCTGGTCAGTACGCCGGCGGCGCGCCTTGCCGGTGAGCCCGAAAGCAAGAATGCTGCACGTGCGTACGACACTGAATTAACTCTAGGCGCAGGGTATAAGGGGCGCCATATCGGCACAGAGGTAGTCGAACTGTGCTTAGAGTGGCGTAGTTCTCGAGCAAAGGTGGCGCCTGTCGCCAACAAGAAGGGGGTGTCATCGTCGATGACACCCCCTTGTCGGTCAGCCAGGTGGTGGCTGGCTTGGCGTAGTGCCTACTGCAATAGCCCCATCAGCGGGTCGGAGATACCGACCACCTGCATCGCCACCAGCCCGATCAGCCCCGCTGCGAGCACATAGTAGATGGTCGGCAGGATGGTCTTGCGAATGGTGATGCCCTCGCGTCCCAGCAGGCCCACGGTAGCCGAGGCGGCCACCACGTTGTGGATGGCGATCATGTTGCCGGCGGCGGCACCGACGGCCTGAAGTGCCACCATCAGCGCGGTGGAAACCCCGAGTTGCTGGGCCACATTGAACTGGAAGTCTGCCAGCATCAGGTTGGACACGGTGTTGGAGCCGGCGATGAAGGCCCCCAGTGCGCCAACGGAAGGAGCGAACAGCGGATAGATGTCGCCGACGCCGTTGGCCACCGCGGTGGCCATGGCCACCGGCATGGAGGCCAGATCAGCACCATTGACGCCGGAGTTGATCAGGATGCGCACCATGGGGATGGTGAACACCAGCACGAAACCGGCGCCCAGCAGGGTGCGGCTGGATTCACTGAAGGCGGCCTTGAGCTGATTACCGTTCATGCGATGCATCAGGGCGGTGATTAGCACCACCATCAGCAGGATGCCACCGGGCAGGTAGAGTGGCTGCAGGCTGCCGGAGATACCGGCCTCACCAAGGATGTCGCTGAAGCCCAGGCTTACCGAGGTCAGCGCCTGCTTGAAAGGCTCGATGGTACGTGACGCCACCAGCAGCACCGCCAGCAGCACGTAGGGCAGCCAGCCCATGAAGGTGCTCATCGGCGCGCGACCCACGACCTCGTCGGCCTTGATGCTGAGCTTGCCGATCCAGTGGGCAGGCCAGCTGTCACTTTCCGGGAAATCCCAGCTCTTGGCGGGAATCAGGAAGCCGCGACGGGCGGCCGGGACCACGATGGCAAGGCCCACCATGGCGCCGATCATCGACGGGAATTCGGGGCCCAGGAAGACCCCGGCCAGGGCGTAGGGCACCACGAAGGCGACGCCTGCGAAGATCGCGAAGGGAGCAATCGCCAGGCCTTCCTTCCAGGAGCGGTTGGCACCGAAGAAGCGCACCATGACGCTGACCATGATCAGCGGCATGAGAACGCCGACCACGGCATGGACCAGCGCGACCTCACCGGCAATCAGGCGGAAGTACTCCATCCAGCTGGCGCCACCGGCTTCCAACGTCTCGGTGATACCGACCCTGTCCAGGCCACCGGCGACACCGACCACGATGGGAGTACCGACGGCGCCGAAGGACACCGGAGTGGACTGGATCATCATGCCCACCACTACGGCGGCCAACGCCGGGAATCCCAGTGCGACCATCAGCGGGGCAGCCACCGCTGCCGGCGTGCCGAAGCCCGAGGCGCCTTCGATGAAGCAGCCGAACAGCCAGGCCACGATGATCGCCTGGACGCGGCGGTCCGGGCTGATACCGGAGAAGCCATTGCGGATGGCGGCGATACCGCCGGAGTGCTTCAGGGTGTTGAGCAGCAGGATGGCGCCGAAGATGATCCACAGGATCGCCACGGTCAGGATCAGTCCTTGCAGGGTCGAGGCCAGGACCCGAGTGAAGGTCATGTCCCAGGCCAGCAGGGCAATCAGCGCGGTGACCAGGAAGACGATGGGCATGGCGACCTTGGCGGCCATGCGCATGCCGATCAGCAGAATGCCGGCCAGTATGAGCGGCACAAAGGCTATCAAGGCTAGAGTGGTGTCGGTCATGGTGTTGGGGTCTCTTGTCGTGTCCTTGTTTGTAATATCCGTTGTGTCGAAGTTGGCGGTTTCACGCCGGGGTAAGGCTCGGACAAGGCGGCACGATAAGCCGACGAGCGAAATCGTTCTAGACTGGGATATTGGTAAGACCAATCCAGTGACGAAAGGTCCGTGTCCGGCCATTCTTCAAATTTATTGTTTAACAGTAGGTTAGAGGTGGCGAAGACGCCGTCGTAGGGTGCGAACGAGGCTAGTTTCTTAGACTAATGGACAGGTTTGTCTCGATCCCTTCGGAAATCATGGCGTTGGCGAGGTGGGCGGTTGATGGCACTATCGGCAGACATTCTCCCTCTAGAGGTATCTGGCATGGCCCTGGTGATGTACGACCTGTGTGGCATCGACGAGTCACTGCGTTTTTCTCCCTTCTGCTGGCGAGCCAAGCTGGCCATCGCCCACAAGGGGCTCGAGGTGGAGGCGCGGCCCTGGTGCTTTACCGAAAAGGAAAAGCTCGAATTCACCGACCACGACAAGGTCCCGGTGCTGATCGATGGCGACGAAGTGATCACCGACAGCTTCGAGATCCTGCGTTATCTGGATCGTGCCTACCCGGAGGCCCCGACGCTGCTTGGCGGGCCCTTGGCCGAATCCCGCGCCCGCTTTTTCAAGCACTACAGCGAGCGCGCCCTGCAGTTGCCGATCCTGCGCACCATCGTGATGGACCTGATGAACGCCATCCATCCCAAGGACCGCGACTACTTCCGCACCACTCGTGAAAAACGCCTGGGCATGACCCTGGAGCAGTTCCATTCTCCGGCCAAGGGGCTCAGCCAACTCGATAGCGCCCTGGAGCCACTGCGTGGCCAGCTGTCGGGAAGCGACTTCATTGATGGCGATGCGCCCGGGGCGGCGGACTACCTGGTGTTTGCCAACTTCATGTGGGCCCGTTCAGTGTCCACCGCGGATCTGGTATCCAATGCCGATCCAGTCTACGCCTGGATCGAGCGGATGCTTGATGCCAATGGCGGTGTCGGTCGCAACGCGGTGCGCGTGTGTGACATCGAAGGCGCTTATCGCACCTGACCCTTGCTGCCGAGCGAGGCGACGTTCCGACATCGTCGCTTCGCTCTTTGTCTTTTGCTCTTTGTCTTTTGCTCTTTTCGCTTGCTTCCTTGTTCCTGTGTCTTCCTCAGGTTCTCCTCCTAAGCCTGCGCCACTAGTCTGCAGCGATCATGCCGCCACGCTTTTTGCTGCATGTCGATCATGGCTTTCGAGTGTCGCCGGCAAGGTGACACGTCTTGGCTATTCTGCAAGAGACCTTGGGGAAGAGAACCGAACAACGAAACGCCGGTTGTTCGGGGCTCTTGAACCTGTGAAAAACTGGACCGGTTACCCGGTAGGACGTTGCGAAACAGCGGTACCGTGCTTTGTGACCTGACGGTCGATAGTCGCTATTGACGGTTGTCGCTATCGACGACTGTTTTGTCGATATGTCTTACAAAAGCGCGATTTTTGCGCTTCTGGCGCGGCTGCAACTGCTGTTACTAGAGCGTCAACCACCATCTGCTATGGTCCGAATGGCGCGCTGCTGGGGAAGATGCCGCTTGTACTGGGCTGCTGCACCCGCGTTAGTGCAATTAGTAGCGCGTATATGCCTTATATGATGTTGCGGTGCAGCAAGGTGCGTTCTAGGCTTCACATGCGAGTCGATTCTGTGCTCGTTTGAAGATTATCTGTAATCGGTGCAGCACAAGATACTGCCAGGCTGCCTCGCATCGCCGTGGTTTCAGCGGACAGGCTGCCCGTGGGCCGAACGTGCTGGCATACCTATAGGGAGTACCAACATGAGCGAGAACAAGGCAATGCCGACAATGGAAAACATGATCCCCTCCATGGACAAATTGATGAGTCCGTGGCGTGAGGGGAGCCTGCTGACGCTGGAATATTCCCAGAAGATGCTGGATGTACGTTTCAAGACCATGGACTCCGCCATGAAGGCAGGCATCGCACAGGCCCGGTCCTGGTGCGAAGTGCGTGATGCCGAAAGTCTGAAGAACGCCAGCCAGTCCCAGCAGGAAACCCTGTCGGCGATCGGAGAGAGTCTGCGCGAGGAGAGCGAGACGTTGCTCAAGTTGAGCAAGGAGTATCAGGAGAAGTGCCAGGGTGTGGCCAAGGAGGCACTGGATTCTGCCAAGGAGTAGTGGCGAAGGCTGGTTCGTCCTGGACGCGCAAGTCGTCGGCTGGAGATATCGGCGAGCGTGATCGGCGCGGGATATAGCCTGGCGATATAGCCCGGCGATATAGCCCGGCGATATAGCCAAGTGACGTCGAGGTTTCGATGATGACACCGGCAGGCTCAAGCAGCGATATCAAAAAGAACAATGGAGCCAGCAAGAACGTCACCAGCAAGCGTTCAGGTAGCAAGAGATTAATCAGAAGTAACTAAAGCAGTAACAAAGGTGCCTGGCCCCGAGCGACAGGCGCTGCAGAAGTCGCGGAAAGGTGGGCACGAGAGCAATGGTCCCGCCTTGGGTGCAGTTTCAGCATGGCCGTGAGATGAGGTAGTGCAACTCAAGCGAGAGCGATGAGCCGCAGAAGTGAGGTAGCGCAACTCTAATGTCGTGCAGCTGGCAGGACCCAGAGCATGACTCGGTGGTTCACTGAACGTGGCCGATGGGCACCACGTGAAAGGGTATGGTAGGCCGCCATCCACATGGGGCCGTTCGTCCACAACCAGCCCGGACGCGAAAAGCGTGACGATTTCCGGATGACGAGAGCGCCAAGGCCTCTAGTCATCGACGTAGGGTTTGGCGGCCGGTCACCAGGTGACCGGCCGTTTTTGTGTGCTTGCTACTTCAGCTAGCGCGATCTTCCAGTCGGAACCGAGCGATCCGATTGATCTGCACTACGGCTTCCTGCCTTTCCTGCTCGGCTGAGTTGGTCAGGCGCTGTTCGAAGGCGGCGAGGATGGTGTGCCGATTGCCGCCCTTGACCGCCATGATGAAGGGAATACCAAAACGCGCCTTGTAGCTTTCGTTGAGGCGGGTGAAGCGCTCAAGCTCCTCCGGGGTGCATTGGTCCAGCCCGGCCCCGGCCTGCTCGCGGGTGGAGTCGTTGGTCAACTCGCCTGCGGCGGCAGCCTTGCCGGCAAGATCAGGGTGCGCCCGGATGACCTGCAGCTGTTCCTCCGGGGAGGCGTCGCTGAGGACCTGGCCCATGTGCTCGGCAAGACGTACCGGATCGTCATGCTGCTCGTTCATGCCACGATCGAAGGCACGCTCCGCCACCCAGGGGGAGTGCTCGAAGACGTCTCCGTAGGTGGTCACGAATTGGGTCTTGTCCATCTGGCTGGGGCGTTGGGTGAGGCTTGGCATGGGGAGAGGCTCCTGTCATGACGGCAAGGTAGATGGGGTGGAGCATAGCGCTGATGTCTCGTTGGTGTCGGGCGCCCCTTGTCGGCAGCGGGCACAGGTGCGGACGGCAAGAGATCGGTCGAGCCTGTGTTGCTGTCGGCAAACACTAGGCAGCTATGCATTCTCAAACTGTATACAAAAAATAGTTTGAAATGTACTCTTAATTTGGTCAATGATGTATGTTGTCATGGT
>DJIP01000193.1:0-4044 GCA_002433675.1 Halomonas halophila
GCCAGCTTGCCGACCATCAAGGCAGCTCGCGACGCAGGTGCCAAGGTGCTGCTGATGAGCCACCTGGGCCGCCCCACCGAAGGAGAGCCGGCCGATGAGTTCACCCTGGCGCCGGTGGCGGCCTACCTCGGTGACCTGCTGGACTGTCAGGTACGCCTGGTGACCGACTATCTCGAGCAGGAACCGAGCCTGGAAGATGGCGACGTGGTACTGCTCGAGAACGTGCGCTTCAACCAGGGCGAGAAGAAGGATGACGAAGCCCTGGCCAAGCGCTACGCCGAGCTGTGTGACGTCTTTGTCATGGACGCCTTCGGTACCGCCCACCGCGCCCAGGCCTCGACCCACGGGGTGGCCCGCTTCGCACCGACCGCTTGCGCGGGTCCCTTGCTGGCTGCCGAGCTCGATGCTCTGGAAAAGGCGCTGGCGACCCCCAGGCGCCCGATGACAGCCATCGTCGGCGGCTCAAAGGTCTCGACCAAGCTCGAGGTACTCAACGCCCTGTCCGAGAAGTGCGACCAACTGATCGTCGGCGGCGGTATCGCCAACACCTTCATCGCCGCAGCGGGCCACAACGTCGGCAAGTCCCTGTACGAAGCTGACCTGGTGGACAAGGCCAAGGCGCTGATGGCCAAGGTCGAGATCCCGCTGCCCACCGACGTGGTCGTGGCCACCGAGTTCTCCGACTCGGCCGAGGCCGTCACCAAGCCGGTGGACCAGGTCGCCGACAACGAGATGATCCTCGACATCGGCCCGGACACCGCCGCCCGCCTGGGCGGCATGCTCAAGAGCGCCGGCACCATCCTGTGGAACGGCCCCGTCGGGGTGTTCGAGATCGACCAGTTCGGTGGCGGCACCGAGGCCCTGTCCAAGGCCATCGCCGAAAGCGACGGCTTCTCCATCGCCGGCGGCGGTGACACCCTGGCAGCCATCGACAAGTATGGCATCGCCGAGCAGGTGTCCTATATCTCCACCGGAGGCGGTGCCTTCCTCGAGTACGTCGAGGGCAAGGAACTGCCGGCGGTCAGCGCCCTCGAGGCGGCCGCTCGCTGAGGTTTGCCAAAAAAGCGCCGGTGCTCGCCGGCGCTCTCTACCAAGCCCAAGCCCCGGGGCCGGCCATCGCCGGCCCTTTGACAACCCAAGCGACATGGGCGCGACAGCATCGCGCTCTCGACCTCTTCAAGAATCAGGTACCTCCATGGCACTCGTCAGTATGCGCCAACTGCTGGACCACGCCGCCGAACACGGCTACGGCGTGCCGGCCTTCAACGTCAACAACCTCGAGCAGGTCCGCGCCATCATGGAAGCCGCGGACGCCACCGACTCCCCGGTGATCCTGCAGGCCTCCGCCGGCGCCCGTAAATACGCCGGCGCCCCCTTCCTGCGCCACCTGATCCTGGCCGCCGTGGAAGAGTTTCCGCATATCCCGGTGGTCATGCACCAGGACCACGGCACCAGCCCGGCGGTGTGCCAGCGCTCGATCCAGCTCGGTTTCTCCTCGGTCATGATGGACGGCTCCCTGGGTGAGGACGGCAAGACCCCGGCGGACTACGACTACAACGTCGACGTCACCCGCCGCACCGTCGAGATGGCCCACGCCTGTGGCGTGTCGGTGGAAGGTGAGCTCGGCTGCCTGGGCAGCCTGGAAACCGGCATGGCCGGCGAGGAAGACGGCATCGGCGCCGAGGGCAAGCTGAGCCACGACCAGCTGCTGACCGACCCGGAAGAGGCCGCCGACTTCGTCAAGGCGACCGGCGTCGACGCCCTGGCCATCGCCATCGGCACCAGCCACGGCGCCTACAAGTTCACCCGTCCGCCCACCGGCGACACCCTGTCGATCCAGCGTATCAAGGAAATCCACGAGCGCATTCCGGATACCCACCTGGTCATGCACGGCTCCTCCAGCGTGCCCCAGGAGTGGCTCGAGGTGATCAACGCCAACGGTGGTGCCATACCCGAGACCTACGGCGTCCCGGTGGAAGAAATCGTCGAGGGCATCAAGCACGGCGTGCGCAAGGTCAACATCGACACCGATCTGCGTCTGGCCTCCACCGGTGCGGTACGTCGCTTCCTGGCCGAAAATCCGGCCGAGTTCGACCCGCGCAAGTTCCTGAAGCTCACCGTCAGCGCCATGAAGGACATCTGCATCGCCCGCTACGAAGCCTTCGGCACCGCCGGCAATGCCAGCAAGATCAAGCCGATCAGCCTGGAAGGCATGTTCGAGCGCTACGCCCGGGGTGAACTTGATCCGAAAGTGAAGTAAAGAGCGATCAGGTTCCCACAGCGGTAACGCAAGACGCCCCATGCCGGCCAGGCTTGGGGCGTCTTGCCATGTGCCACTGGTGAAACACCAGTGCGCTGGACGGGCGTCAGCAGGTGGACTCTTCCAGCCGCCGCCGCAACGGAATATTGGCCTCCGCACGGGCAGAGGACACCGGCAGCTCTGCGCGAATGTCCTCGATGGCATTGAGCAGCGGCTCCAGCGCGGTGAGATGGCGCGGAGCACGCAGTCGACGCTCCAGCGCGCGATAGACCTCATCGGGGTCTTCCCCCGGCGCCTGGCTCGAGGTAAAGGGAGCCCCCCGCCCAGCAGGCGCCACCGAGACCGGCTCGAATAATCGCGCATAGGGGTCTTCCCCAGACCAGGACAGGCACAGCAGGTGATCCCGGGTGACCTGAACATTCAGTTCCGGGTAGCTGCGGGCAAGACGCACGAGACAGTCAACGACCTCATCGGTAAGAAACGCTGCCAAGGCGTCATGTTCCGCCGTACAGGCGACAAAATAGCGAGAAAAGGCGCCCTCTCCCCAGCGTTCGCCGACGGAACCGTGGTGCAACAGTCGCCACTTGCCCTCTCGCGGGTTGCAAAGATCCACCGCCGCCACCTCGAAGAGATCGCAGATCAAGCCGTTGCGATGATAGGTCCGCCGGTCCTTGTCCATGCCCTCGTCATAGGCGAAGCGATAGACCCAGTATTCGCCACCGACGCGCTCATCGGCCGCCCTGCGGCAGTACTCAAGCTCGCCATTGTCCGCATAGGTACGCTGAAAGTCGGTGATCTTTCGCCGGAGCGTCGCCAGCATCGCGTCAAGATCGACATCGGGCTCGGCCAGTCGAAAGTCGAGCTCCGCCGCACGCCGCACCAACAGTCGCAGGAAGTCGGCCACCCGCTCGGTGGCGTGCCAGTCGAAACCCAGCAAGGCTGCCCCGACCAGCGCCAGCGGAATCAGCCACGGCCAGGAGAGCCCTCCCGCCAGGGTGATGATAAAACCGAGCGTGCCCAGCAACAGGCAGAGAAGCCCCAGCGCCAGAATCGTGGAGGAAGGACGCGGATTGAGCGACACGTCCTCGTCCCGGGCGCGATCCAGGATCTGGATCAGCGACTCCCGTGACCTGGCCGCTTCCGCAGCATGCTGCTCGCGGCGCGTAAACCGATATGCCTTCCATAGCGGCGTCATCGTCGCGCCTCTCCTTCGCTCATGGTGATAGCTCTCTTGATGGCAACCTTGATGACAATGATGTCTGCAACAGCAAGTCTAGTGTCCACCAAGACCTGGGCGCCCCTTGGCATGGCCACATCAGGGGTACACGGGCCGTCCCCATGGAGAGTGAAACACATCCTTCGGATAACGCCCGGTCGCAGCTGTGCTGAAGCGATAACCTAAGCGCACTTCGGCGCAATCAATGCGTGGTAGCAGCCGGGGACGTCAGCACAAGAATCGTCGACTGACCCGCGCGTTCGATCACCGCCAACGGTACTCGCGCCGGCGACCCCGACCGGTTGCCCTTGAATGCAGCACGCCACTTCATCGACCAGATATCGGAAGCGTTGTTCCTGCGAAGGTGCAAGTACTGTTCCATCAGGCAATGCAGAGGCCCACGTCTGTACCCAGGGGAGGCCTGAGGTCGTCAAATTTCAGCAGCCAGGCATCGGAGGGTAAAAGAAGGGTAGGCACCACCTCAGCAAGCAACGCAACAAGGGGCGGGTGGTGACGCCCCTTCCTGTGCACGGCTCAACGCTTGCCGGGCAGCAGCCTGGCAGAACGC
>DJIP01000193.1:4429-12681 GCA_002433675.1 Halomonas halophila
GCCACGCCGACCATCACGCCGGTGGCGGCTCCCCACAGGATCGCCTCGCGCCACTCGACGTCGTCGCGATCCGGATTTTCCGGCGGTTCCTTGTCCGATACCTTTTGATAGGCGCGCTTGGCGGCCTTGCGTGACATCACGCTGGCCCCCACCGCGGCCGCGGACCCCACGATGGACCACAGTGTCTCTTCTTTCATGAGTACCTCCTTGAACAATGACCGGGGCCATCCCGCCCCGAGAATGTGGTGTTTCGAACACCGCTATGTTTCAGCATAGCGAAGACGTCCTCGCCGCCTCAAATTTCGCATTTCCGCACCGCAATAGTGCGGACTGCGCAGCGTGAAAAAACAGTGTTCAAAAATTGTGGTTTTCGACTTCGAACACAGGCAGACTCCGCAAAAATCTGCAACACTGTTCGATAACGTAACGAATCGCGAGGTCGCCTCCATGGCTCGCCCCCTCTGCCTGTTGTTCGACTGTGACGGTACTCTGGTGGACAGTGAACCCCTGCTGGCCGCCGAGATGGCCGTCAGCCTCTCCGCCGCCGGACTGCCGTTCCGGGCCGAGGACTATATGGGCGATTTTCGCGGTGCACGCTTTCGCAATATCGTTGCCACCCTCGAAGCGCAACACGGACAGGTCGACCCGGACCACCTCGAGGTGCTGGAAGCGAGCATGCGTGCCAACCTCAACCGCCGCCTGGCCACCGACCTGACCCCCATCGCCGGTGCCACCGAGGCCCTGGCCGCGCTGTCGCACTACCCCATGGGCGTGGTTTCCAACGGCCCCGAGAACAAGGTGCGCACCTCGCTTGCCACCGTGGGCCTGACCGAGGTATTCGGCAATCGCCTGTTCAGTGGCTACACCGCCAACTGCTGGAAACCGGACCCCTGCCTGTACCTGCATGCAGCGAGCATCATGGGCTTCGCCGCCGAGGACTGTATCGCCATCGATGACGCCATCGTCGGCGTCAACGCGGCCCTCGCCGCAGGCATGACCGTGGTCCACCTCAATCGCTTCGCCGATGCCGAAGAAACGCCCGAGGGCGCCCACATGATCACCAGCATGTTCCAGCTGCCGACGGTCATCTCGCGGCTGCAGAAAGATCGTGACAGGCACGTCATGCTTTCCAGTGGTTGATAGCCACCAGCGTTTCTCCCAAGGCCCGACAACCGTCGGGCCTTTTCATTGCTCTACATCACATCAAGACCTTTGTCTAAGGCACGCCTTGTTGCTGGCTTCGGCCTTTAGCACCTAAGCTTGTCAGCCAATGGGAACGTTCCCATACGGACTTTTCGACGTCCTGCCGTTGTCGCATCGCCCGGCCTGCTCACCTCGACAGGGCTCGCCAGCGTCGACCTTGTAAACGGACGATGCCATCTTATCCAAGAGCCGCCCCATGAATGACCGCCGTCGACCCGCCACCATCCTCGAAGTCGCCCGCCAGGCTGGCGTCTCCAAGACCAGCGTCTCGCGCTACTACAGCGGTGAACGAGAACGGCTGTCCGGGGCCATGCGCGAGCGTATCGTCGCTGCCGCCACTGCGCTGGGCTACCAGCCCAATCCAATGGCCCGAGGCCTCAAGGGAGGCCCCTCCGGCCTGGTCGGCATGCTGGTCGCCGATATCCGCAATCCGTTTTCGGTGGCGATCATGCACGGCGTCGAACAGGCCTGCCGTCAGGCGGGACTGTCGTTGATGGTGTGCAACAGCGATAACGACCTCGAGCAGGAGCGCCAGCAGCTGGCGCTGCTGTCGTCCTACCGTATCGAGGGCCTGGTGGTAAACGCGACCGGCCGCCACAGCGACGCCCTCGCCCAGCTGGCCGACAGCGGCACGCCGTTGGTACTGCTCGATCGCAGCCTCGCCGACGTCCATGCCGACGAGGTAGGGCTCGACAACGACGCCGCCATCGACATGGCCATCGCGCACTTGCGCGAACAGGGCTACGGGCGCCTGTTGTTCATTACCGAACCGCCGGCCCAGGCCAGCTCTCGTCAAGCTCGTCTGGAGCGCTTCAACCAGCGCTGCCGTGACGGCTCGCTATCCGGCGACACCCTGGTCATCGAGCTTGGCGATCGTCAACGCCTGGACCAGGCGCTGGCTCGATTTGTCGATAGCGCAGGCGATTCCCGCCCAGCGATCCTCTGCGCCAATGGCCAGGTAACCCTGGCACTGACCCGACGCATGAAGGCCCTCGGCTACCTCCTGGGAGAGATCGGGCTGATGGGCATCGACGAGCTAGAGTGGTGTGACCTGACCGAACCGGGCATCACCACCCTGGCCCAGCCCACCGGTGCCATCGGTCAGGCCGCCGTCGACTGCCTGCGCGCCCGTGCCGTCGGGCCTCGGCAGGCGCCGCAGCGTGCGACCTTCGCCCCGACGCTGACGGCAAGGGGCTCCACCCAGCACGCTGCCACCCCTTCCGTCACTGCGGAGCCTTCCTCAGTGTCCTCTTTGTCTTCCACCTCAGAGACCTCCTCATGAACCAGAACACTCCTGACATCCTTACCTTCGGCGAGGCCATGACGCTGTTCGCCGCCGACGCCCCGGGCGACCTGGCCGAGGTCGAGCGCTTTTCGCGCAGCTGTGCCGGCGCCGACACCAACGTGGCCATCGGCCTGTCACGGCTGGGCTTCAAGGTGGGCTGGCTCAGTCGGGTCGGCGAAGACTGTTTTGGCCGCTACCTGCGTGCGAGCCTGGAGCGCGAAGGCCTCGACTGTCGCCACCTGATCACCGACGCCGAGCACGCCACCGGTCTGGTGTTCAAGGAGCGCGCGGTGGGTGGCGCGGACCCCCGAGTCGAGTACCGTCGCCACAACAGCGCCGCCAGCAAGCTGTCACCGGCCGACGCCGAGGACGTCGACTTCAGCACCCTGCGCCATCTGCACGCAACCGGCATCCCGCCTGCGTTGTCCGCCAGCTGCCGTGAACTCTCGCAGTTTCTGCTCGAAAAGGCCCGCCAGCATGGCACCAGCGTGTCCTTCGATCCCAACCTGCGTCCGACCCTGTGGGCCAGCGAAAGCGAGATGCGCGACACCATCAACGGCCTGGCCGCCCAGGCCAACTGGGTACTGCCCGGTCTGTCCGAGGGTCAGTTGCTGACCGGCCAGACCAGCGCCCACGATATCGCCGGCTTCTACCTGGATCAGGGTGCAGACGCAGTGGTGATCAAGCTAGGTCCGGAGGGCAGCTACTATCGCGGCACCCTGACAGGGCAAGACGAAGCCTTCACCGTGGCCGGCGTCCCGGTGGAGACGGTGGTTGATACCGTCGGCGCCGGGGATGGCTTCGCCGTGGGCTTCGTCAGCGCCATGCTCGATGGTCTCGATCCACGCCAGGCACTCAAGCGCGCCAACCTTATCGGCGCCGAGCAGGTCCAGGTACCGGGCGACATGGAAGGGCTGCCCGACCGCGAGCGCCTGGACCAACTGGAAGCCGCAACCGCGGCCTGACGCGCCGACTGCCGAAGGCCCCCTTGCCTTCGGCAGACGTCCCCCGACGCGGCCCCCGGCTGCCCCATGCCGAAAAGGACGGCCGGGAACCCACCGCACCACAACGACAAGAGCACCCCATGACCAAACGCATCCTGGTATTTCGCGAGATCAACCAAGAGCAGCTCGACGCCCTGCGCGAGGAGTTCCACGTGGACTACCTGCCGGGCGTCTCGCATACCGAGGACCCGGCCTTTGTCGACGCCCTGTCACGGGCTCATGGCCTGGTTGGTTCAAGCCTCAAGATCACCTCCTCGCTGCTCGACAGGGCGCCGAACCTCGAGGCTATCGCCAGCATTTCGGTGGGCTACGACAACTATCCCCTCGACGAGCTGACCCGCCGCGGCATCCTGTTGTGCAACACCCCTGACGTCTTGACCGAGACCACCGCCGATACGGGCTTTCTGCTGATCATGAGCACCGCACGGCGAGCCGTCGAACTGGCCGAGCTGGTCAAGCAAGGCAACTGGAAGGAAAGCATCGGCAAGCCGCTCTATGGCAGCGACGTCCACGGCAAGACCCTGGGCATGGTCGGCATGGGCCGCATCGGCGCCGCCATCGCCCGCCGCGGCGCCCTGGGCTTCGGCATGAAGATCCTCTATACCAAGGCCTCACCCAAGCCTGAGCTCGAGCGAGAACTCGGCGCCCAGCGACGCGAGCTGGAAGAGCTGCTCGAGCAGGCCGATTTCGTCTGCGTCACGGTGCCGCTCTCCCGCGAGACCGAAAAGCTCTTTGGCGCCGCCGAGTTCCAGCGCATGAAGCCCGGCGCCATCTTCGTCAACCTGGCCCGTGGCAAGGTGGTAGACGAAGCCGCCATGATCGCGGCGCTGCAAGACGGCACCCTGCACGCCGCCGGCCTCGACGTCTACGAGCAGGAGCCGCTGGCGGCGGACTCACCGCTGCCGCACATGGCCAATGTGGTCGCCCTGCCCCATATCGGCTCGGCCACCCACGAGACCCGCACCGCCATGGCCCAGCGCGCGGTGGACAATATCCGCCTGGCGCTCAAGGGCGAACGCCCGTTGAGTCCAGTCAACGACGAAGTGCTGAACGACTGAAGATCCATGGAGTGGCCGGCCCCATCCCCTGAATCGGCCAACGCCTGACAACACAATAAATCGAGGTTTACATGACTCATACCCCCAAGCCCCTTTCCCGCACCTCCATTGCGCGCCTCGGCCACGGTCTGCTGGTCGGCGCTACCCTGCTCGCCGGGCTCGGCCTCGGTGCCAGCGCCCAAGCCTTCGATCTGCGCTTCGGTCACGGCGGCACCGAGGACACTGCCTACCATCTCGGTGCCACCCGCTTTAAGGAACTGCTCGAACAGGCCGACACCGACCTCGGTGTGCAGATCATGGGCAACTCCGTGCTCGGGCACGAGACAGAAATGTTCGAGCAGCAAATGGCGGGTGCCCTCGACATGTCGATCATCAACCCGGGATTGATCACCGACTTCTCGGATACCGCCAACGTCTTTTCCATTCCCTTCCTGTACCGCGACCAGGAGCACTGGCAAACCGTGCTCGACGGTGAGGTTGGCCGAGAGATTGCCGACCAGATCACCGCCGAGACCGGAGTCAAGGTGCTGGCATTCTTCGGCGGTGGCAAGCGCCAGATCGTCTCCAGTCGGGCACTCGACAGCCTCGAAGATCTCGAGGGCATGAAGCTTCGCACCAACCCCACCAAGCCGCTGATCACCGCCTGGTCTGCCCTCGGCACCGAGCCCACCGTGATGGCCTGGAAGGAAATCTATACCGGCCTGCAACTGGGCGCCATCGATGGCCTGCTCAACGAGGCGGAGTGGATCCACCGTATGCGCTTCCATGAGGTGGCGCCGCACATCGGCCTTTCCGAACACGACATCACCGTGCGCCTGCTGACCATGTCCGAGATGACCTGGGACCGGCTGGACGAAGCGCAACAGGAGGCGGTCATGGATGCGGCTTACCAGGCCGCAAGCTATGCCCGCGGGGTACAGCTCGATCAGGACTCCGAGGCGCTCGACCTGTTGGTCGAAGAAGGTGCGACCCTGCATGAACTCGACCGCGAGAAGATGCAGGAAATCGTCAGTGAGCCGCTGGCCGAGGTGATCGAGGAGATGGGCCTGACCGAGCTGCATCAAATGATCGTCAACGCCGAGTAACCTCCCCCCCCGCACCGGGGCAAGCCCCGGTGCCTACCTTCAAGAGGATGAGACCATGAGGCTCTTCCTGAACGTGCTCTCGCGCGCGAATCGCGCGCTCGAGAAACTACTGCACTGGATATTGCTGGCGTTGCTGTTCGGTTTTATCGCCATGATCATCTACCAGATCGTCAGCCGGAACCTGCCGCTGCTGCCACGCCTTTACTGGACCGAAGAATTTAGCCGGTTTGCCTTCCAGTGGATGATCATGCTGGGAACCGCCATCGGCGTGCTTCACGCCGACCACTTCGTACTCGAGGCCTTTCCCCGTGGCACTCGTGCCGATCGCCTAACCCGCTGGATCCGCGACCTGGCATGCCTTGCAGTCGGTGTCATCTTCGTCGTGTATGGCCAGGAATTCGCCGCCTCGGGCCTGCGCCGCAGCGCTACCGCCTCGGGGCTTTCAATGATCTTCGTCTATTCGGCCTTTATGGTCTGTGGCCTGTTCATTGTGCTATTCGCACTTGAGCGTCTGGCCCGGGCCGTGCTCGACGGCCTTGATGCCATGGAAGCCGCCATGAACACGCCAGATCCCGTGCAGGAGGCCATCGCGGCCCAGCAAGAACACCATCTCGACCTGGATGCGCCTCAACAGAGTGCCGGCGCCGGGAGGCCATCATGATCTCCATGGATGCCATCTTTATCCTGCCATGGCTGCTGTTTGGCCTGCTCGGCGTACTTATCGTTGTTGGTGTACCCATCGCCATGGCCCTGGTGCTGACCGCAGTAGGCATGGTCATCCTCGATCCTCGCCTGACCTACTGGGTCATGTTCCAGCGCATGTACAACGGCATGGACTCCTTTGTGCTGCTGGCTGTGCCGTTGTTCCTGCTGGCCGGCAATCTGATGAACGCCGCACGCATCACCGACCGCCTGATCACTCTTTGCATGCGTCTCGTCGGTCACGTCAAGGGGGCGCTTGCCCACGTCAACGTCATGGTCAGCATGCTGTTCGCCGGCGTGTCGGGCTCGTCCACCGCCGACAGTGCCGGTGTCGGTACCGTGCTGATCCCGGCCATGCAGCGTGAAGGCTACCCCACCCACTTCGCTGTGGCCGTGACCGCCGCATCCTCAGTCATGGGCATCATCATTCCTCCATCGATCAACATGATCGTATGGGGCGCCCTGACCAATACTTCCATCGCCGGGCTCTTCTTGGGCGGGATTCTTCCGGGGGTAATGATTGGCGTCGCCCAGTTGCTGATGAATATGGGCTACGTGCGGCGCTACCAGGTGCCAGTACGCCCCCGAGCCAGCTGGCGCCAACTGGCCAGCTCCAGCAAGGACGGACTACTCGCCGCAGGCATCCCGGTGGTGATCATCGGCGGTATTACCCTGGGTATCGTAACCCCCACCGAAGCGGCGGTAATCGCCGTGCTTTACGCCCTGATACTGGGTTTCATCGTTTACCGGGAGCTGAGCTTTCGCCAGGTTATCGACGCCTCGACCGATACCGTGCGGTTGTGCTCGCTCTCGCTCTTCAGTCTGGTGGGCGCGGCCATCTTCGGCTATCTGATCAGCTTCTATCAGATTCCGCCCAAGTTGATGGAAGGCGTCAACATCACCGACCCGGTGACCCTGTTGATCATCATGACGCTGGTGATGCTGCTCATCGGCACCTTCATGGATTCGCTGCCCGCCATGGCCATCATGGCACCGATCTTCCAGCCGCTGGCGATGCAGGCCGGGGTGCATCCTGTGCAATTCGGTGTCATCGGCGTCATGGCGCTGGGGCTCGGACTCATTACGCCGCCCTATGGACTCTGCCTGATGATTTCCGCCAAGATCGGAGGCATTCCGCTGCTGAAAGCGCTCGCCACCACCCTGCTGTATCTAGCGGTAATGCTGGCAGTGATTCTGCTGCTGATCGTCTTTCCCGACATCGTTCTGGCAATCCCGCGCCTGATCGCGCCGGATTTCGTCTGATCATCATCCGCCGCGACCGTCCCCCGGTCGCGGCCTTCCTCCTTTTCTGAGGTATCCATGTCCGACACCACCGCCCCCCTCTGCCTGCTGTTCGACTCCGACGGCACCCTGGTCGACAGCGAGCCACTGCTCGCCCGGGCCATGGCCGAGACCTTTCCCGACTTCGGCCTGCCGTTCACGCCCGAGCAGTACATGGAGGAGTTTCGCGGCGTGCGCTTTCTCGACATCGTGCTCGAACTCGAGCGTCGCTTCGGCGCCCTCGATGACGCCCGGCGCGACGTCATGGAGAATCGCCTGCGGGACAACATGGCCGCGCGCATGAAGGCCGAGCTGACACCGGTCCCGGGCATCCCGGAAGCCCTTGCAGCGCTGTCCGACCACCCCAAGGCGGTGGCCTCCAACGGCCCGCTGGCCAAGATCCGACTGGCCATGGCAACCAGCGGACTGGCACCGTACTTCGGTGACAATCTCTACAGCGCCTACGAGTTGCAGGTGTGGAAGCCGGACCCCGGGTTGTATCTCGCCGCCGCCGAGGGCATGGGCGTCGACCCGGAGAACTGCGTGGTGATCGACGACGCCGCGGTAGGGGTGGAAGCCGGACTCAAGGCCGGCATGCAGGTCATCCACATCAACCACTTTCCCGACGAGGAGC
>DJIP01000370.1:0-125 GCA_002433675.1 Halomonas halophila
GCCGATAGCCCGCGCGCCAGGCTCTGGCGAAGTCCGCGGGCGTCATCGATGCCGATGCAGCAGGCGACGTGAGCAAACCCAACGCCTCGACCTCCCGGGCGATGCTCCCGTGCCAGTCGACCACA
>DJIP01000370.1:296-2743 GCA_002433675.1 Halomonas halophila
GTCCAGCCAAGCTCGCCGGACATCACCCTGTCCATGGCCGGCCGATAGCCCGCGCGCCAGGCTCGGGCGAAGTCCGAGGGCGTCATCGATGCCGATGCAGCGGGCGAAGAGAGCAAACCCAGCGCCTCGACCTCCCGGGCGATACTGCCGTGCCAGTCGACCACGGTGCCGAAGATATCGAAGGCGAGTATCTGCGGGCGTACAGGTGTTGTCGTCATGGTCGCTCTCCTTGTTTCGCGGCCGGTGGATCTTGTCCGCAGTCATAGCGGTACCCTGCGTCGGGTACCAAGGCTTGGCCTAGCGCTTTGGGTCTGCCGCCCCGGGCGCCAACCTCGCCCTGAGCGACTCGGCAAGAAAGTCGATAAACAGGCGAATACGCACGACCTGACGCATGTCCTGGTGGGCCAACAGCCACAGGTCCACCGCCAATGCCTCCAACTCATCTCCCACCTGTTTCAAGCCGACATCAGCATCGCCCAGATAACAAGGAAGCACCACCGCCCCCAACCCACGTCTGGCGGCCTGCTGCCGCCCCAGCAGGCTATCGCAACGCAAGCGGACCATGGCTCGTTCGACCTTGTCTTCCATCCAAGCCGCCAGCGCCGCATCGTCGGGGCGCTGTCCCTGATCAATCCAGGCGGCAATATCGCCTGGCTCGGAGATGTCGCCATCGCGAGCCACGTAGATCGCCTGGCGGATCGAACCGACTCGCCGACCCACCAACGTCTCGGGCGGCTGGTTGGAGGGGCGAATCGCCACCTCGGCGTCGCGAGCGGCCAGATCATAGAGAGCATTGGAGACCGAGACATCGAGCACGATGGCAGGATGGCGTCGCTGGAACGCCTCGAACACCGGCATCAGCAGCCCCTGCAGCAAGGAATCTGTCAGGGTGACGCGAATAACGCCCTCCAGCCGCTGATCCCTCCCCTGGATGCTGCGTGTCACCCCTTCTACCTCCTGGTGTACACGCTCTGCCGCCAGCGCCATCTCTTCCCCCGCCAAGGTGGGGCGGTAACCACCGGGTGAGCGCTCGAACAGCAGCACCCCCAGACGCCGCTCGATGTTACGCAGGCGCCGAAACACTGTGGCATGGCTGACGCCAAGCTGGCGTGCCGCCCCTGAGAGAGAGCCCGAGCGCGAAATCTCGCGTACCGTCCTCAAGTCGTCCCAACTGTTCATTTTTGCAAAGCCTACTGACAAACACGGGGAATTTCATTGCACAAGTGTAAGGCATAGCCTGAACCACACCCACCGCAATGGAATCGACCATGGATGTCCTGATCGTTCACTGTCACCCCGAGCCCCACTCCTTGAACGGCGCCTTGACCGCCATCGCCGCTGAAACTCTGACCTCCCAGGGCCATCGGGTGGAGATCAGCGACCTTTACGCTGAAGGTTTCGATGCCATTGAACACCCATGTCACTATCGCAACCGTCAGGATTCGCAGGTGTTTAGTGCACTGACGGAGCAGCGCCACGCCTTCGAAGACAGACAGCTTCCCGACGACGTGGCAAGAGAAATCCAACGGCTGGAACAGGCAGACCTGCTGGTCCTTCAGTTTCCGCTGTGGTGGCATGGCCCACCGGCCATGCTCAAGGGCTGGTTCGATCGCGTGATGGTGTACGGCGGCATGTATTCCGGCAGTCGCCGCTATGATCGCGGGCGACTCAAGGGCAAACGCGCCATCTGCGCGGTAACGACAGGCTCGCCGGCGGAGGCCTTCGAACCTGCCGGTAGAGCGGGAGACATCGTTCGGCTGATGTACCCCCTCCACTGTTCCCTGTATTACCTCGGCCTTGAGGTGCTGCCGCCACAGCTCGCCTTCGGCATCCAGGGCGGCGGTCTCGCCTATCAGGAGGAGACTGCATTCCGCCGGCACCTCGAAAGCACCAAGACCGACTGGCGAGCCAGGCTCAAGAGCCTGGAAGGGGAGTCGACGATCCCCTTCTCTGGCTGGGATGACTGGGACGAGCAAGGCCGACTAGGCCTGCGTCATCCTCTGCGATGGCGATAAGAGGGCTCACCAACCAGTCCTCAAGAATCTGCTGGAACGCCTCAGTGTGCCTCGTCCCAGTTATCGCCGCACTCGGCCTCGACGATCAGCGGCACATCGAGGCTGGCGGCGTTCTGCATGCGCGTCTTGACCTCGGCCATAAAGGCCTCGGCCTGATCTTCCTTGACCTCGAACACCAGTTCGTCGTGGACCTGCATCACCATCCAGGCATCCAAGCCGTCGCTGCCGGCCTGGTCTGCGAGCCAGGCGTCCATATCGATCATCGCGCGCTTGATGATGTCCGCCGCGGTGCCCTGCATCGGCGCGTTGATGGCGGTGCGCTCGGCGCCCTGGCGCCGAGCGCGGTTCTGGGAGTGGATCTCCGGCAGGTAGAGCCGGCGTCCGAATACCGTCTCGACGTAGCCGTCGTCGGCGGCCTGGGCGCGGATGCGC
>DJIP01000031.1:0-305 GCA_002433675.1 Halomonas halophila
GTCATGCCGCCGGACAGCTCTGCTGGCATCAAGTCTCTGGCCCCACGCAGCCCCACCGCCTCGAGCTTCATCAGCACCACGTCACGCACCATGCTTTCCGGCAGATCGGTGTGGACCCGCAACGGAAAGGCCACGTTCTCGTAGACACTGAGATCGGAAAACAGCGCACCACTCTGGAACAGCATGCCCATGCGCCGACGCATCTGGAACAGGTCCTTGCGTGACAGACGATGGACGTCCTGACCATCGATCAGGACGCGTCCGCCACTGGGGTTGAGCTGCCCCCCGATCAGTTTCAGCAGGGT
>DJIP01000031.1:681-6533 GCA_002433675.1 Halomonas halophila
ATGGAGAGATCCACGCCGCGAAAGATATCCCTGTCGCCGCGCGTGAAATGCAGATTCTCCACCTCCACCAAGGAGGAAGCCGTCATCGCAGTCCCTATAGAGTCAGTATCACCGTGAACCGGCGGTTGTGGCTGGTCGCCCGCCCCGAATCCTCGGACTCGACGCCTGGCCAGACCTGAGCCCGAACCTTGAGAATAGAGCGCCTTGAGCAGCGCTCGGTTTTCGAACATCGTATCTTAACTCAAATGCAGCATGCCAGTGCCCCGGTTGCGCGCTTGCGCGCAGGTTTATCTAAGGGTTCAATGGGCGCCCTTTCTGCAACCAAGTCGTTCTCCATGCTGTTACCGTCTGTCGTCGTCGCCCTGGGCCTGGTGGGCCTGCTCTGGAGCGCGGATCGCTTTGTCGGCGCCGCCGCCGCCACCGCCTATCGCGCCGGCATGAGCATCATGCTGGTCGGCATGACCATCGTCTCCATCGGCACCTCAGCCCCGGAAATCGTGGTCTCGGTGATGGCCTCGCTGGATGGCGCCCCTGACCTGGCCACCGGCAATGCGCTGGGCTCCAACATCGCCAACATCGCGCTGGTGCTGGGCGTGACGGCGCTGGTGGTGCCGATCCCGGTGCGCTTCACCATCGTGCGCCGCGAGTTGCCCCTGCTGCTGGGCGCCACCGGTCTCGCCGGCTACGCCCTGGCCGATGGCAGCCTCGATCGCCTCGACGCCGCCTTGCTGATCGCGCTGCTGGTCTTCAGCCTGTGGTGGCTGTTTCGCGCCGACGAGGCCGAACAGGAGATGGCCGACGACATCCCCGGCATGGCACTGGGCAAGGCCATCGGCTGGCTGGTACTGACCCTGGCGGTGATGATAGCAAGCTCCCGCGCCCTGGTCTGGGGTGCCACTGAGCTGGCACGCACCTTTGGCGTGAGCGAACTGGTGATCGGCCTGACCGTCGTCGCCATCGGCACCAGCCTGCCGGAACTCGCCGCCTGCGTGGCCAGCGCGCTCAAGCGCCACCACGATCTGGCCATCGGCAACGTCATCGGCTCCAACCTGTTCAATATGCTGGCGGTCCTGCCAGTACCAGCGCTACTGGCGCCGGGAGTCACCGATCCCGCTGCGGCCGGCCGAGACTTTCCGGTGATGCTCGGCCTGACCCTGCTGCTGGCGGCACTGCTGCTGTGGCAGCGCCGTGGACGCCTGGGCCGCTGGATCGGTGCGCTACTGGCCTGTACCTATGCGCTTTATCTGACCTGGCTCGGCCTTTCGGTCGCGGCAGGCCCCTTGTGACAACGGCGGTAAACGGCAACAATCATGGCCATGAGCAAACACCCCTCCTCGGCGCAGACGCCGACCCTGAGCGTCCGCGATATCGCCCGACGCACCCTGGAGCTGGAACGTGACGCCATCGACGCCCTGATCGGGCGTCTCGACGGCGACTTTGACCGTGCCTGCCAACTGCTGCTGGCCTGCCAGGGTCGGGTTGTCGTCACCGGCATGGGCAAGTCGGGACATGTCGGCGGCAAGATTGCCGCCACCCTGGCAAGCACCGGCACTCCGGCCTTCTTCGTCCATCCGGGGGAAGCCAGCCATGGCGACCTGGGCATGATCACGCCCGGCGACGTCGTCCTGGCACTGTCCAACTCCGGCGAGACCGCAGAGGTCACCGCCCTGCTGCCGCTGCTCAAGCGCATGGGCATTCCGCTGATCAGCATGACCGGCCGAGCGCACTCGACCCTGGCCCGCCACGCCGAGGCCCATCTGTACGCAGGGGTCGAGCGCGAGGCCTGCCCGCTGGACCTGGCGCCGACCTCCTCGACCACCGCAGCACTGGCGCTGGGCGACGCCCTGGCGGTGGCGCTGCTCGAGACCCGCGGCTTCACCGCCGAGGATTTCGCCCTGTCCCACCCGGGCGGCAGCCTGGGCAAGCGACTGCTGTTGACCGTGGCCGACCTGATGCATACCGGCGACCGCCTGCCCTCGGTGCCATCGGGCTCGCCGCTGCGTGACGCCCTGCTCGAGATCACCCGTCAGGGACTCGGCTTTACCTGCGTGGTGTCCCCCGACGGCACCCTGGCCGGGGTCTACACCGACGGCGACCTGCGCCGCACCCTGGATCGCCATCAGGACTTCAGCTCGCTCACCGTGGATGACGTGATGACCAGCCCCGGGCGACGCATCCGCCCCGGCACGCTGGCGGCGGAGGCGGTCAAGCTGATGGAAGAAGGCCGAATCACCGCCCTGGCGGTGGTCGATGAACGGCAGCGCCCAGTCGGTGCACTGCACATGCACGACCTGCTGGCTGCCGGTGTCATCTGAGCCCCATTTATCCCTTTACAAGGAACGCCGTCATGTCTCACGACCTTCTCGCCCCCCTCGCGCCGGAACTGGTGGAGCGGCTGCGCCACATCAAGCTGCTGGCACTGGACGTGGACGGTGTACTGACCGACGGGCGACTGTACTTCCACGCCGACGGCTCCGAACTGAAGGCGTTCAACACCCTGGACGGCCACGGCCTAAAGCTGGCCAAGCGCGCCGGCATCCAGGTCGCCCTGATCACCGGGCGCAGCTCCCCCATGGTCACCCAGAGAGCCAGGGCGCTCGGCATCGAGCACGTACAGCAAGGGGTCGAGCGCAAGCTGCCCGCCCTCGAATCGCTGTGCGATTCGCTGGGCCTGGCCCTCGACCAGGTCGCCTACTGCGGCGATGACCTTCCCGATCTGCCCTGCATCCATCGCAGTGCGGTCGGCATCACCGTGCCGGGCGCCCCCTGCTACCTTCGCCAGCACGCCGACTGGGTCACCCAGGGCGCCGGCGGACATGGCGCGGTACGCGAGATCACCGACACCCTGCTGATGGCCCAGGGCCGCCTCGACGACATCGTCGACAGCTACCTGAGCAATGGACCACTGACATGAAACTGAGTGCACTGCGTCCGGGCTTTCGCTTCTGGCTGGTCATCCTGCTGCTGGTACTCGGTGGTGGTCTGACGCTGCTCGATCCCCGCGAGAGCAACGTCCCTGACCTGGTGCCCAACGACAAGGCCGGCGAGCCTGACTATTACCTGGTGGATGCGCGTCTGACCCGCTTCGATGCCCAGGGCACTCCCCACCAGCGCATCGACACACCACGTCTTGTGCACACACCGATCGACGACGTCACCCGGGTGGACCAGCCGGACCTTTCCCTGCTCGACGACAGCGGCCGAGAGTGGATCGCCGACGCCGACAACGGTGAGCTGGGCCCCGACGGCAACCCCCTGACCCTGTCGGGTGACGCCCATCTCGAGGCCCCCGCGGAGCGTTGGCAGCTTGATACCGAGGTATTGGTCTACGACAGCGACAGTGGCCATGTCTGGAGCGAAACGCCAGCCGTCCTACGCCAACCCCCTCAACAGATGCAAGGGGAGCGCTTCGACGCCTGGATCCATGACAATACCGCTCGCCTGACCGACAATGTCACCGGTCATCATCCGCCAGAGCCTCAATAAGGAGCCCCTTCCATGATGCGTCCAAGTCCCGCCCTCCTGCTTGCCCTGGCCCTCGGCCTGGCCGCCGGCGCCACCGGCAGCAGTGTCCTGGCGCTGGAAAGTGATCGCAGCGCACCGATTCAGGTGGAGGCCGACCAGCTGGATCTCGATGATCGCGCCGGTACCGCCGTCTATACCGGCGACGTGCGCATTGTGCAAGGCAGCATGATCCTGACCGGCGAACGCGTCGAGATCCAGCGCAACGACCAGGGGCAACTGTCGCTGGCGACCGCGACCGGCTCCCGCGCCTACCTCGAGCAGAAGCCCTCCCCGGAAGAGCCGGTGGTCAAGGGCTGGGGCCGCAAGGTGATCTACCACGTGGCCGAACGGCGCATGGAGCTGATCGACCAGGCTGAGCTGCACAAGGCCAATGACACCTTCGACGGCGCCTATCTCGAGTACTTCCTCGATCGCCGCGTGGTCCAGGCCCGCTCCAGCGCCCAGGGTGTCCAGGGCGAGCAGCGCATTCGCATGACCCTCGAGCCGGAAAGCCAAGGAAACTGATGAAGACTCTCCACGCTCGCCATCTGGCCAAGAGCTACAAGAAGCGTCGCGTCGTCCAGGACATCAGTCTGTCGATCGAGCAGGGCAGCATCGTCGGTCTGCTGGGCCCCAACGGGGCCGGCAAGACCACCTCCTTCTACATGATCGTTGGCCTGGTCAGAGCCGACGCCGGCAGCATCAGCATCGATGATCGGGACCTGAGCCGCGCGGCCATGCACCAGCGCGCCCTGGCCGGCATCGGCTACCTGCCTCAGGAGGCCTCGATCTTTCGCAAGCTGTCGGTGGCCGACAACATCATGGCGATCCTCGAGACCCGCAAGGACCTCGATCGCGAGGGCCGAGAAGCACGTCTCGAGCAACTGCTCGAGGATTTTCACGTCAGCCACATCCGCGACAACCCCGGCATGAGCCTGTCCGGCGGGGAGCGGCGCCGGGTCGAGATCGCCCGGGCCCTGGCCACCGAGCCGGCCTTTATCTTGCTCGACGAACCCTTTGCCGGGGTCGACCCGATCTCGGTGGGCGAGATCAAGTCGATCATTCGTCAACTCAAGGCCCGCGATATCGGCGTCCTGATCACCGATCACAACGTGCGCGAGACCCTCGATATCTGCGACCGCGCCTACATCGTCGGCGACGGCCAGATCATCGCCGAGGGCAGTGCCGAGTCGATCCTTGCCAACCAGCGCGTCAAGGAGGTCTACCTGGGCGAGAACTTCCGCCTCTAGCGCCCAGGCTCGCCCGACAGCCGCGGTCGCGTCATGCGACCGCCATCGTTGCCGGCATCAACCTTCGATCACCGGCCCGGAGGGCGCCGGTGCCTCCTTGCGAGCGAACAGGCGCTCCCTCGAAATAGCCAAGCCCGCCCTACCACGCTACTCCATAGCGCCCCCTCCGTTGTCACCCACAAGCCCAAAAACGCCAACTTGGCAAGATGCTTGCATGTCTGACGACTCGTCGTTAGGGTAAAGCCTTTCGACAACACTGGTGGATCCCGACCCATGGCCCTCAAGGCGTCACTGCAGCTGCGCATCGGTACCCAGCTGACCATGACCCCGCAACTGCAACAGGCGATCGGCCTGCTGCAGCTTTCGACCCTGGACCTGCGCCAGGAAGTCCAGCAGGCGCTGGAGGCCAACCCCATGCTCGAACTCGAGGACGAATTCGGTGAACAGCAGACCAGGGAAGCCGTCGACGACGACTGGGCCGAACAGATCCCCTCGGAACTCAGCGTCGACAGCGACTGGTCCGACACCTACCAGGACCTGGGCACCACCCCTGCCGGCAGTGGCGAAGCGCCGGACTTCGAGCGCCAGGCCAGCTCCCAGTCGCTGCACAGCCACCTGAACTGGCAACTGGCGATGCTCGACGTCAGCGACCAGGAGCGCCTGATCGCCGAGAGCCTGCTCGATGCGGTCAACGGCGACGGCTATCTCGATCAGACATTGGAAGACATCGTCCAGGGCCTTGAGCAGGACGGTCGCCACCCTACCACCCTCGCCGAGGTGGAAGCGGTACTGACACGGCTGCAACAGTTCGAACCGACCGGCGTATTCGCCCGCGACCTGCGCGAGTGCTTGATGCTGCAACTGGATAGCCTGCCTCGCGATACCGTCCTGCTGCCCCAGGCCGGACGACTGGTACGACAGTTCCTCGAGGCACTGGCCAGCGGCGACCGCCGTCTGCTGAAGCGCCGGCTAGGACTCGATGACGACCAACTCGACAGCGTCATCGAGTTGATCCGAAGCCTCGACCCACGGCCCGGCAGCCAGTTCGGTGACAGCGACAACGACTACGTCATTCCCGACCTGGTGGTACGCCACACC
>DJIP01000085.1 GCA_002433675.1 Halomonas halophila
CTGTCTGCTGATATCGACGCGCTGACGAGTTACGTACTGACCAGCGACGCGCTGATGTCGACGTTCCATTGTCGACGGCCGTTTGTTGCCGCGATTTACCGTGATTTACCGTGATTTGCCGGGATGCGGTCAACGCTGTTCGCCGTCGGTGCTGGTGGTCGACCAGAGTTGCAACATGACGACTTGGTGACAATTCTACGGACTTCATTACTGCTGCATGGGCGAGAAACTTTGCCTGTGCGGTATCACCGAGAAAAAAGCTGACAGTAGCCTGTGAGGGAAGGGCGACGCCGAGGTCAGGTGGGGTCTCCCTGCGACAGGTCGTTCAGCGCTGGCATCCAGGACTACCGGCGGCGCGCCAGCTGGGCCAGGAAGTCATCGATGATGGCATCGGGGGTCATCTGGATGTCGCAACGGATAGCCTCGTCATCGTCTGGCATTTCCAGGGTGGCGAGCTGACTCTTGAGCATATGCTCGCCGGCGAAGAAGTGCTGTCCACGGCTGTTCAGTCGCTCCAGCAGGACCTCGTGGCTGCCATGCAGATAAAGAATCTCCAGCGCGGGTGCTCCTTCGCGCAGCAGGTCCCGGTACTGGCGCTTGAGCGCCGAGCAGCCGATGACAAGCGTTTGCCCCTGCTCGTGGTGCACCCGGTATAGCTCTGCCAGGGTGGCAAGCCAACCCTGACGATCCTCATCGGTGAGCGGTTCACCGCGGGACATCTTGGCGATGCTTTCGGGGCTGTGATGGTCATCACCGTCGATAAACAGCGCGCCGGTTCGATCGGCCAGCCGTTTGCCGATATACGATTTTCCCGAACCGGAAACGCCCATGACGAGCAGGCAAGAAGGAGAGGAAAGGCCGCTGGATTGAGCCGATGTTGTCATAAGTGGCGCCGAACATTGTCTGCAAGATGGATGCGCTATCCTAGCATTTTCACCTTGAGAATTCTCGGCGCCTGGCGTCTGGATAGCGCTGTCGATACCGTTGCCAAAAGCGCTACGTGAACCGGCGCTCTATCAGCGATAGCCGTTCATCAGTTCGCGAATCAGGGGGCTGTCGGCGTCACGCAGGGTCGGCAGTTCGAAGCGTGCCCTGGCGATGGCGGTACGTGACAGTTCGGCGCAGATCAGGGTCTCGCGATCCTCGGCCTCGGCCAGGCTCTCGCCGCGTGGGCCGAGGATCCGCGATCCGCCCCAGAAGTGGCTGTCGCCTTCGGGTCCATAGCGGTTGGCCATCAACACCGGCGTGCCGTAGGTCATGGCGTAGAAGCGCACGTTGAGTGCCCAGTTTTCCTCGTTGGAAAAGTCCTCGGAGACGATGCCGGAGGCCGAATTGATCGGTGCGCATAGTACCGTCGGTCGTGCCAGCAGGGCGGCATGCACCAGCGCCGGATTCCACAGGTCGGCGCAGATCATCGATGTGGTGCTCCAGCCGGGGCGTACCGCCACCTCGGTCAGCCTGGCGCCATGGCTGAACCACTTGCCTTCCTCGAGTCCGCCGTAGGTGGGCAGGTTGAGCTTGCGGTGGACCGCCGCGATGCGACCGTCCTGGAGGATCGCCAGGGCGTTGTAGATCTCGCCGGGGCTCGCTTCCTCGACGAAGCCGACGATGACCTGCATGCCGGCGGCCGCCTTGGCCAACTGAACCAGCCGCGGGTCTTCCGATGGCATGGCCACCTCCAGCACCCGCGGGCCCAGGCCATAACCGGTCAACGAGAGCTCGGGAAAGACCAGCAATTCCACGCCGCGACGGCGGGCGTCGTGGATCACGTCGAGGTGATGGGCGAGATTGGCCTCGACGTCACCAAGGCGCGCGTTGATCTGGGCGCAGGCGACCTGTAGCTGGTCCTGATGCTGCTTGGCCTGATGCTGCATTGCTGGAATTCCTGAGGGTGGGGGCAGGGCGCCACAAGGTGCCGCAATTTGCCCGGCGGATCAACGTTCCTCACTGCTGTCGCTGTTGTCTCTGCTGCGTCCGGGCGTTGCGTCGCGGATGGCATCGCTTTCGTGGGGCGGCTGCAGCTTGCGCTTGAGCAGGCGAAAGCCGATCCAGTGGATGACGGCCAGCCCGACGAGGACCGCGGCGATAAGGAGATAGAAGCGAGTGTCCATAGAAGCGGCTCCGTTTGAGGCCCCGGACCGCCCGGGGCCGAAATAATGCCTGACAGCAACATCTTCTATACGCCTTTGAGACAGACGGCGAGACGACCTGGGTCAAGCGCCGGCGAAAGCAGGCGCTTGTCAGACGAGCCTTAGCGCCCTCCGGCGGGGTCGATAAAGGCCCCAGTGACATAGGAGGCCGCGTCGGAGAGCAGCCAGACGATGGCCTCGGCGACCTCTTCCGGACGACCGGCACGCCCCAGCGGACAGCCGGGCCCGAGTTCAGCCAGCCGCTCCGGTCGACCTGCCCGGGCATGGATATCGGTCTCGATCAGCCCTGGACGTACGGCATTGACGCGAATGCCACGGGGGCCCAGTTCCTTGCTCAAGCCGATGGTCAGCGTATCCAGTGCCCCCTTGCTGGCGGCGTAGTCGACGTACTCGTTGGGCGAGCCCAGGCGAGAGGCCATGGAGCTGACGTTGACCAGGGCGCCATGGTCGACCAGGGCGCGCGCGGCCTCCCGGGCCACCAGCAGGGCGCCGAGCACATTGGTGTCGACCACCTGACGCAGGCGCTCCAATGACATGTCTGCCAGTGGCATGGAGGGCGCCACGATACCGGCGTTGTTGACCACCCCGGTGATCGGGCCCAGGCGTTGTCGCGTAGTAGCGAACAGCGCCATCACCTGGGGCTCCTCGACCACGTCGGCCTTGACGGCAATGGCGCCGTCTTCGCCGGTCAACGCCAGGCAGGCTGCCAGGGTGTCCCTGGCGGCAGCGTCATCGCTGCGGTAGCTGAAGGCGACTCGCGCACCGGCACCGGCGCAGGCCAGAGCGGTGGCGCGGCCGATGCCGCGGGAGCCGCCGGTGATCAGGATGACGTCGGAGTGGGAGAAGGGCATGTCGAAGCCTCGGGTAGCGGTCTTATCTGTCTATCCTTGGCGCTTTTGCGGCCCTTGTCACCCTCGTTGGTCCTTGCCTCGTTCGACGCCCTGAACTCGAGCGTTCAAGGTTGTCCCAGCAACCTCAGCAGGTCGCCGATAGGGCGTGTTTCCAGGGTGGCGACGACCTCCTCGATATCTTCGGCACGTGCGCCCAGCACCGGGCTTGCCAGGGCCTGAAACTTGGCCGCGATCTCGTCATCGCTCAGCGGATTGTGGGGGTTGCCGCGGGCTTCCATGGCAGGGCTTTGAATACGGCGACCATCGCGCAGGTGCAGCGTCGCGCTGGCCCAGCGCTCGGCCGGAAAGCGTGCGTTGCAGTCATCGCATTCGGTGATCGTCACCCGCCGTGACAGCGCCACGAGATCGTCGTCGCCGAGGTCCCGGCTGATGGCGGCGACGTCGATGGTGCCTCGATCGAGGGCGCAGGCGACCGACCAGGGCAGGCTGTACTGGGCCTGTTCGGTCGTGGTCGGGGCGATGGTGTGCAGGCGTCTGGCCTCGTGGAAGGTGGTGATCTCGATGCGTTCGATGTTGTCCACCTGGCGTTCGGCGGCGGGTATGGCGAGTACCGCCTCCACCGCCGGCTGGGCCCAGCGGCATACCGGATAGGCCTTGAAGTACTGTTGTGACAGGTAGTCGCGCCGTCCCAGATCGCCCCATACCGCGGCTTGCTGCTCGTCGCACAGGGTCACCGCCGGGGCGCCGGTGAAGCCGTCCTCGGCCAGCAGCGTGGCCGCGACACCGGCCTGGGCACCCCAGCCGGAGCCATCCTTGAGCATGGTGGGGTGATCGATGCAGCGCATCATCTGGCTGCGCGGACCATAGAATTCGGCGATGCCGAGTGCGTGTTCCAGCTGGGCCGGGGCGAGGCCCTTGAGGCGCGCGGTCACCGCTGCCAC
>DJIP01000365.1 GCA_002433675.1 Halomonas halophila
CCGGATGTTCTTTGCCAGGTGCTCAGCCGTGGCCCAGGCCAGCGACAGGCCGTCGAAGGTGCTGGTGCCCCGGCCGATCTCGTCCATCAGCACCAGGCTGTGGTCGGTGGCGTTGTGCAGGATATTGGCGGTCTCGGTCATCTCCACCATGAAGGTGGAGCGTCCGCCAGCCAGGTCATCGCTGGAGCCGATGCGGGTGAAGATGCGATCCACCGGGCCGATGGTGGCGCTGTCTGCGGGCACAAAGCTGCCGCTGTGGGCGAGCAGGGTGATCAGGGCGGCCTGGCGCATGTAGGTCGACTTGCCGCCCATGTTGGGGCCGGTGATCACCAGCATGCGGCGATCGTCGTCCATGCGCAGGTCGTTGGGCACGAAGGGGCCGTCGCTGACCTGTTCGACCACCGGATGGCGACCACCGCGGATGTCGAAGCCGGAGGTCTCGGACAGGCTCGGGCGGACGAAGTCGAGCGCTCGGGCGCGCTCCGCCAGGGTGCACAGCACGTCGAGGGCGGCCAGTGCCCTGGCCGTCGCCTGCAGTCTGGCGAGCTCGGCGTTGAGGCTGTCGAGCAGGCCGTCGTACAGCAGCTTTTCCCTGGCCAGGGCACGGGACTTGGCCGACAGCGCCTTGTCCTCGAACTCCTTGAGCTCCGGGATGATGAAGCGCTCGGCGTTCTTCAGCGTCTGACGGCGAATATAGTCGGCCGGGGCCTCCTTGGCCTGGGCGCGGGGGATCTCGATGTAGTAGCCGTGGACCCTGTTGTAGCCGACCTTGAGTCCGGCAAGCCCGGTGCGCGAGCGTTCGCGGGTCTCGAGCTTCACCAGGTAGTCGCCGGCGTGTTCAGCCAGGCCCCGGTGCTCGTCGAGCTCGTCGTCAAAGCCTTCGGCGATGACGCCGCCGTCGCGGATCACCACGGGGGGATTGTCGACCAGGGCTCGGGTCAGCAGTTCGGCCAGCTCCGGGAAGGGGCGAATGTGCTGGCGCAGGCCGTCGAGCGTGGTGCCGTCGGCGTAGCCGGCAAGGCTCGCTTCGAGCGCCGGCAGGGCGTTCAGGGCATCGCGTAGCCGTGCCAGGTCCCGCGGTCGGGCACTGTTGAGTGCGACCCGGGCCAGAATGCGCTCGACGTCACCGATCGCCTTGAGGTCATCGCGCAGTGGCTCGTGGCCGTCCTGGTCGAGCAGCAGACTGATGGCCGCCTGGCGTCCCATGACCTGTTCGCGATCACGCAGCGGTCGGTTGAGCCAGCGCTTGAGCAGGCGAGAGCCCATGGCGGTGGTGGTGGTGTCGAGGACGCTGGCCAGGGTGTTGTCGCCGCCCCCGCCGAGGTTGGTGTCGATCTCCAGATTGCGCCGACTGGCAGCGTCGATGACCACCGTGTCGTCGCGACTCTCGACGCCGATGGCGGTGACATGGGGCAGGGCGCTGCGTTGGGTGTCTCTGGCGTAGTCCACCAGCACCCCGGCGGCGATGATCGCCGCGTGCAGGTGGGCGCAGCCGAATCCCTTGAGGTCCTGCACGCCGAACTGATCACACAGCACCCGGTGGGCGCTCTCGTGGTCGAACAGCCAGTCGCTCTGACGACGCAAGCCGCGGCGTTCACCGAGCGCTGGCGGCAGCTCGGTGCTCTCGGGTACCAGCAGCTCCGCCGGGTCCAGGCGGGTCAGCTCCGACAGCATCTCCGCCTCGCTTTCCACCTCGAGCACGCTGAAGCGGCCGCTGGAGACCTCGAGCCAGGCCAGCCCGATGCGCTCTCCCTGGGGCGCGATCGCCACCAGCAGGTTGTCGCGACGGGCGTCGAGCAGAGCCTCGTCGTGCAGGGTGCCGGGGGTGACGATACGCACGACCTTGCGTTCCACAGGTCCCTTGGAGGTGGCCGGGTCGCCGATCTGTTCACAGATCGCCACCGACTCGCCGGCGCTGACCAGGCGTGCCAGGTAGCCCTCGGCGCTATGATAGGGAATGCCGGCCATGGGGATCGGCTTGCCGGCGGACTGCCCGCGCTGGGTCAGGGTGATGTCGAGGGCCGCGGCGGCGCGCTTGGCGTCCTCGTAGAACAGCTCGTAGAAGTCCCCCATGCGGTAGAACAGCAGCACCTCGGGGTGCTCGCGCTTGATCCGCAGGTACTGGGTCATCATCGGCGTATGGCTGGGGGCGCTGGGCTTGGCCATGTCGTTCATGGGATCTCGAAGCGATGTTGATGTGTCGTCGGCGGCGGGCCGGCATCGCGAGGGACGCTGGCGAAAGGCGTCAAGGATAGCATGGGGGCAGGGCGCGCCTGTACCGCTGTGCCGAGATCCGTCTCGGGGTTTCTTCCCGGGGGCAAGGCGTGTCAGCATGATGTATCCACGATGCAGCATTTGTGGGGCCAGAGGGTGTCCGTCTACCCTTGTGGGTGATCGGTCGACGCCTTTTCTGGTGAGTGCGGAGCGATTTTCAAGGAACTCTCTTCCCTTGCGGGACTCTCTCAAGGAGTCGCCAACAAGGAACTGTCTTTACGGACTATTCAAAGGAGCTGTCATATGGACGTTGTACGCATCATTCTCGCGATCTTGCTGCCCCCGCTGGGCGTCTTCCTGCAGGTGGGTTTTGGTCTGCACTTCTGGCTCAATATCCTGCTGACCCTGCTGGGCTACATCCCCGGTATCGTCCACGCCATCTGGATCATTGCCAAGCGCTGAATCTGCCAGGATGACAGGTATCACTATCGCGGCGACCACGGTCGCCGCGATGCGTAGGTGGGCGCTGCGCCTATCGGCTGGTCGTCGCGGTTCTTGTGGCAAGACGTTTCCGAGGCGACGACGTGCCTGTCATTGTTGTCGTGATGTCGTATCGTGACAGCCTGTTTTCACCAGATAGGACGGGCCCCTCGATGGCAAATGCAAACGATAGTGTTCGTCGCCTGGCGATTCGGCTGGGCGAGTTGTGCGTCGAGCGAGGGGTCTCGGTGACCGCCGCCGAGTCCTGTACCGGTGGCGGCGTGGCCGCCGCTATCACCGATATCGCTGGCAGTTCACGCTACTTCGAGACCGGCTACGTGACCTATTCCAACGCCGCCAAGCAGCGGCTGCTGGGGGTGCCTGGCGAGACCCTGGATGCCCATGGTGCCGTCAGTCAGCCGGTGGTGGAGGCGATGGTCGAGGGGGCTTGCCGCGACAGCGGTGCTCGTCTTGGCGTCTCGGTCAGTGGTGTCGCCGGGCCGGATGGCGGCAGCGATGAAAAGCCGGTCGGCACGGTGTGGTTTGCCTTCGCCGTCGACGGGCGGCTCGAGGCCGATCGGCAGCGCTTCGCCGGTGGCCGCGATGAGGTTCGCCAGGCAGCGGTACTTCATGCGCTCGAAGGGCTGATCCGGCGGCTCGATAGCCTGCCCTGAGCCCAGCAGACGATGCCCTTGAGGTACCCAGGGGCGTACGTCCAACGCCGTGTCCCGGGCGTGGGGCGCAAGCATTCCGGCCCCGCAGGCGTGTCGCTGCGGCGATTAACCCCTCACCCACTATTGATTCGCCCTATACGGTCGATTCGTCACATCCAAGGGCTGGTCGTCGCCCGCAAATTTCGTCATACTACTGTTCAGTCATACAGTAATTGCCAGGGTCCGGCGCAGGGCCCGATGGGGACACGGGCACGGTGCTCGGCCCCGATCCATTGTCTACAGGAGCTCCGTAATGGCGCAGGATCAGAACCGCAGCAAGGCGCTGGACGCCGCCCTTTCCCAGATCGATCGTCAGTTCGGCAAGGGCACGGTGATGCGTCTGGGAGACGCTCCCAGGGTGGTGATGCCGTCGGTATCCACCGGCTCGTTGGGTCTCGATATCGCACTTGGCATCGGCGGTCTGCCTTATGGCCGAGTGGTGGAGATCTTTGGTCCGGAGTCCTCGGGCAAGACCACCCTGACACTGTCGGTGATCGCCCAGGCCCAGAAGGACGGCAAGACCTGCGCCTTTATCGACGCCGAGCATGCCCTCGATCCCAGCTACGCCGAGAAGCTCGGCGTCAATCTGGACGATCTGCTGGTGTCGCAGCCGGATACCGGTGAGCAGGCGCTGGAAATCTGCGACATGCTGGTGCGTTCCGGTGGCGTCGACGTGATCATCATCGACTCGGTGGCGGCGCTGACGCCCAGGGCCGAGATCGAGGGCGAGATGGGCGATTCCCACGTCGGCCTGCAGGCCCGCCTGATGTCCCAGGCGCTGCGCAAGATTACCGGCAATATCAAGAACGCCAACTGCATGGTGGTGTTCATCAACCAGATCCGCATGAAGATCGGGGTGATGTTCGGTAGCCCCGAGACCACCACCGGCGGTAACGCCCTGAAGTTCTACTCGAGTGTGCGTCTGGATATCCGGCGTACCGGCTCGGTCAAGCAAGGCGACGAGGTCACCGGTAACGAGACCCGGGTCAAGGTGGTCAAGAACAAGGTGGCGCCGCCCTTCCGCCAGGCCGAATTCCAGATCCTCTACGGCAAGGGTATCTACCACGCCGGCGAGGTGGTGGACCTGGGTGTTCAGTGCAAGCTGGTGGACAAGGCCGGTGCCTGGTACAGCTACCAGGGCAACAAGATCGGCCAGGGCAAGGCCAACGCTGCCCAGTTCCTCGAGGACAACCCGGCCATCATGGAAGAGATCGAGTCCCAGATTCGTGCCCAACTGCTGACCCAGCCGGAGCCGAAGAAGAACGAGAAGGAAGCGGAAGCCGCAGCGCCCGCCGGTGACGACCTTGGCGACGACCTGCTGTAACGGGTCGACCCGCAGCAGGCCGGCACGGCCTCGGAAGCTGAACCGTCAGACTCACCTCGGGCCCCTCGACAGGGGCCCGAGGCGTTTGTGAAGGGCGGGCGCCACTGGCGCCCGCCGTCCCGAGTCATCAGGAGACAATATGCACAAGGCCGTCAGCCAGATGTCCCCGCGCGAGCACGCCATCGATCTGCTCGCGCGTCGCGAATACGGCCGCGAGGAGCTGCGAGGGCGATTGCTGGCCAAGGGGCACGCTGTCGAGGACATTGACCACGCCCTGGACGCGCTTGCCGATCAAGGCCTGCAGAGCGACCGGCGCTTCGCCGAGAGCTTTCTGCGTGGGCGGCTGATGCGGGGGCAGGGGCCGGTGAAGATGCTGGCGGAACTGGGCCAGAGGGGCATCGATCGAGCGCTGGCCAGGGAGGCGCTGGCTGACGTTGAGCGCGAGGAGTCCGTCGACTGGTATCGACTGGCGAGCGAGGCGCTGGAGCGGCGCTTCGGCCGAGAGGTACCAGCGGATGCCAGGGACCGTGCTCGACGTGAACGCTTTCTGGCCGGGCGCGGCTTCGACTTCGACCAGGTGCGCGAGGCAGTACGGGCGCTCGGCGATCATTGAGCCTCCGGCAAGCGAGCCTTCTCGGGCGCGGTTTTGCACGACCCACTTTAG
>DJIP01000337.1:0-155 GCA_002433675.1 Halomonas halophila
TAGCCGGGCCGTTGGCGACAGCGCTCGACAAAGGCGCCAAGCTGCGGGTGGTCGCCCAGCTGGCCACGACCTTCCAGCGCCAGCAGCGGGAAGCTCATCTGTATGTCGGCGGCACTGAAGCGCTCGCCCGCGAACCATTCTCGCCCTTCCAGGCT
>DJIP01000337.1:191-8292 GCA_002433675.1 Halomonas halophila
GGCACTTCCCTCAAGGCACTTCCCATAAGGCCATTCTCATAAGGCCATTCCCCCAGGACCCTTTCTGCCAGGCGATGTGCCAGCGGCCTTCTGCACAGGGTTACAACGACAGCTCCCCTCCCCGCTCGACGGCGCGGACATAGCCGGGCCGTTGGCGACAGCGCACGACAAAGGCGGCAAGCTGCGGATGATCGCCTAGCTGGTCGCGCCCTTCCAGCGCCAGCAGTGGAAAGCTCATCTGTACGTCGGCCGCACTGAAGCGCTCGCCGGCAAACCATTCGCGCCCCGCCAGGCTGTGCTCCCAGAAGTCCATCAGACGTCGGATCTCCGGCCCCAGATACTGCTTGCGCACGCCCTCGGCAAACAGCTTGCCCAGGGGCCGCAGCAGTGCCGGCACCGGCGGTTTGCCGAGTCGGCTGAACACCAGATTCATGACCAGTGGCGGCATGGCCGAGGCCTCGGCGTGGTGCATCCAGAACACAAAGTCGGTGGTATCGGTGCTCGACGGCTCGGGCCACAGTCGATGCTCGGTATCGAAACGCCTGAGCAGGTAATCGATGATGGCACCACTCTCGGCCACCACGCGGCCACCGGCGTCTTCATCGGTGATCACCGGGGACTTGCCCAACGGATGCACCTGCTTGAGTTCGGCGGGTGCCAGCATCGTCTTCGGATCTCTGGCGTACTGGCGGATCTCGTAGTCCACGCCCAGCTCTTCCAGCAGCCAGACGATACGCAGCGAACGCGAGTTTTCCAGATGGTGCAGGACAATCATGGGGCTCTCCTTGATCCTGGGGCTTGTCTTGGCACGGGTTAGGCCGCATGCGACGCAAGCCAGCGATAGACCGCACCGTTTCTGAAACGGGGCGACCATCGGTGAGAGCGCCACATACACAAACGGCGCCCCGAGGGGCGCCGTTGTCGCGGTGAGAAATCAGCGCGGTTCGAACATCTCGTCGCCGACTTCATCGATGTAGCGTTCGGCCTTCTGACGCATCAAGGCATCACAGGCTTCGCGTCCCGGCACCAGGTCGGAACGCTCGAACCGGTGCTCCAGGGTCTCGCCGCCCTCGATGGGCTTGCGGATGACGCCGCTGACGCGGAACTGACCGCCCTGGTCCTCGGGTTGCGAGATGATCAGGTAGCCACGGTACTCGACCGCTTCGGCCTCGGGCGCGGCGCGGGACGACGACTTGCCGTCTCCCTTGAACAGCGCTCCGAACAGTTGCTTCAGCATAGGGACTCCTTTGGCCTGTCGCGCGACCCTAACACTCAGTCCTGACGACGGCCCTTGCCGGCAGCGATGCGCAGACGCAGAGCGTTGAGCTTGATGAAGCCTTCGGCGTCCTTCTGATCGTAGGCACCCTTGTCATCCTCGAAGGTGGCGATGGACTCGTCGAACAGCGACTCGTCGGAACGGCGACCGGCGACGATGGCGTTGCCCTTGTAGAGCTTCATGCGCACCACACCGGAGACGTTCTTCTGGGTCTCGTCGATGGCAGCCTGCAGCATGCGACGCTCGGGGCTCCACCAGTAGCCGTTATAGATGACCTCGGCGTACTTCGGCATCAGCTCGTCTTTCAGGTGAGCCTCTTCACGATCCAGGGTCAGCGACTCGATGGCGCGGTGGGCACGCAGCATGATGGTGCCCCCGGGCGTCTCGTAGCAGCCGCGGGACTTCATGCCGACGTAGCGGTTCTCGACGATATCCAGACGGCCGATACCATTGTCGCCACCCAGCTTGTTGAGCTTCTCGAGCACCTCGTGGGGCTTCATCGGCTCGCCGTCGATGGCCACAATGTCACCCTTGTCGAAGGTCAGCTCGACGTAGGTCGGGGTGTCGGGGGCGGCCTCCGGCGACACGCTCCAGCGCCACATGTCTTCCTCGGCCTCGGCCCAGGGATCCTCGAGGATGCCGCCCTCGTAGGAGATGTGCAGCAGGTTGGCGTCCATGGAGTACGGCGACTTCTTCTTCTTGCTGAAGTCCACCGGAATATCGTGCTGCTGGCAGTAGGCCATCAGCTTCTCGCGGGAGTTGAGGTCCCACTCGCGCCAGGGGGCGATCACCTTGACGCCGGGCTTGAGCGCGTAGCCGCCAAGCTCGAAACGCACCTGATCGTTGCCCTTGCCGGTAGCGCCGTGAGAAATCGCGTCGGCACCAGTCTGGTTGGCGATCTCGATCAGGCGGCGGGCGATCAGCGGACGGGCGATGGAGGTGCCCAGCAGGTACTCGCCCTCATAGATGGTATTGGCGCGGAACATCGGATAGACGTAGTCGCGCACGAACTCTTCGCGCAGGTCCTCGATGTAGATTTCCTTGACGCCCAGGGCCTCGGCCTTGGCACGGGCAGGCTCGACTTCCTCGCCCTGACCGATGTCAGCGGTGAAGGTCACCACTTCGCAGTCGTACGTTTCCTGCAACCACTTGACGATGACGGATGTGTCCAGTCCGCCGGAATAGGCGAGCACGACCTTCTTTACATCGGACATGCTAGGGGCTCCTTCTTGTAACCAACCATGGTGTGACCAACGCATTCGCGGCGCGAATAACGCCCGAAGAGCGCCGATTATAGCGTGCATCTGGGGTGCCGAATACCGGCCACGGGACGCCGCTGCCCCAAACTGCTAGACTTTCGCCGTTTCGGCCTGCACTAACCAGGCCCCCTGACCCCACACGGCCCGACAAGGAGAGGTGCATGAGCGAGCTGATCGCCCGCGAACTCATGGCGCAACGTTTTCGCAGTTTTCTGCCGGTGGTGGTGGATATCGAGACCGGCGGCTTCAACCCGGAATCCGACGCCCTGCTGGAGATCGCCGCCGTCACCCTGACCATGGACCCGGAAGGCAACCTGTTGCCCGACGCCACCTTCGCCTACCACATCGAACCCTTTGCCGGTGCCAATGTGGAGCAGGCAGCGCTGGACTTCACCGGCATCCGCCTCGATGACCCGCTGCGCAAGCAGGTGGCGGTCAGCGAATCCGAGGCACTCGGCGAGATATTCCGTCCGGTGCGCAAGGCGATCAAGGCCCACGGCTGCACCAGAGCCATCCTGGTGGGTCACAACGCCGCCTTCGACCACGGCTTTCTCAATGCTGCGGTCAATCGCTGCGAGATCAAGCGCAATCCCTTCCACCCCTTCTCGAGCTTCGACACCGCTTCGCTTGCCGGCCTGGTCTACGGCCAGACCGTGCTCGCCAGAGCCTGTCGCGCCGCCGGTATCGAGTTTGACAACAACGCCGCGCACTCGGCCCGCTACGACACCGAGCGCACCGCCGAGCTGTTCTGCGCCATGGTCAATCGCTACAAGGACCTGGGAGGATGGCGGCTGGCTCAGCAGGAGCAAGGCATGGAAGAGGATTGATCCCCTTCGGCCGCTGAAGGCTCAAGACGACAAGGCCCCGATGGTCGATGACCATCGGGGCCTTTTTCGTTGGTGCCAACCGTTGCTGCCAACTATTGGGGCGAAGCAGCACCTTGCGGGCAGATGCTGGTTGGTCACGGGTCGACCCTGTCCTGGCGGACGCACGACCACCAACAGCGCCTATTCCGAAGCGCCTTCCTCGTTCTGACGGGCACGCTCGGCGGCCTGCTTGACCAGCGGCTCGAGTTCGCCGTTGTTGTGCATCTCGACGACGATGTCGCAGCCGCCAACCAGTTCGCCTTCTACCCACAGCTGCGGGAAGGTCGGCCAGTTGGCCACCTTGGGCAACTCGGCGCGGATGTCGGGGTTGTCCAGCACATTGACGAAGGCAAAGCGCTCGCCACAGGCCATCAGCGCCTGTACGGTCTGGGCGGAGAAGCCGCACTGCGGCAGCTGCGGAGACCCCTTCATGTAGATCAGGATGGGATTTTCGCTGATCTGGCGCTGAATATTCTCGACGGTGGTACTCATCACGGCTCCTCGTTGAAACGGGCTTGGCTTGCTCGCCCTTGCTAAGTGACGCAGACCGGGACAATGGGGGCAACTCGCCCCATTTTCAATGCAGCCCGGGCGCACTACCTCCTACGAGGCAATACCCGATGGCCACACTCGGCCTTTGCATGGCCGCATTGTACGGCCCGGCGGCGCGTTGCGCATCCCCTCGGGGCTGGCTAGGATGGTCGTTTTTTACCTCGTTGGAGAGATGCCATGGCCACCCGCCACTTCCTGACCCTACTGGACCTGAGCCAGGATGAACTGCGCTACCTCATCCAGCGCGCCATCACCATCAAGAACGGCCTCAAGGCCCACGGCCCCACCTACACGCCGTTCACCAACCGCACCCTGGCGATGATCTTCGAGAAGTCCTCGACCCGTACCCGGGTGTCCTTCGAGACCGCCATGGCGCAGTTTGGCGGACACGCCCTGTTTCTGTCACCGCGGGACACCCAGCTGGGGCGCGGCGAGCCCATCGGCGACACCGCCAGGGTACTCTCGGAGATGGTCGATGCGGTGATGATCCGCACCTTTTCCCATCAGGGCCTCGAGGAGTTCGCCGCCGCCAGTGACGTGCCGGTGATCAACGCCCTGACCGATGACTACCATCCGTGCCAACTGCTGGCCGATGTCATGACCTGGACCGAGCTTCGTGGCAGTGTCAAGGGTCGCACCGCGGTGTGGATCGGCGACGGCAACAACATGTGCCACTCATGGATCAACGCCGCTCGCCAGTTCGACTTCAAGCTGCGCATCTGCTGCCCCGAGGGCTATGACCCCCGCGAGGATATTCTGGCCGCCGCCGGTGACCGGGTGGTGATCGAGCGCGACCCGATGACCGCCGTGGCTGGCGCCGACCTGGTCACCACCGACGTCTGGGCCTCCATGGGCCAGGAGGAAGAGCAGGCCCGTCGCGAGGCGGACTTTGCCGGCTTCCAGGTCACCGAAGCGATGCTCGACGCCGCCGCCAAGGACGTGCTGTTCCTGCATTGCCTGCCGGCCCACCGTGGGGAGGAAATCAGCGAGACCCTGCTCGACGATCCTCGTGCAGTGGTGTGGCAGGAAGCCGGCAACCGCCTGCACGCCCAGAAGGCACTGCTGGAGTTCTTGATGCTGGGTCAGGTCAACGGCTGAGATCCTGGTCGACGCGCCTATAGACTTTTGTCTTATTCGACGATTGTCGTATACTGGTCCCATCTTCTCTTTCGGGATGGGACCATGGCCCTCACCGCTGATCACAACGACACTGCCCAGCGCATCGACCTCACCGCTTTTATCGAGGATCTCTACCGCGATGGCGAGGTACTGGAGGCGATGACCCAGTCCAGTCGCGGACTCAGCGCCGATCGGCTCGACTCTCTGACCCGCTCACGCTCCCAGGCCTCTCGCCTGCGCCGTCTGCTGCGCCAGGCCCTGGTGGTCCACAATAGCCAGGGGCGGCTGGTGCTCACCGCCGCCGGGCGCGAACTGGCGTTTGATCTCTACGGTGTTGGTGCTGCCGATCTTCACGCCAGCGCCTGAGGTCTCCTGAGGTCTAAAGCGAGCGAGCGACGGTGCTGTCTGGATATCGCCAGCCATCAACAGCCAGGCGGTATCCTGGCACCGGCCAGATATATCAAGGGCGCCCAGCGGGCGCCCTTGGTGCTTCTACTCTCGGAGCTTCTACTCTCGGTTCTTGCCTGTCTCAACTCTTGCCAGCCTCCGTTCTTGCCTGCATCTGTCTTACCAGTGGCCTGTACCAAAGGCAGCCTGCCGCTTGGCTGCCCCCCACTGCGTCGCCGGTGAAAGCCCGCTCGATCAAGCCGCCGCGTCGATACCTGCAGCTCCCTTCGTCCATGCATGACGCTTGAAGGCATCGTCGATGGGCGTGTCCGCCAGGTGGTTGACGTAGTTCGACAGAATTTTCTGGCTCACCCCCAGCACGATGTCCAGTAGCTGCTGCCGGGTGAAGCCCGCCTCGAAAAAGTGCTCCACCACGGCCGGATCCGGACGTCCACGATCACGCACGATGGCAAGCGTGGTCTGGCGCAGCACCTCCAGGCGTGAGTCTTCCAGCGGCTGCTGATCACGCAGCGCCTGGGTAATAGCGGGGTCCACCTTCATCATTCCGGCCACCGCCGTGTGGACCGCCACACAGTACTCGCAGTCATGCTCGACGTTGATCGCCTGCCACACCACCGTCTTTTCCTCGGCACCAAGACTCGAGGCGAGAAACAGCTCGTGCAGTCGCTGATAGGCGTCCAGCACGCCCGGCGCCTCGGCCATGACGCTATAGAGCGCCGGGATCATGCCCATTTCCTTCTGCGCCTTCTCGAGCAGGGGACGGCTTCTTTCGGGGGCGCTGGACAGGTCGTGCTGAGTAAAGTCGGTCATGGGACTTGTTTCCATTGGTTGGATGAAGCAACACGTTGTTGAACGTGCTTCTTTGGTGGCGCCCGTGGCCGAGTCCTTTCCCCGCACTCTCCCCGCCCTCCCCATTACGCCTGTTCTGGCACAGCGAGGAAGCGACGCCAATGATGTCGCATAACGTCAACTATGGGTCGGATGGCGCCAAGTAGCCGGCCAGCATCTTCGCCACACTGCGCCCATCCACGACGAGGAGAGCAACATGAACCGCAACGTCATTCTGACCTGCGCCGTGACCGGCGCCGGCGACACCACCGGCAAGAGCGACAAGGTACCGGTCACCCCCGAGCAAATCGCCAACGACTGCATCGAGGCCGCCAAGGCGGGTGCCAGCATCGCCCACATCCACGTGCGCGATCCCGAGACCGGTGGCGTCAGCCACTCGCTGGATCACTTCCGTGAGGTGATGGAGCGGGTGCGCGAGGCCGACACCGACATCGTCATGAACATCACCGCCGGCGGCGGCGGGGACTGGATTCCGGACAGTCAGGATCCGACCCGTGGCGGCCCCGGCACCGACATCCAGACCCCAGCCCAGCGCCATGAACCGGTGGGCGAGCTGCTGCCCGAGCTGTGCACCCTGGACTGCGGCAGCCTCAACTTTGGCGACATGATCTACGTCAACTCCGCCGACTGGCTGCGTGAACACGCCCGCCTGGTGCAGGCCGCCGGGGTCAAGCCGGAGCTCGAGTGCTTCGACCTGGGCCATGTCTGGTTTGCCCGCCAGCTCCAAGCCGAAGGCCTGATCGACGGAGACCCGCTCTACCAGCTGTGCCTGGGCATCCCCTGGGGCGCCGAGGCCGACACCGAGACCATGCTGGCCATGCGCAACAAGCTGCCGACCAACGCCAACTGGGCGGCCTTCGGCATCGGTCGCCACCAGATGCCCATGGCCGCCCAGGCGGTACTGCTCGGCGGCCACGCCCGCGTCGGCCTCGAGGACAACCTCTACCTGGAAAAAGGGGTGCTGGCCTCCAACGCCCAGCTGGTCGAAAAGGCGGATCGGATGATCAACCACCTTGGCGGGCGCGTGATGACCCCGGCCGAGACTCGCCGATTCCTCAAGCTGCGTGATCCGTCCACCGGCCAGGTCGCCGGCGCCACCACCGGAGGTGAAGCATGAAACAGCTATCCGTCATCGGTACCGGCGTCATCGGCAACGGCTGGATCGCCCGCGCCCTGGCCAGCGGCTGGCGTGTCGCCGCCTTTGACCCCGACCCCAGGGCCGAGGCGCGCACCCGTGCCTTCGTCGACAATGCCTGGCCGTCGCTGGAAAAGCTGGGCCTGGCCGAGGGCGCAAGCCCCGACAACCTGCGCTTTGCGACCTCGCTGGAAGCGGCGGTGGACGGTGCCGACCTGATCCAGGAAAACGTGCCCGAACGCCTCGAGCTCAAGCGCAGCATCCTCGCTCAGATCGACGCCGCGGCACCGCCTGAAGTGCTGATCGGCTCCTCGACCTCCGGCTTCAAGCCCAGCGACCTGCAACAGGACTGTCAGCACGCACCGGGCAGGATCATCGTCGCCCATCCCTTCAATCCGGTGTATCTGCTGCCGCTGGTCGAGCTGGTCGGCGGCGAAGCCACCCAGGCCGAGCACACCGAGCGGGCCAAGGCGCTGTACCAGGCCCTCGACATGCGCCCGCTGGTGGTGCGTCGCGAGATCGAAGGGCATATCGCCGATCGCCTGATGGAAGCGCTGTGGCGGGAATCGCTGCATCTGGTCAACGACGGTGTCGCCACCACCGAAGAGATCGACGCCGCCGTGGTCTACGGCTGCGG